>CAYGZV010000054.1:0-9993 GCA_964354425.1 uncultured Rhodoplanes sp. | reverse complement strand
ACGTGCTGCTCGAGACCGGCTGGATCAGGCCGCGCGGGCGGCGCAAGGCGCCGGGGCGGCCGCTCACCTTCGGCACGACCGAGGCGTTCCTGTCGCATTTCGGGCTGGAGCAGCTCTCCGATCTGCCGGGCCTCGACGAATTGAAGGGAGCGGGCCTGTTCGACGGCCAGCTTCCGACGAGCTTCAGCATCCCGGCGCCGTCGGACGACCCGGCGCTGCACGAGGATGAGGAGCCGCTCGACGCGCCCGAACTCGATCTTGGTCTTGCGCCGCGTCCCGACGCATCGCCCGACGCCTGCGGCTGAGGAACGGACCGGCGCGAAGCGCCGCGGCGCCCGCAAAAGGACGCCGGCGTCCTTGTATTTATGGCCGCTGACGCCTAGTTTCCTCGACAAAACCGAAGGTGAGGCCATGGTCCGGCCGCTCGGTCCGGAGGATTGAACCGATGGGTTCCATGAGTATTTGGCACTGGATCGTCGTCATCGGCGTGGTGCTGCTGCTGTTCGGTCGCGGCAAGATTTCCGAGTTGATGGGGGACGTGGCCCAGGGCATCAAGGCGTTCAAGAAGGGCATGAGCGAGGACGAAGCGGCGAAAGTCGAACCGGTCAAGCCGGAGCCCGTCAAGACGATCGACCATCAGTCGGCGCAGACGGTCGGGCAAACCGAGACCCGCAAGACCGGCTGAACGCGCCAATAACCGTCCTGCTCGCCTTTGCATTCGGGGCGGTCCGGCGCAGCGGACCCGGCCGCCGGGAGTTCGCATGTTCGACATCGGGTGGAGCGAGCTTGTTCTGATCGGCGTGGTCGCGCTGATCGTGATCGGGCCGAAGGAGCTCCCCGGCGTGCTGCGCGCGATCGGGCAATGGTCCGCGAAGCTCCGCCGCATGGCGGCGGAGTTCCAGGGCCAGTTTCACGAGGCGATGCGCGAGGCGGAGATGGCGGACCTGAAGAAACAGGTCGATGATATCAATGAAAGCGCGCGCAGCATCGGCCGCTTCGATCCGCTGACCTATGATCCGGACAAGGACAAGAGTTCATCCGGTCCGGGCAAAGAGCAATATCCATCCGCGCCGGCGGCCAACGGCGCCGCGCCCGCGCCGGAGCACGCTTTGCCGGCGGCGACTGACCCGCCGGCGGCGACCGCCGCTCCGACAACTCCGACAGAAGCTCCCGCCTCGCCCGCCGCGCCCTCCGCCCCGAGCGAACTCGGGACCGGGAATCGGCCGGCATGACGCACGAAGACATCGAGGCGACCAAGGCGCCGCTGCTCGACCATCTGGTCGAACTGCGCGCGCGGCTGATCAAGTCGCTGATCGCCTTCGCCTTGACCTTCATCCTGTGCTTCTTTTTCGCAAAGCAGATCTACAATATTCTCGTGTGGCCGTTCGTCTGGGTGGCGGGGCCCGAAAATTCGAAATTCATCTACACGGCGCTGCTCGAATATTTCGTCACGCAGCTCAAGCTCGCGCTGTTCGGCGCCGCGTTTCTCGCCTTTCCGGTGATCGCGACCCAGATCTACATGTTCGTCGCGCCCGGGCTCTACCGTCACGAGCGGCAGGCCTTCCTGCCGTATCTCGTCGCGACGCCGGTGTTTTTCCTGCTCGGCGCGGCGGTGGTGTATTTCGCGGTCATGCCGATGCTGGTGCGCTTCTCGCTCGGCATGCAGCAACTCGGCGGGGAGGGCGGCGCGGAAATCCTGCTGCTCCCGAAGGTGGGCGAGTATCTGTCCTTGATGATGAGCCTCGTGCTCGCGTTCGGGGTCGCGTTCCAGCTCCCGGTCATTCTCACTTTGCTCGGCCGCGTCGGCATCCTCACCTCGCAGCAGCTCAGGGAGAAGCGGCGCTATTTCATCGTCGGCGCCTTTGTGATCGCCGCCGTGCTCACGCCGCCGGACGTGCTGAGCCAATTATCGCTTGCAGTGCCTCTGCTCGGCCTCTACGAAGCCTCGATCATTGCGGTGCGGATCGTGGAGAGAAAGGCGCAAGCCTCGACGCGCAGCACGGCCGATCCCGCCTCGAAGCCTGCCGAGTGATCGCCGCGATCGCCTTAGCTGGGCGACGCTGCGATCCACCGACTGACCCCGAAATGCTATAAACCCGTCCCGATTCTTTTCGAGCGGACCGCCATGTACGACATCAAGTGGATTCGCGAGAACGACGCCGCCTTCGACCGCGGGCTTGCGCGCCGCGGGCTCGAGCCTTTGGCGCGCGAACTGCTCAGCATCGACGAGCGCCGGCGGGCGGCGATCGGGCGGCTCGAAGCGGCGCAAGCGCGCCGCAACGCCGCCTCGAAGGAGATTGCGGACTCCAAGCGCCGGAAGGACGAGGCGGCCGCCGAACGGCTCAAGGAGGAGGTCGCCGCGCTGAAAGCATCGATCCCCGCCCTCGATGCCGAAGAGAAGGAGGTCACCAAGGAGTTCGAGGCGGCGCTTGCGCAGATCCCGAACCTTCCGCTCGACGACGTGCCGGACGGGATCGACGCCAACGAGAATGTCGAGCACCATCGCTTTGGCGCGATGCGCGACTATGCGGTCGCGCCGAAGCAGCATTTCGATCTCGGCGAGGCGCTCGGCCAGATGGATTTCGAGACGGCGGCGAAGCTCTCCGGCTCCCGCTTCGTGGTGCTCAAGGGCGGGCTTGCCCGGCTCGAGCGCGCGCTCGCGCAGTTCATGCTCGATCTGCACACCCAGGAGCATGGCTACACCGAAGTCAGCCCGCCGATCCTGGTGCGCGACGACGTGATGTTCGGCACCGCGCAGCTGCCGAAGTTCAAGGACGACCAGTTCTCCGCCTATAAGGAGATGATGATCGCGGATCGCGAAAACCGCGCGATTGCACGCCTGCTCAAAGACCTCATGGAGCGCGACGCGGCGAAACTCTGGGTCGAACAGAAGGTCGATCTGACGGCCGGGACCGCGCGCGTGATGGCCGATATCGAGCAGGAGTCGCGCGACGATCGTTTCTGGCTCATCCCGACCGCCGAAGTGCCGCTCACCAATCTCGTGCGTGAATCGATCGTCGACGAAGACGCCCTGCCGCTGCGCTTCACCGCCTGCACGCCGTGCTTTCGCGCGGAAGCCGGCGCGGCCGGCAAAGACACCCGCGGCATGCTGCGGCAGCACCAGTTCACCAAGGTCGAGCTCGTCTCGATCACGACGCCCGAGCGGAGCCGGGACGAGCACGAGCGGATGCTGGCCTGCGCCGAGGAGGTGCTGCGCCGGCTCGGTCTCCATTATCGCGTCGTCACGCTGTGCACCGGCGACATGGGTTTCGCCTCGCAGAAGACCTACGATATCGAGGCGTGGCTGCCGGGGCAGGGGCTCTACCGCGAGGTTTCCTCCTGCTCCACATGCGGCGATTTCCAGGCGCGCCGGATGGGCGCGCGCTACCGCACCAAGGAAGGCCGGCAGATCCGCCACGTCCACACGCTCAACGGGTCCGGCATCGCCGTCGGCCGCGCGCTCATTGCGGTGCTGGAGACTTACCAACAGGCGGACGGAACGATCGCCGTGCCTGACGTGCTGCAGTCATATATGGGCGGCATGAAGACGCTCGCACGGGCTTGAAGGAATGACGACGCGGTGGTGGAGGTGTCATTTTGCGTGCATCGTCGGGCGCCTGCCGCTCGGCAGCACGGGGGCGCCTTCTACCGGTTCTTTCCCCGCTCGGATGAATTGAAGACCAGGCACGAATGCGAATTCTCGTCACCAATGATGACGGCATCCACGCTCCCGGCCTCGAGGTCGGGGCCGAGATCGCGCGCGCGCTGTCGGACGATGTCTGGATCGTCGCGCCCGAACTCGACCAGTCGGGCGTGTCGCATTCGCTTTCGCTCAACGATCCGCTGCGGATGCGCGAGGTGAGCGAGCACCGCTTCGCGATCAAGGGCACGCCGACCGATTGCGTCATCATGGGCGTCCGCCACATCCTCAACGGCAAGCTGCCCGATCTGGTCCTGTCCGGCGTCAATCGCGGATCGAACACCGGCGAGGACGTGACCTATTCAGGGACGATCGCCGGCGCGATGGAGGGGACAA
Source organism: uncultured Rhodoplanes sp. (assembly GCA_964354425.1). GTDB lineage: Bacteria > Pseudomonadota > Alphaproteobacteria > Rhizobiales > Xanthobacteraceae > Rhodoplanes. Next base: position 5,957 of record CAYGZV010000054.1, on the reverse strand, counting down.
TTCTCGGTATCCCCTCGGTGGCGCTGTCGCAGGCCTATGGAACCGAAACGCGCCTGCGTCCGCATTGGCAAACCGCGCTGCGCTTCGCGCCCGATCTGATCCGCAAGGTGCTTGCCGAAGGCATGCCGCGCGACGTGCTGGTCAATGTCAATTTCCCCGACTGTCCGCCGGATGAGGTCAAGGGCATCGCCGTCACCAGCCAGGGCAAGCGCGCGCAGGAATGGATCCGAATCGATCCGCGGCACGATGGACGCGGCATTCCGTATTACTGGGTCGCCTTCGCGCGCGGCGAGCAGGCGACCGCGCTACACGGCACCGACCTCTCGGCGCTCGCCGACCGCCGGATCGCGGTGACGCCGCTGCGCATCGATATGACCGACGAGCCGTTTATGACGCGCCTCGCGCAGGTGTTCGAGTGAGCCGGCCTTGGTTTCCGATGGCCGGCCTCGCGACAAAAAAAGATGCCCGGCTCTGGCCGGGCATCGTCGTCTAGGTTCCCTGTAGGGGCGCCGATCCCGCGAGTTCAGGCCGGCATGTTTTCGAAGGCCTGGCAGAGAATGCGGCCGAGATTTTCTTGCTGGAACGGCTTCTGCAATGTCGGGCGATTGCTGAAGCGTTCCGGCAGGCCGCGCTCGCCGTAACCGGTCGCGAAGACAAAGGGGAGTCCCCGTGCCTCCAGGATTTCTGCGACCGGGCTCACGGTCTGCCCGTTCAGATTGACGTCGAGGATCGCCACGTCGAACTCGCCTGTCTTGGCGAGCTTCACCGCGTCATCAATCCGACCAACGGCCGCAGCGATCGTGTAGCCGAGTTCCCCGAGCATATCTTCAAGCAGCAAGCGGATCATGATTTCGTCCTCGACGACGAGGACGTTCTTTCCAGCAGCCTCACTTGCAGTCTGGTCCATCACTACTCCGTCCCGTATTGTCCCTGGATCATTCGTCGATCCCATTTGGATCAAGTGTTACACGAAATCAGATCGGCCCCCAACAGGAACCGATCCGTGGGCCGCGCTCACTATGCAAGTTATCGTGATGGCTTTAGGGTCGATCGCCGCAGGTCGCCCACATTACGTCACATTCGAACCTGCCGGATCGGCAAGCGCTACTTGCAGGAAGGCGTTCAATGACCGGCCGGCCGCCGGCGCGCCGCTCCTGCGCATTCGCCGTCGCCGGCGCGAGGTAAGAACATGCCCGAGACGCCGGTCGCCGACGATCGGATCGGCCGTATGGGATTCCTCCTGATGCTGCGGCGTCGCGGCATCATGGACCCCGGCGTCTTGCGCGCGATGGATGAGGTTCCGCGCGAGTATTTTGTTTCGCCCGACTATGCCGCGACAGCCTATTCGGACCACGCCATGCCGATCGCGTGCGGACAGACCATCAGCCAGCCTTATGTCGTCGCGTATATGACCGAGCAGCTCGCGGTGCTGCCGCAACACCGCGTTCTGGAGGTCGGCACGGGGTCCGGATATCAGGCCGCCGTGTTGTCGCGGCTAGCCCGGGAAGTCGTGACGATCGAGCGCTTCCGCACCCTCGCAGAGGCGGCGCGGATCAGATTCGAGACGCTCGGTTTTTCCAATATCGAGGTCGTCGTCGGCGACGGACTCGAAGGCGTCCCGGACAAGGCCCCATATGACCGCATCATTGTGACGGCGGCGGCGGAGGCCATTCCGCCGGCGCTCGTCGAACAACTGGCCGAGGGCGGCATCATGGTGCTCCCGCTTGGGCCACAACGCCGGTCGCAATCCATCGTCAGACTGACCAAGACCAAGAACGGCCTCGAGCGGGCCGATCTGATCGTGGTTCGCTTCGTTCCGCTATTGTCCGGCAAGGCGCGCGAACTCTAGCGCGACCGGCGCCGAACGAGTGAGCCCCGCCGGCCGGCGGGAGCGGGCCGCGCGGCGCGCTTGCTGCGCTGCGCCAGCCATTAGCCTTAAGAGAGCGTGTACCTCTTAAATCAATCTTTACTCGCTCGGTGTTTACTCCAAACGTCGGTTCGGGTCTGAGTGAGTGAAACAAAATGCGTGCGTTCAATGATGCGTTGAGCCCGCGCTCCCTAGCGCGGGCGTTCGCGTTACTCGCGGTCGGCCTGGGCGCTGCGAATTGCAGCTCTGACTCGGTCAGGCTCAACGAGAATCCCTTCGCCTCGCGGGCGTCGCCCAACGAAACGACGGGCTCGCTGCCATCCGCGCAGATCGAGACGCGTCCGCTGACGGAGCCGCAGACAGGAGCCCAGCCTTTGCCTGCGCCGCCGGCGCCGGGCCGTTCGAGCGCGGTCGGCGCCGGGGCTCCCGGATCGAGCGCCGCCAGCAACGCATTGCCGCAATTGCGTGCGGAGCCGAAGCCGAAATCGGGCTGGACCTGGGAGGGCGGCACTCCCGTCACGATCGCTCCGGGCGACACCCTGGCTGCGCTGTCCGGCCGCTATGGCGTGCCGGCGAGCGCCATCGCCGAGGCGAACGGCATGTCCGGTCCGGCGGCGCTTCGGCCTGGGCAGCGCCTCGTCATTCCGCGCTACAATACGAGCGCGGCCGGATCGAGCGTCGCCCGGCCCACGGCCGCCGCACAGACGGGCAAGTTGCGCGCGCCGATGTCGAGCGTTCATGTCGTCGCACCGGGCGAGACGCTGGTCGGGATTGCCCGCCGCTACAACCGGCCGATCACCGAAATCGCCACCGCCAACAAGATCGCTCCGCACGCCATGGTGAAGATGGGCGATCGCCTGGTGATTCCGGGCAAGGCCGGCGCTGGCGCGCGGACCGCCGCGATCGCCGCGGAACCGCAGGCCCCGCAGCCGACCGCCGCCGCGCCGCCCGCTGCGCCGCCGGCTCTGCCGCGTGCGGCCGAGCCTGCGCCCGCCCCGCAACGGCTCGCTTCGATCGAACCCACGCCGACAGTGCGCGTCGCGACGCCCGTCACCGAAGGAATCGTCGAGGACGGCGGGAGCGACCGGGGAGGCGCCTCGCCGGCGTTCCGCTGGCCGGTGCGCGGCCGGGTGATCGCCGGATTCGGCGCCAAGACGAATGGCCAGCAGAATGACGGCATCAATCTCGCCGTGCCGGAAGGAACCGCCGTGCGCGCGGCCGAGGACGGCGTCGTCGCCTATGCCGGCAGCGAACTCAAGGGCTACGGCAACCTCATCCTGATCCGCCATTCCAACGGCTTCGTCACCGCCTACGCCCATGCGAGCGAGATCATGGTGAAGCGCAACGACGCGGTTCGGCGCGGTCAGGTGATCGCCAAGTCGGGCCAGACCGGCACCGTGGCATCGCCGCAACTGCATTTCGAAATCCGCAAGGGCTCGGCCCCGGTCGATCCGATGCAGCACCTGCCGTCGGGCGCGTGACGCGCGCCTCCGGCGCGCTCAGCCGTTCAGCCGCACCTTCAGCCGGCCGGCGAGGTCCTGCACATATTGCCAGGCCACGCGGCCCGACCGCGCGCCGCGCGTCGCGGCCCATTCGAGCGCCTCGCGCCGCATCGGCTCGCGTTCGACCGGGATGGAAAAGAAGGAGACATAGCCCTCCACCATCGCGAGATATTCGTCCTGGCTGCAGCGGTGGAAGCCGAGCCACAGGCCGAACCGATCGGACAATGAAACCTTCTCCTCCACCGTCTCGCCGGGATTGATCGCGGTCGAGCGCTCGTTCTCCATCATGTCGCGCGACATCAGGTGCCGCCGGTTCGAGGTCGCGTAGAGGATCACGTTTTCCGGCCGGCCTTCGATCCCGCCCTCGAGCACGGCCTTCAGCGATTTGTAGGACGTGTCGGCGTCGTCGAAGGAGAGATCGTCGCAGAACACGACGAAGCGTTCGGCGGCGCGGCGCAGCAGCGACATTAGTTCGGGCAGCCCCTCGATGTCCTCGCGATGAATCTCGACGAGCTTGAGGGTCCCCGCCTGCGCTCCGAGCCCGGCGTTCACGGCGGCATGCACCGCTTTCACGAGCGAGGATTTCCCCATCCCGCGCGCGCCCCACAGGAGCGCATTGTTGGCAGGAAAGCCGCGCGCGAACCGCTCGGTGTTTTCGAGGAGCAGATCGCGCACCCGCTCGATGCCCTTGAGCAGCGACATGTCCACGCGGTTGACGCGCATGACGGGACTGAGCCGCGACCCCTCGGGATGCCAGACGAAGGCGTCGGCTGCGGAAAAGTCGGGTGCGGCGGGGGCGGGCGGCGCGAGCCGCTCGAGCGCATCGGCGATACGGGCGAGAAGGTCTGGATCGGCGCTTCCCGCACCGGAGGCTTTGCGTAGCTGCGACATCCCCGATCCGGTTCAGCGCGAGATGGCGCGGGCGCGGGCGAGCAGGTTCTTGGCGCGGTTCAGGTGAGGGATGTCGAACATCACCCCGTTGATCTGAACCGTGCCGACCCCCGGCGCGGCGGCGAAGGCCGCGACGACCGCCTCCGCATGGGCGACCGCCTCCGCCGTCGGCGTGAGCGCCTCGTTGATGATCGGCACCTGCGCCGGATGGATCGCGAGCTTGCCGGTAAAGCCGTCGCGGCGCGCCTCCTCGCATTCCCGGCGCAACGCGGCGTCGTTGCGGAAATCGACCGTCAGCGTGTCGATCGCCTGCACCGCGGCGGCGGCCGAGGCGGCGAGGCAGAGCGTGCGCGCGAACCGGTAGGGGTCGAGAAAGCGCCCGTCCGCGCCGCGATTGGCTTCCGCGCCGAGATCGGCGGAGAGGTCTTCCGCGCCCCAAGTGAGCCCGGTCAGGCGGTTGCTCGAGTCCCTATAGGTGCCGGCGAGGAACAGCCCCTGCGCCGTTTCGGTCGCGATCGCGACGATCTTCACATGGCCGTCCGGAAGTCCGCCGAGCGCCTCGCGCACGGCGAGCTTGGCGTCGAGGTGAATGACCGATGCGCCGCCTTCCGCCTTCGGCAGCATGATCGCATCCGGTTGGGCCGGCATGACGGCGTCGAGATCGGCATCGCTGAGCCCGGTCGTCAGGCCGTTGATGCGCACCAGAATGCGCGGGCGCGGCGTGCGCGCGACGGCGGCCTTCACGAATTCGGCGGCGGCGCCGCGCGCGGCGGCCTTGCGCTCCGGCGTGATCGAATCCTCGAGATCGACGATCAGCGCATCGGCGCCGCAGGCAAGGCCCTTGTCGAGTTTCTTCTGCGAGTCGGCGGGAACGAACAACAGCGAGCGCATGGGAATCCCTTTACTTCGGGCGCAGCAGCATGAACGCCTGCCGGCGGCACTCGGCGACGAGCTGGCCGTCCTGGTTATAGGCGCGGTGGTGGAATTCGATGATGCCGGCGTCCGGGCGCGATTTCGACGTGCGCTTGCCGATGATCTCCGTCGTCGCGTGCACGGTGTCGTTCTCGAACAGGGGATGCGGGAATTTTACCTCGGTCATCCCGAGATTGGCGATGACCGTGCCGACCGACAGGTCGGACACTGACATGCCGATCATGAGGCCGAGCGTGAACAGCGAATTGATCAGCGGCTGGCCCCATTGCGTTTCTTGTTCGCAGAAATGCCTGTCGATATGCAAAGGCTGCGGATTGAGCGTCATGTTGGAGAACAGCATGTTGTCCATCTGCGTCACCGTGCGCCGATAGCGATGCTCGACGACCTCGCCGACATCGAAGTCCTCGAAATACATTCCGCCCCGCTTGTGACGCACTGCCGTTGCGAACGACATTTGTCTCCTCCCCGATGTCGAGTTTACCGAGCTTGCCGCGGCTTGCGCAGAGCTCGTTCGATTCTGTTTACCATATCCATCGATCCCGCCGAACTGGCGCAAAGCGGCCTTCCGCTTCTCTCGCCGCGCCGCGTTCAGTGGCGGCCGGGACGGTGCGCTTGCGGGTAGGCCGGACGCCACTGACGAGAGTTTCAGGATAATCCCTGCACGCGGTCGGGCTCGGTCGCGAACTGCTCCCGCAGAATGCGCTCATCCAGACTATGGCCGGGATCGAACAGCAATTTCAGGTCGACATTCCGGTCCATGCGCA
>CAYGZV010000053.1:14653-16973 GCA_964354425.1 uncultured Rhodoplanes sp. | reverse complement strand
GAGCGCGAAACGCACTCCCTTGAGGAGACAAGCGTTAGAGTCACAACACTAGCGGCGGCCGGCCCGGCGGAGCCGGGCAGGGAACGATCCCTTTTTGTTCTTAGCCTGCGCCTGGGCGACGGAAAACTGTCAGCATTCCCAGCGGCTTCGTTCTCCGCAACGGCCGACAATGGCCGCGGCGGCCCGACCGGGCGGCGCGGCGGGCGTTTGACGGGAATTAGTCGAAATCGGACCGACTGCGCGGCCGATTCGAGGCCGCCAGGCGCGCCCCCCGCCTCCACCCCGCTGCGACACACTCACGGAGAACTCACAGATAATTGAGTTTAGTTATTTGTCTTAATTAACTGACTTAACAATGTATTTATTTGTCGAAGATGCCCACTTTGCCTGTTCTTAGTTCGTGCTGTTTGAGCAACACCTGGTGGGATTCAGACCGTCGAGCGGGGTTTGAGGTCGCTTCTTTGTTGCCTGCGGAGGCCCGTGGGTTAATCTTACGGTGCGACTAAGGGGGGCATCCCGGGTCGCCCCGTCTAGAGTTCCGACCGCATCGAGCAATCGCAAGGTACGGGAAGGGCACTGGGTGGATCTGGGAATCAGGGGACCTTCCAGGGTGCGCAGCACCCGCCGGAGACGGAACCCTCCCACGGCAAACAATGGAGGTTTCAATGAAGATGGTCAAAAGTCTTCTCCTCGGCTCCGCGGCAGGTCTCATGGCGGTGGCAGGAGCGCAGGCAGCCGATCTTCCCGTTAAGGCCGCTCCGGTCGAATACGTGAAGGTTTGCAGCCTCTATGGCGCAGGGTTCTACTACATTCCCGGCACCGACATCTGCGTGAAGTTCGGCGGTTATGTCCGCGGCCAGTATTACATCAATACCGGCAACAGCGGCACCAACGGCTACTTCTTCACCGGCTCGGGCGGCAATCAGCAGACCCGGTCGGTCAGCAACACGAACGACTTCCTCTTCCGCGCCCGGACCATCATCACGATGGATGCGCGGTCGCAGACCGAATGGGGCACGGTCCGCAGCTACATGAATATCGGCTGGACGCAGGACAGCCCGCAAGGCGGCACCGCAGGGGTGGCCTTCAATGGCACAGGCCCTGCAGTGTACGCGAACCGCGCCTTCATCCAGTGGGCCGGCTTCACCTTCGGCAAGGCGCAGTCGTTCTACGATCTGTTCCCGCAGGCGGCGCGCACCTATCATGGCCTGCCCACCAACGACACAGGTGACAGCGGCAACCTCCTCGCCGCCTACACGACGCAATGGGGCAACGGCATCTCCTCGACGATCGCAATCGAGGATCCGCGCCGCTTCGGGATCACCAATGTCGAGGCGGGCGCTGGCAACCAGTTCGTGGTGGGCGGTCAGCTCAACAACGATCTGGGCAATGTCAAATATCCGGACATCGTCAGCAACATCCGCATCGATCAGGCCTGGGGCTCCTTCCAGCTCATGAGCGCCATGCATGATGTGAGCGCCGCCTACTACTTCTCCAACACGGCCACCGGATTGGCCGGAGGCTGCACGAGCTTGGCGGCGACCCAGGCGATCACCGGCGCGTTCAACTGCGGCCATCCCGACGACAAGATCGGCTGGGCGGCTGGCGTGGGCGGCATCTTCAACCTGCCCTTCATCGCGGCCGGCGACACGTTCGCCTTCCAGGTGAACTACGCGCAGGGCGCGACCCGGTATGTCAGCAACGTGCAGAACGGCAGCGGGGCCAACCCGGCGGCGTTCGGCGGCTCCTACTCGCTCGGCCTCGGCTTTGCGCAGGACGCCATTCTGCGCGACAACATCTTCGGGGTCCAGAACGGCTCGCTCGAGCTGACCACGGCGTGGGGAGCGGTTGCTGCCTTCGAACACTTCTGGACGCCGCGCCTGCGCACCTCGGCCTATGGCGGCTTCATTCAGTTCGACTACAACAGCGACGCCACCACCTACATCTGCAACAACCTGAATCTTGGGGCGGCTGCGGGTGGCACCTTCCGGCCCGTGAATATCAACGGCGCATTCAATCAGGGGACCTGCACGCCTGACTTCGGCCTCTGGTATGTGGGCAGCCGGACCCAGTGGAACATCCGCCCCGACTTCTACATGGGCGTGGACGTTCTCTATCAGAAGCTCGACACGGCCTTCGCGGGATTGGCGGCCTATACTGCGCTCGCCGGGACGCCGCGGCCGAGCACTGGGCCGATCGGGCCCTTCTACACGGTCGAGGACCAGGACGCGCTCTCGGTCACCTTCCGTGTCCATCGCGACATCGTTCCTTGATCGCGTGAACATGCCGACCGCCTAGAGCGGTCGAACAAGACCCCCGG
>CAYGZV010000053.1:0-14553 GCA_964354425.1 uncultured Rhodoplanes sp. | reverse complement strand
TTCCTTGATCGCGTGAACATGCCGACCGCCTAGAGCGGTCGAACAAGACCCCCGGTGGAAACGCCGGGGGTTTTTTCTTGCGCGCTCGTTCTTGTCATGACTTGGCGTGTTCTCGTCTTCCTCATTGCCCGGTCAAGCCCGACAAATGACCCGAGCATCCATGCGGCCATCCTACCTCCTCATGGCCGGGCTTGACCCGGCCATCCATCTTGTCTTTTTGACGCTGGATCACCGGGTCTCGGCGCTTCGCGCCGGCCCGGTGATGACGAAGAGGGATGGACGCTTCCGCAGCATTGCTCGTCGCCGCCGCGCGTTCCTCTTCTCGTCATTGTCGGGTCAAGGCCGGCGATGGCGACACAAGAGGCGACCACGATTTCCTAAAAAGGCACGCTCATGAACCGCAAAGAACGCCGCGCCGCGCAGAAAAAGAACGCCGCCGCCGCGGCCCGCGACGAGGGATCGATCGCGCCGCTCCTGGCGCAGGCGGGCGAGCTGCGCCGGGCCGGCCGGCTGGCCGAGGCCGAGGCGCTCTGCGGACAGATCCTCGCACGGCATGCGGAGCATGCGAGGACATTGCATCTGATGGGAGCGATCGCCCGCGATGCCGGCGGCTTCGACGCCGCGCTGATCTGGCTCGGCAAGGCTTGCGCTGCCGACGACAGCAAGGGCGACTGGCGCCGCGAGCTCGCGGCCGGCCTGTTCGCCGCCGGGCGCCTGGAGGAATCCGCCGCGCATAGTCGGCGCGCCGTCGCGCTCAGCCCGCGCGATCCCGATCCGCTCGATGAACTGGGAAACATCTGCGCCGCGCGCGGACAGATCGACGAGGCCGTCGCCGCATTCGAGAAAGCGCTCGCGTTGCGGCAGAAGGCGCGGCCAAGCCAAGCATTCGCGCCGGCTGCGCAGACAACGCCGAACGAACCGCCGCCCGGCCCGAACGAACACGACTATGCGCTCCTGTTCGTCCGCCTCGGCGCATTCGCCAATGGCCGGGGCGATCCCGAGCGGGCGGTCGCGGTCTTCCGTCGCGCGCTCGCGCTCGTTCCCGATCTGGCCGAGGCCCATAACGGGCTCGGAAGCGTCTTGCTCATGCAGGGCAAGCACGACGAGGCGGCGATCCACCTCGAGCGGGCGCTCGCTCTCGCGCCGGAACTGTACGAGACCTATGGCGACGTCCTCGCCACGTTCTTTCAGCTCTTCCCGGCGATCGGCGACGCCGTCACGCGGGCGGCGCAGGCCTGGCCGACGCGCCTCGACGCCGCAGCGCTGCTCGGGCCCGCCGGCGTCAGTGCGCTCGCCGACAATGCGTTCCTGCGCCGGCTGCTCGAATCCCACACCGTGTGCGACCTTGGCTTTGAGCGCTTCCTCACCGCGCTTCGCCCGCTGCTCGCGGCGGCCGCGGAGCGCGGCGAACCCAGCGAGGCGGACACACCTCTGCTCCGCCTCTGCTGCGCGCTCGCGCGCCAGTGCTTTCTCAATGATTACGTGTTCGCGCTGACGCATGATGAGGCGCAGCAGGCCGACACCTTGCGGCAAGCGGTGATCGCCGAGCTCGATGCGGCGCGGCCGGTTGCGCCGCTGCGGCTCGCCGCGCTCGCGAGCTATGTCCCGCTCGGCGATCTGCCGAGCGCCGAGCGCCTGCTCGGCCCGGACTGGCCCGCTCCGCTCGCCGGCGTGATCGCCCAGCAGATCGCCGAGCCGCGGCTTGAACGTGAGATCGAGAGCGCGATCCCGCGCCTCACCGAGGTGACGGACGCCACCTCGGCCGCGGTGCGGCGGCAATACGAGGAAAACCCCTATCCACGCTGGGTGGAGCCGGCGTCGCAGCCGCCGCAGGAAACGGTGCGCGCCTATCTGCGCCGGCGCTTTCCGGCCGCCCTGCTTCCGGACGGCGAGGGCGGCGGCGACATGCTCGTCGCCGGCTGCGGCACGGGACGGCATCCGGTCGAAGTCGCGCGCCGGTTCGCCAATGTGCGCATCCTCGCGCTCGATCTCAGCCGCAAGAGCCTCGCTTATGCGCTGCGCAAGTCGCGCGAACTCGGGGTCGCGCAGATCGATTACGCCCAGGCCGACATCCTCGAGCTTGGAACGCTGGAACGCCGGTTCGACGCGATCGACGCCGGCGGCGTGCTGCACCATCTCGCCGATCCGTTCGCCGGCTGGCGCATTCTGTGGGGGCTCCTGCGCGCAGGCGGGGCGATGCGCGTTGCGCTTTACAGCGCGCGCGCGCGGCGCGACATCGAAGCGGCGCGGAGCTTCGTCGCCGAGCGCGGTTTCGCGCCGACCCCCGAGGATATTCGCCGCTGCCGGGAGGAGCTGCTCGCAACGCCGCTACGCAGCGTGGCGCAGCGTTACGATTTCTTCAGCACGAGCGAATGCCGCGACCTGCTCTTCCACGTCCAGGAACAGGGCCTGACGCTGCCGGCGATCAAGGATTTTCTAAACGCCGCAGGCGCCCGCATGATCGGCTTCGAGCTGCCGCAGGCGACGGGCGAGGCGTATCGGGCGCGCTTTCCCGACGATCCCGCGATGACCAGTCTCGATCACTGGCAGGCGTTCGAGCAGGACAACCCCGACACCTTCGCCGCCATGTACCAGTTCTGGATCGCCAAGGGCTGAACGGGGGCTATATGACGCGCCGCCCCGATGACGGAATCGGCTTTTTTCTCCCGTCGGTCGGTGGACGCGAGCGAGCGGTCAGTCAAGAAACGAAACATCCGTAAGCCGCCCAATCGTCTCCTGGGTCATGGAGGTTCTGCGGGAGGCGTTGAACAAGTCGATCACCACCCGCGTATCGCTCTCGCGCATTCGCCCGTCGCGGAGGAATTCACTGGCCGGGCCGAACAAGTCTTGCGTCACCTCGTTCGCCGCGGCGCTTTCAAGTCCTCCCAGAATTTCGCTGACATAGGCTTCCGCACGCTCGCGGTGTTCCGGTCGCGTCGTCCAGTCGAGGGTCTCCCGGAGGCAGGCGACGACGGCGCGCGCTAAAGGCCCGTTCGTGGCAAGCCAGGAGCGGTGGGCGACCAGCACCACGGCTTGGTAACCGCCGAGCGCGTCGATCACCGTGCCGAGCGAGGGATAGCCCTGCCGCATGGCTAGACGAATGAATGGCGCGCCGAGCAGGGTCGCGTCGAACTCGCCGCGCAACAGCTTCTCGTAACGCAGGTTGGTCGCGCCGGCGTACACGACCTCGAAATCGCGGCGACGTTCGAGCCCCGTCCGCCGTAGCATTTCGAACAGCGCGCTGGCGTAGCCAGTGTCGGTGTCGACCGCCACGCGCCGCCCTCTGAGAGCGGCGATGCTCCCGATTCCGGGCGACGCCATCAGGTGCAGAAATCCGCGATGCACGCCCAGGAAGGCCGCCAGCTCTCCGGCGTTCGGATGACCGCTGCGCGAGCATTCGAGGAGGTCGTCCAGCGACATGCCGACAATGGGGCTTGGCCCCTCGAAAGCGATCCGATGCGCTTCGTCGGCGTCCACGACGAAGCGGCGGCGCGGGACCCATGGCGCCGACGGATCGGAGGCCCGCCGACGGTCGGCGAGCGAGAACAGCGCTTCCGTGGCGTCGCGAAACAGCGCCACCTCGGCGGGCGGCGCCGCCTCGCCGCGCGTCTCACCCGCGGAGGCGCTCGCGTCGCTGGCGCGCCGACGGCCGAAGGAAGCCTCCGGCGCCAGCGCGGCCAAAGCCATCGCGCTGGCGGCAATCACACGGCGTCGCGTCGTCTCCATCGTTTCTTCCCCGGATATGGTGCAAGCTTCCCCGTCAGGCGGGATCGCACATATCGATGAAGGCGGCGATGCGCGCGATCACCTCGGGCTCGATCAACAGCGGCGCATGGCCCTGGTCCGGCACCTCCAGCACGTCGAGCTGACGCCGGTGCGCGCCCATCTCCTTGACCGTTTCCGGCGAGAGCAGGTCGGATAGCGCGCCGCGGATCACCAGCATCGGGATATCGACCAGCGAGTCGAACTGCGGCCACAGGCTCGGCATCGGCGCATTCACATCGAACGCGGCGAGCGTTTTCGCCAGCGCGGGATCGTAGGCGAGTACGAGCCGCCCGTTCTCCTCGCGCCAGGTGCGGTGCGCGGCGGCGATCCAGTCCTTCTCGCCGAACTTGGGGAACTGGCTCGCGAACAGGCCGCGGATGACGGCGGCGCCTTCCGCGAAGTCCTTCGGCTGCGGCAGCTTCCCGACATAATCCTTGATCCGCACCAGCCCCGCCATGTCGATGACGGGGCCGATATCGTTCAGCACGACGCCGGCGATGGCGGTCGGCCGCGCCACGCCGAGCGCCATCGCGATCATGCCGCCGCGCGAGGTTCCGACGATCACGGCGGGCTCGGCGGCGCAGGCCGTCAGCACCGCGAGCACGTCGTCGAGTTCGACCGGGATCGAATAATTGGCCGGATCGGGATCGTAGTCGGACAGTCCGCGCCCGCGATAATCGAGCGCCAGCACGCGGCGCGGACGGTCGGGGTCGCGCGAGAGCGCGTAGGCGAGGGGATGGAAATCGACGCTCGCCCGCGTCAGTCCCGGCAGGGACACGACGGGCAGGCCGGCCGCCGGCCGCTCGCCATATTCGCGCAGGTGCAGCTTCAGTCCGTCCTTTGCGGTGACATAGACGCTGCGATAACCGCCTTTGCTCATGGCTTGCCTATCGTTTTGCTGCGGCTTTGTTGGGCGACGCAAGAGAGCGCGCGGTCTGCAAGAGCAGACTCCGAACGAAAGTCTAGGCGCAATTGCGTCGTTCGGGAACTGGTTCAACAAGGCCGGCTTGCGCTCCGGCCGTATGCGTTGAACGCGCATCGCGATCTGCGCGGGGCCCGCGCAAACAGCCGCCGCGCCGATCCGGCGATAATTGTTGACCGCATATGCGCATGAGCGCATGGTAGTCCAATGAACGATCCGCTCGACGTTCTGACGGCGCTTGCCGAGCCCACCCGGCTTGCTGCGGTACGGCTGCTCTGGGACGGGCGCGAGCACTGCGTGTGCGAACTGATGCGCGAGCTTCGCGCCACTCAGTCGCGCATGTCGCGGCACATGGCCGTGCTCAAGCGGGCCGGCCTCGTGGTGGATCGCCGCGATGCGCAATGGGTGCGCTATCGCCGCGCGCCGAACCTTCGCCGCGAGGTTGCCGCCGTGATCGACGCGGTGCTCGCTCTGCCGGTGTCGAAGGAGCGGAGCGCAGCATGAGCCTCGACGCCGCGAGTGAACGAAAGCGCGACGGCTCCACCCCGCTCTGGATCGCCGGCGTGGTCGCGTCCGTGATCGCATGGGTCGCGATCTACAGCCAGCTCAAGCCTTTCTCCGTCTGGGCGGTGCGGCGGCTGCCGGTCGATCCGGCCAGCCATTTCGGTCAGTCGATCGAGTTCTTCATCTACGACACGCCGAAAGTCATGATGCTGCTGACCTTGGTCGTGTTCGGCATGGGGATCATCCGCAGCTTCTTTTCTCCTGACCGCACGCGCGCGCTCCTGGCCGGCCGGCGGGAGGGCGCCGGCAATGTGCTCGCCGCGCTGCTCGGCGTGGTCACGCCGTTCTGCTCCTGCTCGGCGGTTCCGCTGTTCATCGGCTTCGTAAGCGCCGGGGTGCCGCTCGGCGTGACGTTTTCCTTCCTGATCTCCGCGCCCATGGTCAATGAAGTGGCGCTCGGCCTTCTGTTCGGCCTGGTCGGTTGGAAAGTGGCGCTGACCTATCTCGGCTTCGGCCTCGCGGTGGCGATCGTGTCCGGTTTCGTGATCGGCCGCCTTCAGCTCGAAGGCTGGCTCGAGGAATGGGTCCGCAACATCCGCGCGGGAGCGGTGGAGCTGCCCGTGCACGATCTCACGCCGGTCGACCGCATCAAAGCGGGGCTTGCCGCGGTGCGCGAGATCGTCGGCCGCGTATGGCCATGGATCATCGTCGGCATCGCCGCCGGCGCGGCGATCCACGGCTACGTGCCATCCGAGCTGATGGCGTCCATCCTGGGCCGCGACGCATGGTGGTCGGTCCCGGCCGCGGTCGTCGTCGGCATTCCGATGTATTCGAACGCGGCGGGAATCATCCCCGTTGTGGAGGCCCTGATCGGCAAGGGCGTTCCTCTCGGCGCCGTGATCGCCTTCATGATGTCGGTGATAGCGCTCTCGCTGCCCGAAATGATTATTCTGCGGAAGGTGCTGAGCGCCCGCCTGATCGCCGTGTTTATCGGCGTCGTCGCCACCGGCATCCTCGCCGTCGGCTACCTGTTCAACGCGCTGTTCGATTGACGAAAGCCAAGCTGATGAAAAACGTGAAAGTGCTCGGGCCCGGCTGCAAGCGTTGCATGCGCACGGCCGACATCGTCCAGGCCGAAGCCGACCGGCTCGGCGTTCCGGTCACGATCGAGAAGGTCACCGATTACGCCGCCATCGCCGCGTATGGCGTTGCGGCGACGCCGGGCGTCGTGGTCGACGGCAAACTGGTGCATGCCGGCGGGCTGCCGCGCGCGGAGGATATCGGCAAGTGGCTGACGGCCGAACTCAGTTGACCGCGGAGCCGCGCCGGAGATCGGCCTCGATCAGGAGCTTCGATCCCTTGCCGAAGCGCACGCGGTAGGCCTGCACGTTCTCCATGATGCGCTGGACGTAATTGCGCGTCTCGGAGAACGGGATGCGCTCGACCCAGTCGACCGGATCGACCTCCGGGTCGCGCGGATCGCCGAAGCGCTCGATCCATTCCTTCACCCGGCCGCGGCCGGCATTGTAGGCGGCGAAGGCGAGGATATAGGAGCCGCGATAGGCCTCGATATTGCCGCCCAGTTCGGCCGCGCCCATCTGCACATTGTAGACCTTGTCGTGCAGCAGGCGCTTCTGGTCGAAACGGACGCCGTAGGTCTTGGCGATGAACCGCCCGGCTTCCGGGGTCACCTGCATCAGGCCGAGCGCATTCGCGGTGGACACCGTCTGCGGATTGAAAGCGCTCTCCTGGCGAGCGATCGCGTAGACGATCGCCGGCTCCACCTCGGGTCCGATCGCCGAGTATTGCGGCAGGCCGATGGTCGGGAAGGCGTAATGATCGAGCGGCAGCCCGTTGCCGAGCGCGGCCTTGCCGAGCAGAAGCATCGCGCGCGCATCATTGTGCTTGCCGGTGAGTTCGCCGATGGCGGTCAGCGCGGCCGCGTCCTGGGTGCGGTCGGGAAGATCGGCGACGAAGGGAATGACGAGGTTTCGCTCGTCGATCGCGTAAAGGATCTCAACCGCGCGCACGACTTCAAGGCGTGCGACCGCCGCACGCTTGTCCGGCGACATCGCGGGCGAACGAAGCGTGATCTCGCCGAGGCCGAGCCGGCCGCGCGCGAGCTGCCCGTAATAGGCGGTCGAATAACGCGCGGCCCCCTCGTAATGGGCGCGCGCCTCGCTGGTTCGGCCGGCCGCTTCGGCGGCGCGGCCCTGCCAATAGCCGGCGCGGGAGAGCGCGATGGGATTGCCGACCCCGAGCGCCGGGATGCGGGCGAAGTGCTGCGCGGCGGTGTGCGGATCCTTGAGGAAGCGCAGCGCGATCCAGCCCGCCATGAACTGGTGCTCGACCTGATAGTTCTCCTTCGCCGGCATGTCGGCGTTGCGGCAGACGAGATACGCGGCCTTCGCCTGGTCGAGCTCGACGAGCTTGCGCGCGATGAGGCGCCGCTCGATCCACCATTCATCCGTATCGTGCCCGCCGCCGAGGTCCGATGGCGCGGCGAGCAGGAGCCGCGCGGCGTCTTCGTATTGCTCACTGCGGCGCAGCAACTGGATGCGGCTGAACGTGTAGCCGAGATCGTCGCGCGCGCTCGCCGGAACGGCGTCGAGCAGCGCCTTGGCGTTGCCCGCCTTGTCGTTGACCGCCTTGCGCGCCTTGAGGATGGCCGGCTCGTTCCCGCCGAGCCGCTGCGCCAGGCGCGACGCGGTCTCGATGTCGTCTTCGTAAATGCGCCGGTCCATCCGCGCCTTGTCGTCGGCGCGCGTGATCAGGCCCTCGAAGACCTCGCGCGCTTCGCTTTCCACGTCGCGGCTGAACGGTTCGGTCCAGGCTGCGCGCACCTGCGCCCGCGCCCCGGCCTGGTCGCCCTGCGCGAGCAGCACGCGCGCGAGCGCGAAGCGGCCTTTGGCGGTCAGCGGCTCTGCCTTGCCGAAAAAGGCGCGCACGGCGGCGGCGTCGAACTTTTCCGCCCACAGCATCGCCTCGGCCCGCCGGCGGAACATGCCGACGCTGGGCCAGTTCGGATTGGCGGTGATGAACGCATTGTAGCGAGCGAAGCTCGCGTCATTGTCGTCGCTGCGCAGGATCGCCCATTCGACGAGCTTGCGCGCGCTCGGATCGGAAATTGTGCCCTGCAGTTCGGTCGCCTCGCCCGGCCGCCCGCGGCGCGCGAGCTGAATCGCCTGCTTCACCGCGCCGATGTCGGCGCTCGATACGGTCGCGCCGGAGGTCGCGGCAAGCGGGATCGTGGCCGCCGCCGATGCAACGGCCGACGGGGAAGCGGAAGAGGCGGAACGCGTTGCGGCGGTCGCGGGCGCTGTGGCGCGCAGGTCCAGCGGTCGGGCGCCGGCATCCGCGGCGCGCGCGCCGGCGACGGTCGGCCGTGCGCGCGGCAGCGGCACCGATTTGAGCGACGCGGCGTGGACGGCCGGAGCCTTCTTGCTTGCTTTCACCTTCGACTTGGGACCCGCAAGCGCGGGGGAGCCCGCCGCGACCAGCGCCGCGAGCACGAGCGTTAGACGCACTGTGGGAAGCCCTTTAGATGAAGGCACGGACCATCCCCCCTCGCGATCAGAATTGACGCCAGTACAAGAACCTATTCGTCGGCTGGATTAAGAAAGCCTTAAATCGCGGGCAAACATGGCAATGTTTCGACGAAGTCGCGGCATGAAAAAGTTCCCGCGGCGGCGTCCAGATCAAAGATGATTTCGGAAACGGGGCTTTCATCGCTTTCCGTCACCCGATATCTATGGCCAGAGGCACGCCGCCGATCCGATCCGAGGAGCAGACCATGACCGCCAAGACCAGTTTTCGGGGCTCGTTCACCGCCCTGGTGACCCCGTTCAAGAACGGCGCGGTCGACGAAAAAGCCTTCCGCGATCTCGTGGAGTGGCAGATCGGCGAGGGCACGAACGGGCTCGTGCCGGTCGGCACCACCGGCGAGAGCCCGACGCTCTCGCACGAGGAGCACAGGAAGGTCGTGCAGTGGTGCGTTGAGGAGGTGCGCGGACGTATCCCGGTGATCGCCGGCGCGGGCTCGAACTCGACCGCCGAGGCGATCGACTTCTCGCGCCACGCCGAGAAGGTCGGCGCGGACGCCGTGCTCATCGTCACGCCCTATTACAACAAGCCCACGCAGGAGGGCCTGTACCAGCACTACAAGGCGATCAACGACGCGATCGGCATTCCGATCATCATCTACAACATTCCGGCGCGCTCGGTGATCGACATGTCGGTCGACACGATGCAGCGTCTGTTCGAGCTGAAGAACATCGCCGGCGTAAAGGATGCGACCGCCAATGTGGTGCGGGTCTCGCAGCAGCGCGCCGCGATGGGGCCCGACTTCAACCAGCTCTCCGGCGAGGACGCGAGCGCGATCGGCTTCATGGCGCATGGCGGGCATGGCTGCATCTCGGTGACCTCGAACGTCGCTCCGCGGCTGTGCGCCGAGTTCCAGAGCGCGTGCCTGAAGGGCGATTACGCCGCAGCCCTCGCGCTGCAGGATAAGCTCCTGCCGCTGCATCTCCATCTGTTCGTCGAGACCAATCCGGCGCCGGCGAAATACGCGCTTTCGCTGCTCGGCAAGTGCGCGGACACGGTGCGCCTGCCGCTCGTGCCATTGTCCGACAAGTCGAAGCCGACGGTGCGCCAGGCGATGGTGCATGCCGGGCTGACCAATTGAGCGGCGCGCCCCGCGGATGCAGGAAGGCGATCCGATGACCGCGATGACCAAAGGGTTGTTGGCGGATCGCGACGAGGTCCGCATTCTGCGCATTCGGCACACGGCGCGCGGTTCCTGACCTTCGCATCTGATGCGCGTCGCGCATCCGCTCATATCCGGAGAATGCTGGCTTGGCCACGAAGACCGAACGCAAGATCAAGGTCGTCGCCGACAACCGCAAGGCGCGGTTCAACTACGAGATCGGCGAGACCTTCGAGGCCGGGATTGCGCTCACCGGTTCCGAGGTGAAGTCGCTGCGCCAGGGCCGGGCGAGCATCGGCGAATCCTATGCCGATGCGCGCGAAGGCGATCTGTGGCTGCTCAACGCCAACATTCCCGAATACCTGCAGGCGGGCCGCTTCAATCACCCGCCAAAGCGTCCGCGCCGGCTCCTGCTGCATCGCCGGCAGATCGACCGGCTCGCCGCCGGCGTCGACCGCGAGGGCATGACCATCGTGCCGCTCAAGCTCTACTTCAACGAGAAGGGCCGCGCCAAGCTCGAAGTCGCGCTCGCGCGCGGCAAGAAGCTGCACGACAAGCGCGAGACCGAGAAGCGGCGCGACTGGGACCGCGAGCGCGGCCGCCTTTTGCGCGCGCGCGGGTGATCCGTCCCGCGCTTTGCGCAGCGCCGGCTCAGGCCAGCAGGTCGCCAAACTCCGGATGCTGCGCGATATAGTTCGCGACAAAGGAGCAGCGCGGAACCACCCTGAGGCCGCGCGCCCGCGCCGCCCCGAGCGCGTCGTGAACGAGGCGGGACGCGAAGCCGCGCCGGCGCAGTTGCGGCGGCGTCTCGGTATGCGTGAAGGTGATCACGCCGTCGGCGAGGCGGTAGTAGGCAAGCGCCGCCGTCCCTTCGGCGGGAAGCTCGAAGCGCGAGAGAGCGGCATTGTCGAGGACAGAGGACATGGTCGACATGTAGGGGGGCTTGAGCGCGAGCGAAAGTCGCCCTATCGGTCCGTGCTCAGGACAGCCCTGTCACCACTGTTCGTCATGCCCGCGAAAGCGGGCATCAGTACACAACGCGAACCCTTTGAGCTACACGGCATGCCGTGGTTACTGGACCGTCCGCTTGCGCGGACGATGACCAAAAGACTCGCATGCTCAACCTGGTGCGGCTGCGCGGGCAGGCGCACTATCCGGACGGGCGGCAGCGATGGGAAGGGCGCAGGCTCGGCGCGCGGCGCAACCACGCATCGTAGCAGACATCTCAAGGGAGAAACTCGTGATGGTCAAGAAAGCCGACGCTGCCGCTTTCGGACTCGCGATGATCGCGGCGCTGCAACTCGCGACGCTCGGGCCGGCCGGCGCCTTTTATCTCGCGCCGCCGCCCGCGGGCGGACTGGCCGTGCCGGCCTTCGCGGGCATCGATCCCTGTTACAAGAAATGCATCCTGAACAAGGCGTGGGGAGAACAGCGCAAGTTCATGTGTCAGCGGGTCTGCAACGCCAATCCGAAGAAGCAATGCGAAGACAAATGCTGGCTGAACCACGGGAACTCGGCGCCCGACCGGAAGAAGTGCCTCAATCGCTGTTGATCGGGCCGCTGTGCCGGGCCTTTTGACGATCAAGCCGCACCCGCTTGGGCAAGGCGCGCATTCGGCGCGCCTTGCCCCGCTTGCCGCTCAATGGCGCTATCTCGTCACTGCGGATTCTTCTGCTCCCATTCCTCGCGCGTGATCCACGCTTCGAGTATCTGCACGTGTTCTGCCTCCTCGTCGACGAACTCCTTCGCCATCGCCTTGATGACGGGATCCTTCGAGGTGCCGGCGACCATGTAATAGAAATCGAACGCCCGCCGCTCCCCTTGCAGCGCGACCCGCAACGCATCCAGCCGGGAGAGGGAGGGATCGGCGGCCCAGATATCGGCGCGCTCCGGCGTCGCCTGGTCGGGCCAGGCGTAGTCAGCCGGAAGGTGTTTCGAGGTGTCGATCGAGCCTGCCCGGCCCTGCGCCTCGGCGAGATGCATGCGGGAGAATCGCCCAAGCTGCGCGAACAGCTTCGCCACCGGCTGGTTGCCGCATTTCTCCATCGACGCCGCCATCTCTTCGTAATGGATCGCGGCATCCTCCTCGGCCTTGACGGCATAGCCGAGGAAGTCGTCGAGAGACGCAATCTCGAGGCTGCCGCCCGTGAAGATTTTGGCGGCCGGCGTCACGTGCGGCCGCTTGGCCGGCAGCGTCTGGTCGCCTTCGAAGGAGACGAGGATGTCCTCGTCGCGAATGAAGCACTGGCACGCCAGCCGATAGCGCGGCGGCATGTCGTTGACTTCGGCGTCGTAGATTTCCGCCGGCGTGATCTTCCCAAGCTGTTTGAGAAGCTCCTTCTCCTTCTCTGTCAGCGAGATCCCGTATCTCGGTTTGTCCGTTGCGAGGTGCTTGACCTCGACGAGGCACGACCCGCATTCCCCGTCCTGGCAGTCGAACGGGATCGGGACCTTGTGGGCCTTGGCGACGGCCAGAATGGTGCCCCGGTCGCCGGCGATCGCGTAGACGGTCAGGTCGCGCGCCATCACCGGGGATGAAAACGTCACATTGCTCATTGGCATACTCCTGTCATGGCGCTGAGTGATTCACGGATGTGCAGCCTCACCGGATCGCCGCTGAGGGCGCCTTGTCGCAGGCACAGTGTTCACCGCGGCGGCAGCACCTATCGGTTCTGCTCGCGGTGATCGTTGATTAGAACTCAAGCAAGCTACGGGCCAAGATCGAATACCGCAGGATCAGCGACGCTTGCGCGCCAGCGCCGAAGGCGCATTCGCCCAGGCTCGTCACATCCTTGTTTTTGCGTGTGATCTTATCCGAGCCGTCGGCGCCCCTGCGGGGCCATCGCCGGCGCGGGAGCGGCGCGAACGACACGGAATCCATGTGTCGGGAAGCCTCCGTCGGATTCCCGACAACGGAGACCATGAGCAGTCCGTAGCCCGCATTGAGCGAAAGCGAAATGCGGGAGCGCCCAACCCGGATTTCGCTTGCGCTCAATCCGGGCTACGCGCGCTGCATCCTTCGAGACGCGGGCTTTCGCCCGCTCCTCAGGATGAGGACGAAGGGCGGCGCACGACAAATCCTCATGGTGAGGAGCGTCCTGGAGCGACGCGTCTCGAACCATGAGCGGCAGGGCAACCCCGGATTTCGCTTGCGCTCAATCCGGGCTACTTGCTGCTGCTCTAATTCTCCTCAACTTCTTCGCCTGCCGCGATGACGGCGAGGAGCCGGCGGGCGCCGAAGCGATCGCGCGGATCGAGCTCGACGACTTTTTCGAGCGCCCGGCAGCCCTCGTCACCGTGGCCGAGCCGGATGCTGCCATAGCCCCACGCCAGCAACGCCTGCAGGTACAGGCTCGGCGCCTCCTCGACGTCGGAGAACGCCGCGTCCCGCGGCCTGACCAGGCGCCAGTCCGTCGCGATGTTGAGGCGGCGAGCCGCCTGGACGATAAGGCTGGCGGCGTGCGGAAGCGCCTCCGCGAGGCGGTGATTGTAGAAATAGAACCGGTAGGCGGCGAGGCGCGCGTCGATGTCATCGGGCGCAAGCGCAAGCGCCTGCTGCACGGCGCGCTCGGTCGCAGCGGGATCGGAGCGCGCGCGCGGCGCAGCCGCCAGCAGGGCGCCGACGGCGGCTGCTTCGTCCTCGCTCGTCAGCGCGTGCCGGCCTTCGTTCTTCCGATGTCGAGCAGAAATCTCCATGCGCGCGCTGTCTCCGAATTCAGCACCAGTCGAATTCAGGACCAGCCGCAAGCAAGTCCCGGGCCGGCGCCCGCCTAAGGATGAGGGCGATGGGCGGCGGCACGACAAGGCCGTAGGCCGTAGCCCGCATTGAGCGAAAGCGAAATGCGGGTACCCGGCGAATCGGTCCTATCCCGGATGTCGCTGCGCTCAATCCGGGCTACGCTCGCTAGCTCTCTATCACTTTCAATGAAGTGACAGGGAACGATGCGTTCTCTTTTTTCCAAGGAGCTTTGTCTTGGATAAACCAATCGCAGTTGGCGTATACTGTTCCTAATTCCTCAGAGACCCAGTTGACAGTCATAGCCGGACCACCAGACTTTAACTGGACGATACTACCAGGCTTAATTTCAATTGCTGTCATGTCGTAAGCCCTTTAGGAAAATTCCACTTTTGCTCGTTGCCACAACTCGTCATAAGTCTGACGAACTGCAGGAAATGCATCCGTTATTTCTGTGATTGTCGTTGGCGCTACGCGGCCACCGTCCTTAAAAGAAGCGCCAGATTGGAAGCACGTTATTCTATCGACGAAAATGTATCGATCGTGAAATCCTGCTGCTGACCTAACTTCGACGGTCGCTTTGGACTGTTGAGAAAAAAGCTGGACGGCTGGAATCAGTGTGACAAGCCTTTGTCGAGTCAGCAAACGGATCGCGACGCCATCTTTGATCTGGGGCAGGTATCTGGAAACAAAATCAGCATCCAAATACGGGTCAATGAAGAAGACATCGCTTTGGGCAGTTTCAATCAATTTGCGAATCTCATCGAAATAATTGAAAACCAGTCCTTGGCCTACCGCGATGTTTGTCGGACCGAGCGTCCGCATACGCAAATCGCTTCTCGCTTCATACAAGAGCGACATGAGCCCTAGAAAGCCCTTCTCCGAAGGAATTGCCATCACGTCATGAAATTGACTTGCCGT
>CAYGZV010000052.1:0-17101 GCA_964354425.1 uncultured Rhodoplanes sp. | reverse complement strand
ACCGGACGGAGCTTGTGCGCGGCGTCCGCTTGTGCGCCGGCGGCGCTGGGCATGATAATCGCGGCGAGCAATAAACCGGCGGACGCGACGCGTTGCATGGCTGCCTCCGATCCCTTGCGGACTTATGCCCCACAACACGGCAGGCGGTGCTATGTTCCTTCACAGTCTCTTTAAAGTGGGAAACGGGCTTTGCTTGGCCGGACGCTCGTGCAGATCTCCACCGCCCGCCGAAGCCGATGGTCCAAGGAAAACGCTCTATGTTCAATCGTTTGCGCTTTGCCCGGCCCTGCCGCTTGCATTGCCGCCGCGTCAAGAGGTAATTAAGTACTGAAATGCTGTTATTTCTGATATGCTCTACCCGCGGCCGAAGCGCGCCTGGGAAGGCGGAGCAAGCAATCCCCGCCCGAAGGCGAAGGCTGCGAAAGACGCGGCGACCGCTCGTATAGGGCGGGAGCCGCCCATAAGAGGCTGGTCCGCTGAACCACCGGCCGGGCGGAGGGAGCCTGAGGCATGGATCTCGCGCATCTGGAGTGGCCGTTTTTCGACGAAGAGCATCGGCGCTTCGCCCAGGGCCTCGCGGAATGGGCGCGCCGCGAGGTCGGACAGCATATCGATCATCACGACACCGACGGATCCTGCCGCAATCTGGTCCGCGCCCTCGGCGAAACGGGCTGGCTCAGAGCCGTGATCCCCGCCGCCTACGGCGGATTGTCCGATACGATCGACGTTCGCACGCTCTGCCTCGGTCGCGAAATCCTGTCCTGGAACGACAGCCTCGCCGATTTCGCCTTCGCCATGCAGGGCCTCGGCACCGGATCGATCTCGCTGTTCGGGACCGAGCAGCAGAAGGCCAAGTATCTGCCGCCGGTCTGCGCGGGACGCCATCTCGCCGCGTTCGCGCTGTCGGAGCCCGAGGCCGGCTCCGACGTGAGCGCGCTCGCCACGACTGCGACGCCCGACGGTCCTGAGCATGTGCGGCTCGACGGGCTGAAGACCTGGATTTCCAATGGCGGCATCGCCGACCATTATGTGGTGTTCGCGCGCACCGGCGAAGCGCCCGGCGCGCGCGGACTGTCCGCTTTCGTGGTCGACGCCGATGCGCCGGGACTGACGGTGGCCGGGCGTATCGAGACGATCGCTCCGCACCCGCTTGCCACCATCCGGTTCAGCGATTGCCGCATTCCGCTGGCCAACCGGCTTGGCCGGCCCGGCGAAGGATTCAAGGTGGCGATGGCGACGCTCGATATTTTCCGCTCCAGCGTGGGAGCGGCCGCGCTCGGCCTCGCCCGGCGCGCCTGCGACGAGGCGCTCGACCGCGCGGCGACGCGCATGCTGTTCGGCGCGCCGCTCGGCGACCTGCAGATGACGCAGGCCTCGCTCGCCGACAGCGCGGCCGAGATCGACGCCTCGGCGCTGCTCATCTATCGCGCCGGCTGGGCGAAGGACAGAGGCGCCGCGCGTATCACGCGCGAATCCTCGCTCGCCAAGATGTTCGCGACCGAGATGGCGCAACGCGTGATCGATCGCGCGGTGCAGCTGTTCGGCGGGCATGGCGTGCGCGTCGGCGTCAAGGTCGAGGCGCTTTACCGCGAGATTCGCGCGCTGCGCATTTACGAGGGCGCGACCGAGGTGCAGAAAGTGATCATCGCGCGCGACATGCTGAAGACGCGGGCGACCGCGCAGGGACGGGCGGCCGAGTAGACACGTCGCGGGACAACGGCGGCAAGGGCAAGGGAGGATTCGCTGATGTTCGCGCTTACCATCGCCGAGGGGGTCGCAACGCTGACGCTCAGCCGCGCGCCCGTCAACGCGATCAGCGAGGAGTGGATGCGCCGCTTCGACGGCGAACTCGACGCGCTCGCGGCGCGCGACGACTGGAAGGTGCTGCATCTGCGCTCCGACCAGAAGGTGTTCTGCGCCGGCGCCGACCTCAGAGAGGTGCAGGCCTTCATGCAAATGGCGGACGGGCCCGATCGGATGTACGCCTTTGTCGCGAATATCCAGCGGCTCTACGCCCGGATCGAGCGGATCGATCGCGTGACCCTGGCGGAAATCGGGGGCGCCGCGATGGGCGGCGGCCTTGAGCTCGCGCTGTCCTGCGACCTGCGCGTCGCGGCAGTCGAAGCAAAGATCGCTTTGCCGGAGGCGCGGCTCGGACTGATCCCCGCCGCCGGCGGGACGCAGCGGCTCACGCGGCTGTGCGGGCCGTCCGCCGCGGCGCGGCTGATCCTCGGCGCGGAAGTGCTCGACGGGACGGCCGCGCGCGAATTCGGCGTCGTGCAATGGGCCTATCCGCGGGCGGAGCTCGCCGAGCGCACGCGCGAGATCGCGCGCCGGGTCGCCGAGCTTCCGGTCGCAGCGCTCATCGGGTGCAAGGCATGCATGGCTGCGGCGCGCGAGCCCGGCCGGGGCGGTTTTTCCGACGAGCTGGAAGTGACGCGGCGGATCTTGACCAACAAAGAGACGCAACAACGCGTGGCAGCGTTCCTCGCCGGCCAGGCGGGCGACGCGCGCGTAAAGAAGGGAGCGGGTTGATGAGACTTGAGGGGAAGGTTGCGCTGGTTACGGGTGGCGCGTCGGGGATCGGGAAGGCGACGGTCTTGGCGTTTGCGCAGGCGGGCGCGCGGGTGATTGCGGCGGACATCGATCTGGAGCGGGGTTCGGCGGTTGCGCGGGCGGCGGAGCAGGAGGGGCTTGCGGTCGAGTTCGTGTCGATCGACCTGTCGGCGTCGGACTCGATCCGGACCTGCGCGGCGGCGGTGCTGGAGCGCCATCCGCGGCTCGACATTCTGGTGAATGCGGCCGGCTTCAGCATTGTCGAGGCGTTTGCGGCGAACAAGCCGGGCTATATCGACCAGGTGGTGGCGATCAATCTGGGCGGGACGCTGCATCTGACGCAGGCGCTGCTGCCGGGGATGATCGCGGCGGGGCGCGGCAAGATCGTCAATGTGGCGAGCGACGCCGGGCGGGTGGGGAGTTCGGGGGAGACGGCCTATGCGGCGGCGAAGGGCGGGGTGATCGCGTTCACGAAGTCGCTTGCGCGCGAGGTGGCGCGGCATTCGATCAACGTCAATTGCGTTTGCCCGGGACCGACCGACACGCCGATGCTGCGGTCGCGGCCGGAGAAGATGCTGGAGGCGTTTCTCAAGGCGATCCCGTTCAAGCGGTTCGCCGAGCCGCGCGAGATCGCCGACGCGATCCTGTTCTTTGCGAGCCCGCGCTCCGACTACATCACCGCGCAGGTGCTGAGCGTGAGCGGCGGGCTCACCTTTGCGGGGTAGGCTGTGGTTCGACAGCCTTGCCCGTCATTCGGGGACCGAGCGCAGCGAGGGAGCCCGGAATCCATGCTCGCCGACCGTGCGATAGGGATTCCGGGCCCGCGCCTGCGGCGCGTCCCGGAATGACGGAATGATTCAGAAAACACGCGAGGAGACGACGATGACAGGCACGACGGCCGACCGGTTCCGCCCGGCGCGGGTGGACTTTGCTGATTTCAAGCCGCAGCATTTTCTGTGGCGACGCGAGGGGAAGGTGGCGACGGTGACGCTCAACCGGCCGGAGCGCAAGAACCCGCTGACGCTGGAATCCTATGCGGAGCTGCGCGACGCGTTCCGCGACCTCGTCTATGCCGACGACATCAAGACGGTGGTGATCGCCGGGGCCGGGGGCAATTTCTGCTCGGGCGGGGATGTGCACGAGATCATCGGGCCGCTGGTGGAGATGCAGCGCAAGGACGACATGGCGGGGCTGCTGGCGTTCACGCGGATGACCGGCGACCTCGTCAAGGCGATGCGCGCCTGCCCGCAGCCGATCGTGGCGGCGATCGACGGGATCTGCGCGGGCGCGGGCTCGATTCTGGCGATGGCCTCCGATCTGCGCTTCGGCACGGCGAAGGCGAAGGTCGCCTTCCTGTTCGTGCGGGTGGGGCTCGCCGGCGCCGATATGGGAGCGTGCAACATGCTGCCGCGCATCATCGGGGCGGGGCGCGCGGCCGAACTCCTCTACACCGGCCGGGTGATGGACGGCGCGGAGGCGGAGCGCTGGGGCTTCTTCAACAGGCTGTGCGAACCGGCCAATGTGCTCGCCGAGGCGCAGGCGATGGCGAAATCGCTCGCCGACGGCCCGACCTTCGGCCACGCGATGACCAAGCGCTGCATCCATCAGGAATGGAGCATGGGCATCGACGAATCGATCGAGGCGGAAGCCCAGGCGCAGGCCATCTGCATGCAGACCAAGGACTACGAACGCGCCTACGAGGCCTTCGTCAAAAAAGCCGCCCCCATCTTCCAGGGAAACTGAGCACAGCGCGCCAGACCGATCGGATCGCTCGCGCGCCGCCCGAAACCTCATGCCCGCGCGAGGCGCGGGCATGAGGACCGGTAAAGGCAAGCGCCGAACGAGCGGGCGACCGAAGAGCCGGTCACCGGCCGGCGGTTTTTTGCTCGAGATTGACGATCTGAACGCGGCGGTTCTCCGCTGCGAACGGTTCCGATCCGTTCTTCAGCTGCTCCTTGCCGTAACCGGCGATCACCAGCGTATCGTCGGGAATGTCGAACTTCTCCTTGAGGAACCGCTTGACCGCGGTGGCCCGCTGTTCCGACAGCCTCTGGTTATACTGATCGCCGCCCTTGGCGTCGGTGTGCCCGCCGACCAGGAAGACGCTTCCCTTCAGGTCCGGATTGGTCAGGGCCTTGCCGAGCGCCATCAGGTCGGGTTCGGCGCGCTGCGACACCGCCGCGGAGTTGTAGTCGAAATATACCTCGAGATCGATGCTCGGCTTGCTCCGCGCGATGTCGGAGACCCTTTGCCGTTCGTCGAGCGTGAGCTGGCGCGTCTTGATCGTGCGGATGCTATTGATGAAGCGCTGCTCGTCGACATTCCGACGCGATTGCTCGGTCGTGAGCCCCCGCGTCTTGAGCGCAGGCGCGGGCTTCAAAGCATTCAGAATCTGCTCCTCGGTCGGCCTCTGGGCGAGCGAGGGGGCGGTCAGGGACAGCACGACGCCGCCCGCGAGCACCAGGCGGGCGACGGCGCCCGCGAACTTCTGCCAACGTGTCATTGAAGATCCTCCGGCTTTGCCAGGCGTTCTTGCCTTTGCGTCAGAGTATCGAGGCCACCGGCGAAGACTGTGACCAGTATCACAGAGCCTGCGCTTCCACCGCATCCTTGAACATGCGTCTCACACGGTTTTGACTCTGCGCGTATGGGTGCGCCCGACGAAGCGTTTCGTTCGACCCGCAGCGCCCGAAGTCAATTCAGGATTGCGCAGCGATGGCGGCCGGCGGTGCTTGCAGAAAATCAGGTGGGAGTGCGGTCGCTCGCGCGAGCCTGCTCGCGCTGCCCGCGCCAGGCGGCGAGGCCGCGCGCGGCGCGGCCGTCGATCGCCAGAAGCCCGATCGCGATCGCCGCCATGCCGGCGAGCTGATGCGTTTCGAGCCGCTCTCCCAAGGCGAACACCCCCAAGAGAATGGCGCTCACCGGGATGAGAAAGGTCACGAGCGACGTGTTCGTGGCGCCGGCGCGGGCGAGCACGCGAAAATACAACAGATAGGCGAGCGCTGTCGAGAACGCGCCGAGCCCGACGAGCGCCGCAATCGTCTGCAGGGACGGAGCGGGGAGCGTCCATGGCTGATCGATGATTGCGACCGGCCCCATCAGCAGCAGCGTCGCCGCGGCGGTCTGTCCGGCGCCGAACGTATTCGGCGCAAAGCCCCGGAAGCGCCGCGCATAGACCGTCCCAGTCGCATAGAGGGCGGCCGCGCCGAGGCAGGCGATCTCCCCGGCGACATGCAGGCCGAGGCCGGTCAGGGCGCCGGGGCCGATCATCACGACGACCCCGATCAGTCCGCAGCCGAGCCCCACCACGCGGCCGCGCGTGAGCTTGTCGTCCTTGGTCGTCGCGTTCGCGATGACGACCGCGAACAGCGGCGTCGTGGCGTTGAGGATGGAGGCAAGCCCGCTTGCGATCTGCGTCTGGCCCCAGGCGATCAGCGCGAACGGAACGGCGCTGTTGACAAGGCCGAGCGTCAGGAAGACCGGCCACGCCGCGCGGAGGGGCCGCAGTTCGTCGCGCATCCAGGCGATCGGGAGCAAAATGGCCGCGGCGACGCCGACGCGCGCCAGCGCGACCGTAAAGGGCGGCAGCTCAGAAACCGCAAGCTTATTCAGGAAAAACGCGCCGCCCCAGAGGATCGACAGGGCGAGCAGCATCAGCCAGTCGACGGGGGCCATGGTGAGCGGGCGCGGCGTCATGGCTCCGTCCTAGGCCGGCGCGTTGCGCCGCGCGACCCGATTCCCGTCGTTTAATCCCCGACGACCTGTCCGCCATTGCGACCCCGCTTTGACGCGGCAGTTCACCCGGTGCCGCCGACCGTGATCCGATCCATGCGCAGCGTCGGCTGGCCAACGCCGACCGGCACGCCCTGGCCGTTCTTGCCGCAGGTGCCGACGCCGAGGTCGAGCGCGGGATCGTTGCCGATCATCGTGATCCGGTTGAGGTCGGTCGGCCCGTTGCCGATCAGCATCGCTCCCTTCACCGGCGCGGTGATCTTGCCGTCTTCGATCTTGTAGGCCTCGGTGCACTGGAAGACATATTTGCCGGAGGTGATGTCGACCTGCCCGCCGCCGAAGCTCACGGCGTAGAGCCCGTTCTTGACCGAAGCGAGGATCTCGCCGGGATCGCGCTCGCCGGCGAGCATGAACGTGTTGGTCATGCGCGGCATCGGCACATGGCCGTAGCTTTCGCGCCGGCCGTTGCCGGTTGGCGACATGGCCATCAGGCGCGCGTTCTGGCGGTCCTGCATGTAGCCGACGAGCACCCCGTCCTCGATCAGGACCGTGCGATGGGTCGGCGTGCCTTCGTCGTCGATCGAGAGCGAGCCGCGCCGCGCCGCCAGCGTGCCGTCATCGACCACCGTGACGCCCTTCGAGGCGACGCGCTCGCCCATCAATCCGGCGAAGGCGGACGTCTTCTTGCGGTTGAAGTCGCCCTCGAGCCCGTGCCCGACCGCCTCGTGCAGCATCACGCCCGGCCAGCCGGGGCCTAGCACCACGTCCATTTCGCCGGCCGGCGCCGGCACGGCGGCGAGATTCACCAGCGCCTGGCGCACGGCGTCGTCGACGGCGCCGTGCCAGGCGTCGCCGGTGACGAATCCGTCATAGATGTCGCGGCCGCCGTAACCGTGGCTGCCGGCTTCCTGCCGCGCGCCGTCGCCGACGACGATCGAGACATTGACCCGCACGAGCGGGCGGATGTCGCGGTAGGCTTCGCCATCCGCGCGGAGGATCTCGACCACCTGCCAGGAGGCGGCGACGCTCGCCGTCACCTGCCGCACCCGCGGGTCCTTCGCGCGCGCATAGGCGTCGATCGCCTCCAAGAGCTTCACCTTGTCTTCGAAGGCAAGACCGGAGAGCGGATTGGCGTCGGTGTAGAGGCGAGCATTGCTGCGGGTCGGCGCGACCGCGGCGCTGCCGGAATACCCGCCTTTGACCGCGCGGACCGTGTCGGCCGCGCGCGCGATTGCGGCTTCCGACACGTCGGACGAGTGCGCATAGCCGACCGCATCGTTCTTCACCGCGCGCAGCCCGAAGCCGTGCGAGGTGTTGTAGGTCGCCTGCTTCAGGCGGGAATTATCGAAGACGAGCATCTCCGACTGGCGATATTCCAGGAACAGTTCGCCGTCGTCGGCGCCTTCCAGGCCGCCGGAAACGAGGTGCACCACCCGCGACCGGTCGAGACCGGCCCGATCGATCAGGGACATGGTCGGAGAATTCATGCTGCCACTCCAATGCTGGGGCTAACATAAGCGCGCATGGGTCGGAGCGCGAGGGCCGGCGCGAGCCGTCACGGCCGCTCGCGCGGCCCGCTCATAGGCGGCGTCGGCGCGCTGGAGCGGTTTCCGAGTGCGCTGGCAAGTTCTTCTTGGCAGGCCAAGGGTCAGGAACGTCTGCAGGGTCTCGTTTCGGGCGGAGCTATCGATGCAACTGATGGCGACGAAAATGACCCTGAACGGACGTATGCGAACCATGCGCCTCGGCCAAAGCGTCAGTCAATGTCGGCGGCGACATATTGGCCGACGCGATCGGATGGGCTGGAAAGGCTCCTGGCGGCTTCCGGCAGCAATCCCGAGGCTACCCATGGCTGTGGCGGGGCTCCAAGACCCTCGACGACGACCAGGCGGGTGACCTCGCCGTTAAGAAACGCATTCAGGAACTCGGGGTAGTTGCTGAAGGCCACGCATCCATTCGACTGGCCGCTGGGACCGTGCAGGTAGGAATGGGCGAGCATGCCGTCGCGGCCGAACATCTTGCTCTCGTCCAGGGGAGTGAGGCGGAGGGCGCGAACGCCGTGGAAAAGTCGCTCCCGCAAAGAGAGATTGTAAACATTCGGTGGGGTCGCTCCCCGCATCTTCGCTTGCGTATGGCGAGGATTGTCCATGAGGCTGCCGCGGCCGGAATGGGCCTCCAGCCTGCGCCCGCTGGGCAGGTAGACCGCACGCGCCGCGATGTCGTAGATCGCGGTGCGGCTGTCGTCATCCCGCCGCGAAAGGAAATCCACGTCGCTCGCAAGCTCCCGCGTGGCCAGTCCGGGGAAACGTTCGTCGAAGGATTCATTCCACCACGCCGATGCAGGTATTGCCTCCAGCGAATCCTGCTCGTTGGCGACAGCATCGGATCCAACCTGCGGTTCCAGGCTTGTTACGCGCACGGAATCGACCGGAGACGGTGATATCGGCCATCGAAGCTGGACAATGTCGGGGGGCGCCTTCTCGAAACTGGAGATGCGCGAAGGCTCGGGGCGCAATCCGACGTCTGCTGAACCCGGCATCGCTAGCGATTTGAGGACGAGCCCCAATACCACCGCCGCGATACCGAACAGGATCGAGCTGACCGCCACCCGAATCAACGCTTCCCCCACTCGTGCTCCGCGTCGTCGTGGCGCAGCGACCGCCGGCAATGAGGATCGCCCGACGCACGCACTACGCGCCCACTAACATCCCGACGTAAAGAAATGAGGTAGCTTCTTCGTTTTGTCATCAGCAGTTTCCTCATTTGGCGAGGGGAACGGGGAAATGGTGGCGTGAGAGCAACACCTGAGCGCCCTTCACCCGCCGCGCTTTCCACAAGATCCCAGTGTGCGGTTTTGATTCGGCTCGCCAGCTGGGGCGAGTCGCCGACGGGGCGGATAAGAGACGCCAGCCGAAATCCGATTCGGCGCATAGGGTGTCGGGTCGGTCGTCGGCTTTCGGCGAGTTGCGGCTGTGGAATCGGCGAGTTGCAGCTGTGGAATGAGGGACATCCGCTGGCGAAGGCACGCAACTCGGCTAGCGCGCCGCGGTTGCGGGCTCCGCGAGACCCTTATCTGCGACCATCCGTTCGAGCGCTGCGAGCCAGCATCGATAATAAGGCGCGTCCTGGTCCAGTTCGCCGGCCTCGCCTGCGCGCACGATCTCTCCGCCGAACACCTCGGCCCATTCGGCCCAGGTGAAGGCGCCGCGCTCCGCGAGCGCCATCGCCAGCGCGAAGGCGAGAACCTCCCAGCTTTCGCGAAACACCGGACCATCCCCATTGCGCGGGATCGCGAGCATAGCCTGACCGCCCACTTGCGCCACGGGCAGGTCGGGCTCCGCCAATGCCGCGATTTGCACGCCGGAGTTCGGGTCGATCCGGCTGCCGAACGTGTTGATGAGGGCGCCGATCGCGGCGGGCTCCAAATAACCGTTCTCGATGAGAACCATCTGGAGGGCGCGCAGCCGGAGCTCGGGGACGGGCGGCGCGTCGCCGGCGACTTCGCTTAGATCTTGTTTGCTGGTCATCCCCGCAAATTAGAGCGAAGTTCGGCCGCGTAAAACGAAAATCGCGCCCGGAGAACCTCTTTTTCGATCACGCCTCGAGATGGCGTCCGGGAAACAGGCGCGGCACGACGCCGCCGACCCGGCCGAACAGCACCGAGAGAATATAGATCGCGCCCGCCACCAGGATGATGGTCGGGCCGGACGGGGCGCCGACGTGGAACGACAGGATCAGCCCGGCTATGCCGGAGAAAACGCCGGCGCCGATCGCGACGAGGATCATGAAGCTCACGTCGCGCGCCCAGAATCGCCCGATCGCGGCCGGCACGATCATGATGCCGACCGACAGAATCGTGCCGAGCGCGAAGAAGCCGGCGACGAGATTCATCACGACGAGCATGAGGAACGCGATATGCGCCGGCGCGCCCGCCCGGCTCACCGAGCGCAGGAAGCCGGGGTCGACCGATTCGAGCACCAGCGGCCGCCAGATCACGGCGAAGACGACGAGCGAGAGCGTGGTGATCGCCGCCATCAGCAGCAAGGTCTCGTTGTCGAGGGCGAGCACGCTGCCGAACAGGAAATTGAGGAGGTCGACATTGGTCCCGCGCATCGACACGATGGTGACCCCGAGCGCGAGCGAAACGAGGAAGAACGCGGCGAGCGCGGCGTCCTCCT
Source organism: uncultured Rhodoplanes sp. (assembly GCA_964354425.1). Lineage (GTDB taxonomy): Bacteria > Pseudomonadota > Alphaproteobacteria > Rhizobiales > Xanthobacteraceae > Rhodoplanes. Next base: position 6,635 of record CAYGZV010000052.1, on the reverse strand, counting down.
TGAGTTGCGTCAGGCGCGCGACCGCGCCCGCGGACAGCGCGACCGCGAGCCCGGCGATCAGGCCGCCCGCCGTCATCGCGAACAGATTGAGGCCGGACAGGAGAAAGCCGATCGCTGCGCCGGGAAGGATCGCATGCGCCATGGTGTCGCCCATCAGGCTCATCCTGCGCAGCATCAGGAAGACGCCGACCGGCGCGCCGCCGAGCGCGATGATCACGGCGCCCGCGAGAGCGCGCCGCATGAACTCGAATTCGAGGAACGGGGCAATCAGGAGGTCGTACATGCGGGTCCGTTCGGCTGGCCAGGGCGGCAACTCACCCTCTCCCCGTCGGCGGGGGAGAGTGGAAGAAGAAGTCATTCATTCGGCGGCGACCCGGCACTCGCCCGCCCGTTCGTCGAAGGCTTCGCACATGCGCCGCGCGCGGGCGAGATTCTCGCCGGTCAGCACGTCGGCTGCGCTGCCCCACGCGACGGGCTCGCGCGCGAGCAGCAGCACCTCGGGGAAGTTGGCGCGAACGAGGTCGAGGTCGTGCAGCGCGGCCAGCACGGTGCGCTGCTCGGCGTGCCAATGGCGGATGAGGTCGAACAGATCGGCGGCGGTTTTCGAGTCGATCGCATTGAACGGCTCGTCGAGGATGATAAGTTGCGCATCCTGCAGAAGTAGCCGGGCGAACAGCACGCGCTGCATCTGCCCGCCGGACAGATTGCCGATCGGCCGCCGCTCGAACCCGCTCAGGCCGACGGCGGCGATCGCGGCATGGATCTGGTCGCGCTCCTTGCGCCCGATCCCGCCGAACAGGCCGGTCTTGCGCCACAGGCCCATGGCGACGAAGTCGTAGACATGGATCGGGAAGGAGCGCTCGATATCCGGCACTTGCGGCAGGTAGGCCACTTCGCGCCGGTCGAGGCCGCAGAGATCGATCGAGCCCGCGAGCGTCGGGACGATGCCGACAATGCCTTTGAACAAAGTTGATTTGCCGGCGCCGTTCGGGCCGACCACCGCGAGCAGGGCGCCGCGCGCAACCGCGCCGTCGAGATGATGGATGGCCGGGTGGCGGTCATAGCCGAGCGTGAGATCATGGAATGCGAGCTGCGCCGCCACTGGTTCCCTCATGCGATCGCCCACAGCACGAGCGCCCAGACACAGACGATGACAATGCCCGCCGCGAGCAGCCGTCCGCCCAGCGACAGCCGCATCAGCGACGGCGGAACGGTCGGCGAGGGATGCGCGTGGTCCGGAGGATGATGATGCGTCGTCATGGCTGGCCAGGAGGATCGTGAGACAATTGTTATAGTATCACAATTCACCACGAACAACCGCGCCGCGCCCTTTATTGCCGCTTCAGCGGAGCGACGCTCCCAGCGCTCCGCCCATTGCAATCGGCGCATGTGGCTCGCCCGACACGTAAGCCGCGCAAACTTATCGTCGATCGATGGCTGGAATCGCCGTGCAGCGTCCGCTCAGGCGGAACGCTCGGCGCTCTCGGCGAAAGCGGGACGCCAGCGCTTGAGCCAGAGCGAGTTCACGACCACGGAGACCGAGGACATCGCCATTGCCGCGCCTGCAAGCGTCGGGGTGAGGAAGCCCATGGCGGCGAGCGGGATGCCGACGACATTGTAGACGAAGGCCCAGAACAGGTTCTGCCGGATCTTGCGCACGGTGCGCCGGGCGATGTCGATCGCCGCGGCGACAAGGCGCGGATCGGGCCGTATCAGGGTCACCCCCGCCGCCTCCACGGCGACATCGGCGCCCGTGCCGAGCGCGAAGCCGACATCGGCCGCCGCGAGCGCCGGGGCGTCGTTGATTCCGTCCCCGACCATCGCGACGTGACGCCCTTCGCCCTTGAGGGCGGAGACGGCGGCCTCCTTGTCGGCGGGCTTCACCGAGGCGCGGTAGCTTGCAATGCCGAGCGTCTCGGCGACCGCCCGCGCAACCGGCGCAACGTCGCCGGTCAGCATTTCCGTCCGCACGCCCTGGCTGGACAGGAGCGCGACCGCTTCCGCCGCCTCGCGGCGGACCGGATCGGCGATGCCGAGCACGCCGAGCGCCTGCTTGTCGGCGGCCACGACGACGGCCGTCCGCGCCTCTTGCTCGATTCGCTCGAGCGCCGGCTCGACCGCGGCGAGATCGACGCCGAGCTCGCGCATCAGCTCGCGGCTGCCGATGGCGATCCTGCGGCCATCGACGACGCCCGTGACGCCGCGCCCGATCTGCGCCTGCACGCGGTCCGCCTGCGGCAGCGCCACGCCTGCGACGGCGGCGAGCACGGCCTTGGCGAGCGGGTGCTCGCTGCCCGCCTGCACCGCGCCGGCGAGCCGGAGGAGGGCGTCGCGCTCCACTCCGGGCAGGCACACGACGTCGACGAGGGCCGGCCGGCCTTCGGTGAGGGTGCCGGTCTTGTCGAGCACGACCGTGTCGATGGCGGCCGCGCGCTCGAGCGCTTCGATGTCCTTGATCAGGATGCCGGCCCGCGCCGCCGCGCCGGTGCCGGTGACGAGCGCCGCCGGGGTCGCGAGCCCGAGCGCGCAGGGGCAGGCGATCACCAACACGGACACAGCGGCAATGAGGGCTTCTTCGAACCCATGCCCGCCGGCGAGCCAGCCGAGAAACGTACCGAGCGCGATCGCCGTCACGGTCGGAACGAACACGGCGGAGACGCGGTCGACCAGCCGCTGCACGGGCGCCTTGCCGGTCTGCGCGTTCTCGACCATGCGGATGATGCGGGCAAGCGTCGTGTCTTCTCCGACCGCGATCGCCTCGACGACGAGGCGGCCGACGCCGTTCAGCGCCCCCGCGGTGACCCGGTCGCCCTCGCGCTTGACGACCGGCAGGCTCTCGCCGGTGACGAGCGATTCGTCGGCCTCGCTCTCGCCGGCGACGATCGTCCCGTCGATGGGGAAGCGCTCGCCCGGCTTGATGACGACGCGATCGCCTGCCCGGACCTCCTCGATCCCGACCGCGATTTCACGGCCATCACGCTGCACGACGGCGCGCTCCGGCCGCAGGCGCATGAGTGCGCGAATGGCGGCGGTAGTGCCGCGCTTGGCGCGCGCCTCCAGCCACTTGCCGAACATGACGAAGGTGATGACGGCGGCGGCGCCCTCGAAATAGAGGTGCCCGGCCGATTCAGAACCCCGCACGAGCACCATATAGGCGCTGAAGGCATAGGCGGCCGACGTGCCGAGCGCGACCAACACGTCCATATTGCCGGAATAGGCGCGCAGCGCCTTCCAGGCGCCCTGGTAGAAGCGCGCCCCGATGATGAATTGCACGGGGGTGGCGAGCGCAAGCTCGATCCATGGGTTGAGATGCAGATGCAGGCCGAACGGCGCGGCGATCATCGGCAGGACGAGCGGGGCGGTGAGCGCGGCGGATGCGACGAGCAGCACGAGCTGGCGCCGTTCCGCATCCGCGCGCCCGGCCTCGCGCTCCTGTTCCTCGCGGCGGCGTTCGGCGAGCGAGGATGCGCGCGGGTGCGCTCGGTAACCGATCCGCTCGACCGCCTCCGCGAGTTGCGACGGCGTCACGGCGGCGGAACGAAGGACGATGTCGGCGCGTTCGAGGGCGAGATTGACGCTCGCCTGTCCGACGCCCGGGACCTGCCGCAACGCCGCTTCGACCCGTATCGCGCAGGCGGCGCAGGTCATGCCGCCAATGTCCAGCACCACATGCGGGGGCGCCGTCTCGGCCGCTTGCGCTGGGGACTTGATCTCGGCGGCGAGCGACATCAGCATAAGCCCTGGATTCCGCCTAACATGGCGGCGAGCGATCGGTTACACAATAACCGTGTCCTGTGCGTACGTTCGGCGCGCCGTGCCGCAACTTGCATCGAGACCTGCGAAGTCGCATAGCTCAGCTTTGATCATGCGCTCAAACCTCCGTGACGATGCGGCGTCCCGCAGACGGGGTGGGCCCACCGCGCGGGCGCCGTCGGCTATCGCCACGCGGGTCGCCTCGCTCGCCGATCTTCAGTCCGTCCTCCTGCTCGAGAACAAGGTCTTCGCGACCGACCGCATGTCGCGGCGGACCGTGCGCCGGTTCCTCCTCTCTCCCAACGCCGTGGTGCTCGCGGCCGAAGAGGGCGGCCGCCTCTGCGGGGCGGCGGTCGTGCTGGTTCGCCGCACCAGCGATCTGGCGCGGCTCTACTCGATCGCCGTCGATCCCGACTGCGCCGGGCGCGGCGTCGGGCCCGCTTTGCTCGCGGCGGCGGAGGCGGCGGCAATCGCGCGCGATTGCCAATATTTGCGCCTCGAAGTGCACGAGAACAATGCACGCGCGATCTCCCTCTATCGCAAATCGGGGTATTGCGAGTTCGGCCGCCATCACGAATATTACAAGGACAGGGGCCACGCGCTGCGCTTCGAGAAGCGTCTCGCGCCGCGGCTCGCAACGCTTGCGGATGCGCCGCCCTATTTCCATCAGACCACCGATTTCACGTGCGGTCCGGCCTGCTTGTTGATGGCGCTGGCGTGGGCCGATCGCGCGTTTTCTCCGTCGCCGGTGATGGAGTTCCGGCTCTGGCGCGAGGCGACGACGATCTTTATGTCTTCCGGTCCCGGAGGATGCGAACCGTTCGGCATGGCGATTGCCCTCAAACGGCATGGCCTGTCGTCCGAGATCTTCGTGACCCGGCCGGGCCCCTATTTCCTCGACACGGTGCAGTCGGCCGAAAAGCGGCGCGTGATGCGGATCACTCAGGACGATTTCGTGGCGGAGGCGAAGGCGCGCGGCCTCGCCGTCCACCTGACATATGCCGACGAATCGGTTGTGATGCCCGCGCTGGACGCCGGCGCCGCGGCGATCGTGCTCGTCTCTGGCTACCACATGACCCCGAGAGGACAGCCGCACTGGGTTTTCGTCTTCGGACGCGAGGACCGCTTCGTGCTGGTGCACGATCCGGCCGCGTCGCGGGACGAGCATGGGCGCGCGCTCGCGCCGGAAACCTACGCGGTTCCCTGGCCCGCCTTCATGCGCATGACACGGTGCGGGCGCGATCATCTGGGAGCCACGATCCTCATTCGGAAAGGGTTTCCGTCATGACCGGCTGGGTCATTCTGGTCGACCAGCCCCGGGACTTTCCCAACGCTGAAACGCCGCACAAGGTGATCACCACGAGCGAGTATCTCGTTCGTCCGCGGCTGTTCGAGACGGCGCGGCCGAAGCTCGTCAATCTGTCGCGCTCCTATGCCTACCAGTCGAAGGGATATTACGCCTCGCTGCTCGCGGAGGCGCGCGGGCATCGGGTCATGCCGACCGTCGAAACCATGCTGGAGCTGCGCGAATCGAAGCTTTACGAGCACGCTCTGCCGGAGCTCGAGGACGAGCTCAACCGCTGCGCCCGCCGCACGGATTTCCAGCCGGAGGGCGAGTTCAAGCTGTTCGTGTGCTTCGGCATAGCGCGGGACGCGCGGTTCGAGCCGTTCGGCCGGCTGTTGTTCGACTGGTTCCGCTGCCCGGCGCTCGAAGTGTCCCTCGACACGAGCGCGGCCTGGCTGTCGATCGACCGCATCAGGCCGCGCAACCTCACCCGCCTCTCCAATGGCGAAGCGACGTTTTTCCGCGAGTCGCTCCACGAGCACACGCGGCGCGACTGGCGCGATCCCAAGGCGCGCAGCGTCTCCAAATACGACATCGCGGTTCTGTACGATCCGAACGAGAAACTGCCGCCCTCCTCGGCGGGGTCGATCAAGCATCTCGCGCGCATCGCCGAAAAGATGTCGGTTGACATCGAGCCGATCACCAAGCGCCAGCTCGCCGAACTCGCCGAGTATGACGGCCTTTTCATCCGCGAGACCACGTCGATCGACAACCACACCTACCGGTTCGCGCGGCGCGCGGTGCAGGAAGGCATGCCGGTCATCGACGATCCGATCTCCATGATCCGCTGCACCAACAAGGTGTTCCTGATGGAGCTGCTCCGGCAGAACCAGGTGCCGACGCCGCCCACCGTGATGATCGCCGAGGTGTCCGACCTGCCGCGCGCGATCGACGAACTGGGCCTGCCGCTGGTCGTCAAAATCCCCGACGGCTCGTTTTCGCGCGGCATTCACAAAGTTTCCAGCGCGGAGGAGTTCAAGCGCGTCGCCGAAGAGCTGTTCGAGGAGACCGACCTGCTGCTCGCGCAGAAATTCGTTCCCACCGAGTTCGACTGGCGGATCGGCGTGCTTGCCGGCGAGCCGTTGTTTGTCTGCCAGTATCGCATGGCGCGCGGCCACTGGCAGATCGTCAAGCACCGGCCGGACGGGACCGCGCGCGAGGGCGGGTTTAAAACCTTCGGCCTCGAGCAGACGCCGCCCGAGGTGATCGATCTCGCCGTGCGCGCGGCGCGGCCGATCGGCGACGGTTTCTACGGCGTTGACCTCAAGGAGACCGCGAACGGGGTCGTCGTCATGGAGGTGAACGACAATCCCAATCTCGAGCACGGCATCGAGGACGCCGTGACAAAGGACGAGGTCTGGGTGCGCATCCTCAAATGGTTCATCGAACGGCTGGAGAAGTGACCGCCTTTGTCATGCTCCGCGCAACCGGAGCGTCCAGCACGCATACCCGCCGTTCGTGCCGGAGTCGCGGGTCGGCGCGTCACGCGACGGCGGGCGTTTGCACGTGTTCCGGGCGGACACCCATGCCGATGAGC
>CAYGZV010000051.1:0-17170 GCA_964354425.1 uncultured Rhodoplanes sp. | reverse complement strand
CGGCCCGCCGGCCAGCACGTCGCCGCCGCGCTCGTCCATCCCGCCGATCGGCTGGGCTGCTTGCGATCCGATGATCGGCAGCTTCGTCTTGGCGGCGGCGCGCGTCCGGCTGCGGTTTTCCGTGTCGAGCGCCGCCGGCGCCGGCGGCGCGGGCGGGATCGCCGCAGACGCATAGATGGGACCACGCTCGACAACGGCCTCCTTGACCGGTCCCTGCCCGATCGCCGGACCGGACGAGTTGAAGAAGAAGCCGGCGGCGGTGGCGCAAGCGATGCCGAGCATGAAACTGCCGACGGCGAATTTCAGCGGCCAGCCGCGGCGCGGACGAGCCTGCTCAGGCCACAGCGAGTAGTTCGGTTTGAACCGCTTGTACACGAGCGCGTCTCCTATCCAGGGCGCGAGTCCCGTCTCGGCTTACTCCCCGCGGAAGTCCAGCCACAGACTCATCAGCCGATACCAAGCAAATGCCGTCAGAACGCCGGCGACCGACCAGATGACGATCGTCGGAACATCGAGCGGCGCGCTCCACCACAGCATTCCTGCGGTCCAGACGACGCCGAAGAAGATTGCGGAGATTCGAAGAGACACGATGGCGCTCCCGTTCGTCACATGCCGCCAATGTGCCGCGTCGCGCCCGGGATGTTTGTGATCTGGCTCACACACCGGCGCTCGCACGTCGCGCGCACGCCGGCGCTCGGTTGCACGCCGCGCGCGCTTGCGAATGAGACTCTTGCGAATGAGGCCCTGGGGGTCGAAGGCCCGCGCCGACGATGCGCTGCCGAGGCGAATGCCCGGTCGTGACCGCCCGTTCGAGGATGTCTGGCGTCGCCAATGATGGTGGGGGAGGTAGGACTCGAACCTACGAAGGCTAAGCCAGCGGATTTACAGTCCGCCCCCTTTGCCGCTCGGGACACTCCCCCGGAAAACGCATTGTCGTACAAGACCCGCTTGCCGCGCAACGAAGCGACCCAGGGGCCGTGTTTATGGGAACGGCCACCCCGGGTGTCAACTTGAAACGGCGACGGCAGTGCCCGCGGCGCCGCGCCAGCACCAGCGCCAGCCCTGACGCGTCCGGCTCTTTAGCGAACCCCGTCTCCACCGATGCGCGTCACCTAGCCCCGCCGCGCCCGTCACCCTTGCTTGCGCGCCCGCTCCGCGTCACCCTTGCCCGCCAGGGTCGCTGCGCGTCACCCTTGCTGCTCCACCGCTGCGCGTCACCCTTGCTTGCGCGCCCGCTCCGCCTCGAACTGCGCGGCCGCTTCGAGCGCATGGCCCGCATACATCACCGAGGGGCCCGCGCCCATATAGATCGCAAGGCCGAGCGTCTCCAAGACCTCGTCGCGCGAGGCGCCCTGCTCGACCGCCGCCTTGGCGTGGAAGGCGATGCAGTCGTCGCACCGGATGGCGACGGAGATCGCGAGCGCGATCAGCTCCTTGGTCTTGGTGTCGAGCGCCTTGGGAGCGAGCGCGGCCTGCGCGACCGCTGAAAATGCCTTCATGACCTCCGGAACGCCGTTGCGCACATTCTTGAGCTGCGCGCTCAGTTCCTTGGTGGTCTCCGGCCAGTTGCTGGGCATGGCGGTCGTCCTTTCCTGTTTGCCGGGGTTGATCTATGACGCATTGACCAAGAACCCAAATCAGACATGCCCGACCGCGATCCGCCACAAAGACAGTCCCGCCGTTCGCCGCCGGAGCGGCGAACGCGTCCCGCCAAGCTGTCCGGCGCCCCGCGCGCGGAAGGCGAGACGCGGCCGGGCCGGCGTTTCTGGCGGCCTCGCCGGGAGGACGATGACGGGCCGGCGATTCTCTACGGCTGGCACACGGTGAAAGCGGCGCTGGAGAACCCGGCGCGCAGTTTTCATCGGCTGCTGGCGACGGAGAACGCCGCACACCGCCTCGCCGAAGCCGGGGTGACGTTCCCGCACCCGCCCGAGATCGTGCGTCCCGACATCATCGCGGCGCTGGTCGGGCCGGAGGCGGTGCATCAGGGCCTCTACGCCGAGGCGGACCCCCTGTCCTCCCCGCACATCGACGACCTCGACCCGCACGGGATCGTCCTCGTGTTCGACCAGATCACCGACCCGCACAATGTCGGCGCGATCCTGCGCAGCGCCGCCGCTTTCGGCGTCGCCGCGGTGGTGACCACCGCGCGCCACAGCCCGGAGGCGACCGGCGTGCTGGCGAAGGCCGCTTCCGGCGCGCTCGAATATGTGCCGATCGCAACGGTCGGCAACCTCGCCCGCGCGCTCGCCGGCTTGAAGGACCGCGGCTTCCTGACCATCGGGCTGGACAGCGCGGGCGAGACGGACCTCGCGCAGGTCCAACTCGCGGCCCCGCTCGCGCTCGTGCTGGGCGCCGAGGGCAAAGGCCTGCGGCATTTGACGCGCACGATCTGCGACCGCGTCGCGCGGCTCGATCTGCCCGGCCGCATCAAGAGCCTCAATGTGTCGAACGCGACCGCGCTCGCGCTCTACATCGCGACCGGCCGGCTCGGCGCACCGCCGTGATGCGCGGACGCTCGGCGTCCGGACCGACCTCGACGGCAGTCGCCGGCGTGCGCGAGCGCGAAAACCTGCGGCGGGCGTGAACGATGCGCGCGCTTGCGGCCCGACGGCGCGCCCGCCCGCTGCATCCCTTGAACTTTTAGGCTAAGACGAGTTGACCAGAGACTTTCGGTCACACCGGTCTCTAACCTTGTCGCCCGCCGCGGGCGGCCCGCGCCCGGCGCCGATCCCGGACGCCAACAGAAATCGCGCCTGCCAATGACGGATGCTCGACCACGCAAGGGACGCTTCATGACGATGATGGCTCGACCGTCCATGCGCGGCGCGGGGATGACGAAGCAGGAGAAGTTCGTCATCTTCGCCTCCTCGCTCGGGACCATCTTCGAGTGGTACGACTTCTATCTTTACGCAACGCTCGCGCCGTTCTTCGCTGCGCTGTTCTTCCCGCCCGGCAACGACACCGCCGCCCTGCTCTCCGCCTTTGCGACCTATGCCGCCGGATTCCTCATCCGGCCGGCCGGAGCGCTCGTGTTCGGCCGCATCGGCGACCTCGTCGGCCGCAAATACACGTTCCTCATCACCATCATGGTGATGGGCGGCGCGACCTTCCTGGTGGGCCTGCTGCCCACCTTCAGCGCGATCGGCTGGATCGCGCCGCTCCTCCTTGTCGCGCTTCGCCTGGTGCAGGGGCTGGCGCTCGGCGGGGAGTATGGCGGCGCGGCGACCTATGTCGCCGAGCATGCCCGCCCGGCCCATCGCGGTTTTTCGACGAGCTTCGTGCAGACCACGGCGACGCTCGGCTTCTTCCTCGCGCTCCTCATCATCAGCGTGTGCCGCCTATACATGGACGAGGCCTCGTTCGCCGAGTGGGGCTGGCGCATCCCGTTCCTGGTCTCGGTCATCCTGCTCGTCTTCTCGGTCTATATCCGGCTGCGCCTCAACGAGACGCCGATCTTCCAGAAAATGAAGGAAGAGGGCAAAGGCTCGAAGGCGCCGCTCACCGAGAGCTTCTTCCGCTATCCCAACAACAAATACGTGCTGCTCGCGCTGCTCGGCGCCACCGCCGGACAGGGCGTCATCTGGTACACGGGACAGTTCTACGCGCTGTTTTTCCTGCAGATCACGCTGCGGCTCGATTTCATCCTCGCCTACGCTCTCGTCGCGGTCTCGCTCGTGGTCGGCACCCCGCTGTTCATCTTTTTCGGCTGGCTGTCCGACCGCATCGGCCGGCTGAAGATCATTCTGGCGGGCTGCCTGATTGCGGCGGCGACCTACTTCCCGCTGTTCAAGGCGCTGACGGAATACGTCCACCCCGATCTCGTCGCCTTCCAGGCGCAGAACGAGATCACCGTCTCGGCCGACGCCTCGAGCTGCGAGTTCCACATCTTCGTGGGACCGTGGTCGAGTTTCTCCGAGTGCGACCGCGCGCAGGATTTCGTCACCCGGCTGGGCGTGTCCTTCAAGAAGGAGAACACGCCCGACAAGCCGGTGGCGCTCAGCATCGGCTCCACCCGGATCGAGGGATGGGACGCGGCCAAGTGGCAGGACGCCTTCAACGCGGCCGGCTATCCGGCGCGCGCCGATCCGGCCAAGGTGAATTGGCTGATGGCCGAGCTGATCCTCATCATCATGCTCGTCTACGTCACCATGGTGTATGGGCCGATCGCGGCCTTCCTGGTCGAACTCTTCCCGACCAAGATCCGCTACACCTCGATGTCGCTGCCCTACCACATCGGCAATGGCTGGTTCGGGGGCATGCTCCCTCTGCTGACGACCGCCATCGTGGCGGCGACCGGCAATATCTATGACGGGCTGTGGTATCCGATCGGGGTCGCCGTCATAACGGTCGTCGTGGGCGGGCTTTTCCTGCGCGAAACGAAGGACATCGACATCACGACCGGGTCGGGGGTGGAGATTTCGCACCGGGTGTGAGCGCGTCCCCGTCCTTCCCCGCGGCGGGGAGGATGCAACGGATCACCGCCAGCGGAAAATCACGCCGTGCAGGACCCATATCGTGAGCGCGGTGAACACGCCCGCGAACAGAACGTCGGACAGGAAATGTCCACCCATGGCGATGCGCATCAGGCCGACGACCAGCCCATAGACGCTCGCCACAACGACGGCGGTGACCCGATATCGCTGCGGCAATATGATCGCAAGCGCGAGCAGCGAAAACGCGCTCGCCGCTTCGCCGGAGACGAAGGAACAATTGCTGTCGCACCCCCCGAACGGACTGAACCAGGGAACGAAGTCGAGGCTGCCGCCGAATGCGCTCACCTCGACCGGGCGCGGCCGTCCCCAGTGCGACTTAAGCAGGACATTGGCGATCAGTCCCGGCGCGACGACCAGCGTTGCGAGCAGGAAGACCGTGACCCGCGGCGACATGAAGGTGAAGCGTCGCCCGCCCGCGACCGCGAACAGGAAGGCGATGATAGCGGCGGAAATGATGGCGCGGGTGGTGAACGCATTGAAGTCGCGAATCGCCAGCAGGACCGGGTCGCGCGTCCACGGCCAGCTGCGCTGGACCTCGTCGTAGAACAATCCCGAGACGGCGAGATCGAGCGCGGGCCATAGCCCGAAGACGAGGCCGACCGCGAGGCCGGCAAGCGCAATGGCGAAAAGGGCGGCTTCCGCCTCGTCTTGCGGCCGGCGAACGAACCGCATTCTAGGCCGCTCCGCGGCCCCGACCGCAGCGCGCGGCCGACAGCAAGCGGGCGCGCGCGCAGACCTCATCGCGATGGATACTCATTGCATGCGCCGGAGCTGGGCTTACCCCCCATCGAGCGGAAGGCTTATCTGGCAGGAAAGCCCGGTCGCCGCAAATTCCACCTGCACGTCCCCGCCGAGCCCTTTCACGCTCTGCTCGATCAGTTTAGTGCCGAACCCGACCGAGCCGGGCGTGGTGACGGCCGGCCCTTCGCGCTCGATCCAGTCGAGCTCGAGCGTGCGCCCCCGCCCCACCGACCAGTCGAGGAAGACCCGCCCGCTCGGCCCGCACAGCGCTCCGTATTTGCGCGCATTAGTTCCAAGCTCGTGCAGCACGAGTGCGAGATAGACCGCGGATTGCGGCGGAAGGAACACGCGCGGGCCGGAGACCACGATGCGCTCGGAATCGCGGATGGCGAGCTGGTCCCGCACGATGTCGGCAAGGTCGGCGCCCTCCCAGCTCGATTGGGTCAGGAGCGAATGCGCCCGCCCGAGCGACTGCAAGCGTCCGCTGAACGCCTCCACGAATTCGCCCGGGCTGTTGGTCGCGCGCAGGGTCTGTCCGGCAATCGCCTGGATCGTCGCAAGCGTGTTCTTGACCCGGTGATTGAGCTCGTCCAGCAAGAGCTTCTGCGTCGCCTCCCACTGCTTGCGTTCGGTGATGTCCTCGCAGGTGCCGATCGCAAGCGTCGCCGACGGGCCCTCGAACACGACATGCGCATAGACGCGCAGCGAGCGTTCCGCGCCGCCGGTATCGCATATGCGAAATTCGAGGATGTGGTTCACCGTAGCGCGGTTCGTTCGCGCGGCGGCGACGAAATCCACGATGCGGTCGCGGTCATCGGGATGGATGCGGGCGATGATCGCGGCGCTCGTCACCTTGGCGCCGAGCGCGAAATGCCGCTGCGCCCGCGCGTCGAGCTCCAGCATGTCGGCAGTCAGGTCGTGGCTCCAGACGCCGAGATCGGCGGCCTCGAGCGCGAGCTGGAGGCGTCCCTCGCTCAGCGCGAGCTGCGTGGTCAGCCGCGTGCGCTCCGCCACCTCCTGTTCGAGCCTCTTGCGGGTCTGCTGATCGGTGAGGTCGGTGAAGGTCCCGATCACCGTGTCGGAGTCCTGTGCGCCGGACAAAGACAGATAGGTGGGCAACGGCTCGCCGTCGGGCCGGACGAGATTCGCCTCCATGCGCCCGGCCTGCAGCCTGCAGCGACGAAGCCGCAGCTCGCATTCGATCCGCGACACCGGGTCGACGAGCGACAGCAAGGCCGTTCCGACGAGGGCTTCGAGCGGCCGGCCGGTCATTTGGGAGAGGAAGGCATTGGCGAAAAGGATGACGCCCGCGGAGTCCAGCAGGGCGGCGCCTTGGTGCATCTCCTCGACCAGCCGACGATAGGGCCGATCGGCGGTCTCGAAAGTCAGGATCTTCTCGCGGCCGCCCTCGACGACGACGAAGGCGTCCACCTCGCCGTCGCGGATGGCGCGCAATGTCTGCCCCGCCTCTTCGAGGCGGCGTTCGAGATCGACAATGCGCCGACGCAAGCCCTCCGGCGTGTCGGCTTCGCCAGCGACCGTTGCGCGTGACTTCTCACCATCGGACAAGCGGAATCTTGCCTGTTGCGTCGTTCAGGCATTCTACTATGCAGCAACGTCCAGCGCGCGCAACACGGAATCGGAGTCCGAGAGGTTGCCGATCAGTCGCCGGAAGGGCGCCGGCGCTTCCTTGACCAGCGTCGGGGTGGCGATGATTCCATCGCGCGCGGCGATGCCCGGGTGCTGATAGAGGTCGATCACTTTGAGATCGTAGCGGCCGGCGAGACGCTCCTCGCACACCGCCCGCGTCCGCGCGATCGCTTCGACCGATTTCTGCGTCGCGCCGAGAACGTAAAGGCGCAGCGTGTATTTCTCCGCTGTCCTGGCGTCGCGATACGCTTCGAACGCCGCGGTCGTCTCGTCCGGTCCGCTTAAAATCACGACCGTTCTCCTGTTTGCATCTTTAGAGGATTGATGCAGGCGGACGGTTCCTAATGCGGACTAACACTAATCGAATAAACTGATTGCGCTTTGATCTGACCCCGTCGGCTCGAAAAAACAGAACTAAGAAGACCTTGGCCTAAGCTGCAGGCCTACCAATGTTTTTTCTTCGTTTGACAGGTCTCCCACGATCTTGCGGATCGGCTGGGGCAGCTTGCGCACGAGCGTCGGGATGGCGATGATCTCATCCCCTTTGGCGAGCTGCGGCTTCTCCAGGAGGTCGACCAGCTCGATCGAATAACGACCCGGCATGTGCTGCTCGCACAACCGTTTGAGGTTCGCAAACGCCTTGACGGATTTCGGCGTGACGCCTGCGACATACAGACGAAGCTCCCACCGCTCCGACTGATCGCCGGCCGCCGCGGCCGGAGTCGATTCATCGGCCTTCATCACTATCCCCCCGCTTCTTCGCGTCTTCGCCTGCTCGTTGGCTTGGCTCCTCCGCGGCGGCCTCGTCCGCCCACCGCAGGCGCGCGATCTCCTCGCGCTCCTCCGCCGACTGCATCCCGCGCAGTTCCTGCTCGGCTTGGAACCGCTCGATCTCGCCCTCGCTCTCCGCGAGTTCGGCCGTCAGGACGGCGATCTGCGCCCGCGCCAGCCGCTGCTTGCGCTCCAATTCGCGCCGTCGCCGCTCGATGTCGTGATTACGATCCCGTTCCTCGGCGCGCGCCCTGCTCTGCTGCGCCGCGCGCGACGCCCCGGTCAAAACACCCTCCGGCCCGACAGAGACGTCGACAAGTTCGACGCCCCGTTCGGTCAGCACGAACTCGCGCACCTGGTTGGAATGCGCCATGCCGCGCGACTTGAGCACGTACAGAACCCGGTTGCGCTCGGCGTTGCTTTCGACGCTGCGCAGCAGGAGCCAGGTGTCCACCAGTGACGAAATGCCGATTTCCGACTGTTCGCTCGCGCTGCCGCCCGAAATCAGGCTCGTCAACAGCGCGGTGATATTGCGTGCTTTCAGCATGTCGACGAGACGCGTCACCATGAGCGCCGCATCGTCGCGGCCGCCGGCATGGAGAAGAGCGCTGATCGGATCGACGATCACCGTCGCCGGGGCGAAATCGGTGATCTCCTTGAACATGCTCACAAGATGCATCTCCAGGCCGTAGACGGTGGGCCGGATCGCATGGAAGCGCAGCAGTCCCTGCTGCGTCCATTGCGCGAGATCGATGCCGATCGAGCGCATATTGCGCACCACCTGACTTTGCGCTTCCTCGAAGGCGAAGTAGAGGCAGCGCTCGCCGCGGCGGCAGCTCGCGTCGGCGAAACCGGCCGCGACGCTGGTCTTGCCGGCGCCGGCCGACCCCGAGGCAAGCACGGTCGCGCCGCGGTAATACCCGCCGCCCAGCATCGTATCGAGGCGTTCGATGCCGGTCGGGACGCGCTCCTCGAGCGCCGCGTGGTCGAGAACCGCCGACGTGATCGGGAGGATGTTGAAGCCCCGGCTATCGATGAGGAACGGGTACTCGTTGGCGCCGTGGCGGCTGCCGCGGTACTTGACGATGCGCAGCCGCCGGGTCGAAAGCTGCTCCGTCACCCGATTGTCGAGCAGGATCACGCAGTCGGAAATGTACTCTTCGAGTCCGTGTCGGGTGAGCTGGCCTTCCCCCCGCTCGCCGGTGATGACGGCGGTCACGCCCTGATCCTTGAGCCAGCGGAACAGGCGGCGCAGCTCGCTGCGCAGCAAAGCTTGGTTCGAGAGGCCGGCGAACAGGGCCTCCAGCGTGTCGAGCACCACTCGCTTCGCGCCGACCGCCTGGATTCCGTAGTTCAGCCGGACGAAGAGCCCGTCGAGATCATATTCGCCGGTCTCGTCGATCTCGCTCGGCTCGACACGCACATGATCGATATAGAGTTTATTCTGCGCAACGAGTTCGTCGAGGTTGAACCCGAGCGAACGGACATTGCTGGTGAGCTCGTCCGCAGTCTCCTCGAAGCTCAGCACGACGCCGGGCTCGCCGAACTCGACGGCGCCGCGCGCCAGGAACTCCATCGCAAACAGCGTCTTGCCGCAGCCGGCCCCGCCGCAGACAAGCGTCGGCCGCCCGCGCGGAAGGCCGCCATGCGTGATCGCATCGAGCCCCGCAATGCCCGTTCTGCATTTCGGCAGACCGTCGCTGACGTCCGTCGGCGCTCGCTGGTGCATCCGCCATCGCTCCTGCGCCGTGCTCGCGTGCACATGCGTTGGCCACCACGCGCGCAAGCGGTACATCACCACGGACTCGACAGAATATAGAAGGCGCGCTGCGGCGAGGCAATTTCGGGTGACGCCCGGCGACCATCGCCGGTGGTTGACGCGAACGCGTTTCAGTCCCTTCCGTCCCGAAACAAACAAGTCGGCGCGCCCACCCTGAGCGGGCCCGGAACGCCGTGTCCTGCCGCAGCGCCACACGCCGGACACACACGCGAATGTGTAGCAACCCCCCGTGTGACCTCGCAAACCGGCGTTGTAGGCTCACCGTATTCGGGGGGAAGTTCTGCGGCTCGCACATGGTCCACACCGAATGCTCTGCGCGCTTGTCGGCCGGGCGTTCGTTTGTGAGGGACCGCGCATTGTCGCCCGGCTCATCCCATGTGCCCACAAGAACCGCGAAGGAGGACCCTCGATGAGCGATCCAGCCGCGAGGCTCGCCGCCTCCCGCATGCGGTCATGCGCGCCCACAACCGGCCGACCCTTGCGTAAATTGGCGGCCTGTGTTTCAGCCGCAGCGGTTCTTTTCGCGGTTTCGGCGACGCAGGCCGACGATTTGTCGCCCAAGATAAAGCTGATTGTCGGAACGACCGCCGCCGATCCTGCCGCGGTTGCGGCCAAGAATGTGCTCGCTCTCAACAGCGCGATGTTCGACCTCTACTCCGCTTCCGCCCAGATATTCAAAGCCAGTATCCTCGCGCGTCACCCGGTCATTCTCGCGCTCTTCTCCGGGGCCGGCGGACGTTTCATTCTCTACCGCCCCGGCGAGGCGCCGCTCGAGGCCCCGCCTGTGCCGGTCGCCTATCAGCTTCTAAAGTCGGTCGGCCATAGCGCCATGGCCGTTTCCGTCGCGGTCATGTCCTATCTCGACAGCCCGGGCGACAAGTCGTGGGTCGGCGGGCTGCTCGCCTATCGCAGCCGCATGCAGTCCGCTTTGGATGGCATCGACAAGACCGACATGCCGGCGGAGTGGCGGGCGAACAGCCGCGCCATCCTGCAGAACAACATCGCCTTCATCGATGAGTGCGCCGCCAAGGGCGTTGCGTCCTTGGACGCCTTGCAGGCCTTTGCGAAGAAGCAGAGCCCGCTGCTCAAGCACAATGTCGCCTGGGCGGCGCAGACGCAGGTGGCGCACTGGATGGGCGTGGTCGAGGGCTGGAAGACAATGCTCGGCAGCCGGTGGGAGGAGACCTATGCGGCGAGCAACACGATCTATGTCACGCGTCAGAACAATGTGCTGTTCAGCGTGCTCGCCCAGTTTTTCGGCCCGGAGGCGATCAATGACCGGCTCCTGCTGGTCGAGACGACCTCTTTCACCACGACCGCCGACGAGCTGTTGGACCTCGTCACCCGCATTGTCGCCGACCGCTCGGTGGGCGCGGTGTTCTTCGGCAACTACCGCCTCATGGATTTCGAGCTGATGGGGGGCGATGCGCGCACGGCGATCCAGGCCGAGGACGCAAAGCGCGGAATGACCCCAGTTCTGCCCCCGGCCGTGCCGTTCGGCTCGCCGCAATGGCCGACGCTGATCACGCCCGGCCCCGGCGCCACCTCACTCAGCGATCTCCCTTGAGCGTCGTCGCATGAATCTCGACACCATCACGGACGTAAAACACCCGACCGCGCCGGACGAGATCGGGCAATGGCGCGAGGGCTGTGCATGGCTCGCCGGAGGCACCTGGCTGTTCTCCGAGCCGCAGCCGGCCCTCGACACGCTGATCGATCTCGAAAGCCTCGCGTGGCCGGCCCTTCAGGCATCCTCGGCCGGGCTCGACATCGCCGCCACCTGCCGCATCGCCGAGCTCTATCACTTCACCGCGCCGGCGGAGTGGACCGCGGCACCCCTGCTGCGTGAATGCTGCGAGTCCCTGCTCGCCTCGTTCAAGATCTGGAACATGGCGACCGTCGGCGGCAATCTCTGCATGTCCCTGCCGGCGGGGCCCATGATCTCGCTCGTGGCGGCGCTCGAGGGAGAACTGACGCTCTGGCCCCGCGACGGAGCGCCGCGCAAATTGCAATGCGTCGATTTCGTCACCGGCAATCACGCGAACGTCCTCGGGCCGGGCGAGCTCTTGCGCAACATCCGCCTGCCGGCCTCCGCGCTCGCCAAGCGCTTCGCGTTCCGCCGCGCTTCGCTCACCCATCTCGGACGCTCGGCTGCGCTGCTGATCGGCACGTGCGGACAAGGGACCGCGGATGATCTCCGCATCACCATCACGGCCGCGACGCCGCGCCCCGTCCAGCTCCACTTCGCGCGTCCGCCTTCGCCCGACGAGCTGCGCCGCACGATCGACGAACGCATCCCCGCGGACGCCTATTTCGACGATGTGCATGGAAGCGCACCGTACAAGCGGCATCTGACCTACTATTTCGCCGAACAGATTCGCAGCGAGCTCGCCGCATCGGCAGGCGCAACATGAAATACGCCGTCAATGGAAAGCGGTTTTCCGCCGAGCCGCAGCCCGGACAATGCCTGCGCACCTTGCTGCGCGAGCTCGGTTTCTTCGGCGTGAAGAAGGGCTGCGACGCCGGCGATTGCGGCGCCTGCACGGTCTGGCTCGACGGCAAGCCGGTGCACTCCTGCCTCGTGCCGGCCTTTCGCGCCGCCAACCGCGAGGTGACGACCATCGAGGGGCTCGCGCCCGGCGATAAGCTGCATCCGGTCCAGCAGGCGTTTCTCGACGCCCAGGCGTTCCAGTGCGGCTTCTGCGCCGCCGGCATGATCATGACCGTGGCCGCGCTCGACGACGAGCAGAAGGCCAATTTGCCGCGCGCGCTCAAAGGCAATCTGTGTCGCTGCACCGGCTATCGATCGATCCGGGACGCCGTTCATGGCGTGGCGTCGGCCGAGCCGGACATCGCCGGCAAAGCCTGCGGCGCAAGCCTCCGAAACCCGTTCGGCGCGTCGATCGTCACCGGCCGCGCGCGCTACACGATGGACCTGGCGATGGAAGGCGCCCTGCACCTCAAGGTCCTGCGCTCGCCGCATGCGCATGCGAGGATTCTGCGCATCGACCGAACGAAAGCCTTGGCCGTTCCCGGGGTCGTGGAGGTGTTCACCTGGGAGGATGCGCCGCGCCGGCTGTACTCGACGGCGACCCATGAGGACCATCTGGTCGACCCGGACGACACCTACATCCTCGACGACACGATGCGATTTGTCGGGCAGCGCGTGGCCGCCGTGGTCGCCGAAACCGAGAACGCCGCGATCGCTGGCTGCCGCGCGCTCGCCGTCGAATACGAGGTCCTGCCCGCCGTGTTCGATCCCCTCGCCGCGATGGCCCCCGAGGCGCCGATCCTGCACGAGAAGGGCGGCGAGGCCAAAGGCAACATCTATGTCGACATCAACGGCGAGGTCGGCAGCGTCGCGGCGGGCTTTCGCGACGCCGACGCCGTGCACGAGCTCACCTATTCGACCTCCCGCGTCCAGCACGTGCATCTCGAGACGCATGGTTCGCTCGCCTGGAAGGACGAAGCAGGGCGCGTCCACGTGCGCACGAGCTCGCAGGCCCCCTTCATCGCCAAGCAGAAGCTGGTGCATCTCTTCGGGCTGTTTCCGCGCAATGTGCATGTCTTCACCGAGCGCGTCGGCGGCGGATTCGGCGGCAAGCAGGAGATGCTGTCGGAAGATCTCTGCGTTCTGGCGACGCTCAAGACAGGGCGGCCGGTCAAATGGGAGTTCACGCGCGAGGAGCAGTTCATCGCCGCGACAACGCGCCACCAGATGACGACGCGCGTCAAGCTCGGGGCCAGGCGTGACGGCACGCTGACTGCGATCGAGGTCGATGTGGTTTCCAATACCGGCGCGTATGGCGGGCATGCGAGCGAAACGCTCGCCGCTGCGCTCGGCAGCCCGCTGACGGCCTACCGCTGCGCCAACAAGAAAGCCAATGGATGCGCCGTCTACACCAATATCGTTCCGGCTGGCGGCTTTCGCGGTTACGGCTCCTCGCAGACCACCTTCGCGATCGAGTGCGCGATCGATGAGCTGGCGAGCCTCCTCGGGCTCGATCCGTTCGCGATGCGCCGCAAGAACATGATCCGGCCGGGCGACTGGATCGAGTCCGTGTGGAAGGACCCTAGCGACGTCGATTTCGGCAGCTATGGCCTCGACCAGTGCCTCGATCTCGTTGAACAGGCTCTGGCCAAGGGCGGCGGATCGCCCAAACCGGACGGCGAAGAGTGGGCGGAAGGCACGGGCATCGCGCTTGCGGTGCTCGAATCCGGTCCGGCGACCGAGCACCGGTCGGGCGCCGAGATGGCGCTTCTTCCCGACGGGCGCTACCACCTCGCCGTCGGTTCGACCGAGATGGGCAACGGATCGGTGACCTCGCACCGCCAGATCGCCGCGGGCGTCCTCGGGTCGCGCGCCGAGCAGATCGACATCATCAATGCCGACACCGATCTCGCGCCGTTCGACACCGGCACATTCGCCAGCACCGGAACCGTGGTCGCCGGCCAGGCCGTCGAGCGCACCGCGCGCGCGCTCCGCGCCAACATACTGGACTATGCCGGACGGCGCACCGCCACCGACCCGGAGAGCTGGCGCTTGGAGGGAGACTGGGTCGCGCGCGGCGATCAGCGCGTCTCGCTGCCTGACCTCCACGCGGCCGGGAGCAAGGACGGCCATCGCTTCCTCGCCAAGCGCAAGGCCTATCTGTCGCCGCGCTCGATCGCCTTCAATGCACATGGCGTTCGGCTCGCCGTGCATCGGATGACCGGCGAGATCCGCATCCTGCACAGCGTGCATGCCGCCGATATCGGCCGCTTGATCAACCCGATGCAATGCCGCGGGCAGATCGAAGGGGCAATCGCCATGGGGTTCGGCTGGGCGCTCACCGAACACATGGTACACGACGCCGACGGCGCCGTGGTGAACCCGAACCTGCGCAACTACCGCATCCCGGCCTTCGCGGATGTTCCCTGTTCCGAAGTGTATTTCGCCGACACCTACGACAAGATCGGTCCGCTCGGCGCCAAGTCGCAAGGCGAGTGCGCGATCAATCCGGTCGCGCCCGCCATCGCCAATGCGCTCGCCAACGCCACCGGCATCCGGTTTGCGCATCTTCCTTTCACCGCGGATCGCATCTTCGCCAAACTCGCGCCCGGGGCATGAGCGCCGACCAGACATCCTCCCCCGGCGAGACGCACGTCACGATCGTGACGCAGACGCGGGTCCGGCCCGAGGCGTCCGAGGCCTTCGCCGCGTGGCAGGACGGCACGAGCAAAGCCATCGCCGCTTTCCCCGGCTTCCTCGAACAGTCGGTGATTCCGCCGAACCCGCCGCAGCAGGTCGACTGGGTGATCCTGCAGCGCTTCGCGAGCCAGTCGGCCGCGGTCGCCTGGCTCAATTCGGCCGAGCGCCTGACGCGCGTCCAGACCGTGCTCCCGATGCTGGTCGGCAACGATGATGTGCACCTCGTCAAGGACGACGCGGAAGGCGCCATGCCCGCCCCCGTCTCGGTCGTGATCTCGACGCATATCAAGCCGGGCCAGGAGGACGCCTACCGCCGCTGGGAGCGGCGGATCGCAGCGGCGCAAAGCAAGGCGCCGGGATTCCAGGGCTACCGCTTCGAGCCGCCCATCCCCGGCATCCAGGAGGACTTCCTGTCGATCCTGCGGTTCGACAGCGAAAAGAACCTGCAGGCGTGGCTGGAATCGCCGGAACGCCAGCTGCTCCTCCAGGACGCCGACGACTTCCTGGAGCGCTTCCACACGCGAACGGTCCGCACCGGATTCGATCAGTGGTTCCGCACCGCGCCCGACGGCGCCGCACCGCCCGCCGCCTGGAAGCAGAACATGATCGTCCTGCTGCTCCTTTATCCGGTGGTGTTCCTGTTCGGCGTGCTGGTGCAGACGCCGGTGCTGATGAAACTGCTGGGCCTGCCGTTCCCGGTCGCCTTGTTCATCGGCAATGCGGTGAGCGTCGTGCTGTTGAACTACTTGATCCCCCGGACCAGCACGCGCTTTGCGTGGTGGCTGCGCCCCGCCGCCCCGGCCTCCCTCCTGCGCGCGGTCGGGGGAGCCGTGCTGGTGGTCCTGCTCTATGGCGTTCTCGTGCTCGCTTTCACGCGGCTGTACTGAAATAGCCGGTGCGGCCTGCAAGCGCGCCGGCGGGCGCAACCGTTCTGAACGCCGCCGACGCCGAATGATCGTGAGGGGCGGCGAGCGGGACGGCTTGCCGCCGCGCGCCCTACGCCATTGCGGGTGCGGGTCTCCGATTGATCTTTAATCTTGCGGCGAGGATGATAAGAGGCTCTCGACGGATCGTCCGCCGCGGCCCTGCATTCGATCAGCGGGACTCGCGTGAAGGACGGCGGCGCGATCTCGCGCTTGGGCCGGCTTAGCTCAGCAGGTAGAGCACCTGATTTGTAATCAGGGGGTCGGGGGTTCGAATCCCTCAGCCGGCACCGGGACTTAAGTGTCCATTCCGGACGCATGTCGTCTATCGCGGGTGCGATTCCGGGCTCGGGCTCACGATTGCTGTCACCGAGCGGTTGTAGGGATCCCGCCACGAGCGCAAGGTCCAATGGTTGAAGCGGCGGCGGACCTGCCTTCCGCTCGGCAAGCGCTGAGTTGAGTTGTCATTTCAGAACACTTGTCGCCCCGCCTGGCAGAATTACAGCGTGATGACTTGGGTCTGAATCGACCAACTCCCGGCGTCATCGCCCGCGCAAGCGGGCGATCCAGTAAACGCATGCTTTTCGGTGTTTACTGGATGCCCCGCCTCCGCGGGGCATGACCACTGAGGGTGCGATGATCCAAGGCGAAA
Organism: uncultured Rhodoplanes sp.; assembly: GCA_964354425.1. Classification (GTDB taxonomy): domain Bacteria; phylum Pseudomonadota; class Alphaproteobacteria; order Rhizobiales; family Xanthobacteraceae; genus Rhodoplanes. Next base: position 966 of record CAYGZV010000051.1, on the reverse strand, counting down.
TCATCACGTTAGCGCCAAGAAATATTCGGCGGCACGCTCTATTTATTTATGACATCAATACTATCTTAGGTTCATGCTTCAAAATTCGCGCTCATGCGCGCGTATGATCCAGCTAAGTACTTTTGTTATTAATACTTGTCAAAACAATGGAGAAAATCATGAATGCGAGCCCGACACCACGTTTCGAGGTTTCCGAAGACATGCGCGCCGTGGCGGAGCGAAGCGTCGAACAAGCCAAGACGGCCTTCACCAACTACATGCGCGCGGCCGAAAAGGCCGTTTCCACGTTAGAGGAGCGGGTCACGGCGAACCAGGCCGGCGCGCTCGGCATCAGCAGGAAGGCGATGACCTTCGCTGAGAAAAATGTCCTGTCGGCCTTCGAAGCGGCCCAGAAGATGGTGCAGACCAAGGACATCCAGCAGGTGGTCCGGATGCACACCGAGTACCTGCAGTCGCAGATTCAAGCCCTGAGCGAGCAGGTGACGGACCTGGGCAACACCGTGAACAAATTGGCGATGAAGCCCCTGGAAACCCCGGCGCATGTGAATTGATCCAACGTTCCGCGCGTTGATGCGCCCGGCCACGTCCTTCGTTCTGTCGACGATGCACAAGCATTGCCGCAGGCCCGGCGACGCTTCGCGTTCTTGAACGCCACCCAGCAGGCAACCCCGCGCGCTCGCGTCGTGCAAACCTTGCACTGCGAGCGGGTGCGGGAAACCCGGGCCTCAACCGTACGGACGCTATTTGACCACGGGGACAGGGCCTGGGCGCCCACGTCTTGCCTCGCGCGCACGAGCGGCGATTGCGTGCTCTGCTTCAGCTGGTGCGTCTGAACGACATTTGCGAGCGAAAATAAGGATCAGCCGAACCGAGCAAGCTGAAAGGGTAAGCTCTTCAAATCTTGTTTCCGATATAGTCTTTCTTCTGCCTGCGCTCGAAGTCCTTCGCCCTTTGCCGGGCGCGTTC
>CAYGZV010000050.1:15031-17700 GCA_964354425.1 uncultured Rhodoplanes sp. | reverse complement strand
GGCCGCCGCGAACTGGGCGAGGCGGGGCCGCCGGTCGCGGGCGGCGGCGGGGCGGCTTCACATTCGTCCGCCGATCGCGCGCGCTGAGCGCGGCGGTTCCGCGCCTCATGCGCGCACGAGCACGCCGATCACTCGGCGGCATGCGTCTCGTGCACGCCTTTCAGGAGTTCGGCGAGACGATGGAGCTTGGCGTCGAAGCAGCCCTGCGCCTCGATCTCCTTGATGGTCGCCAGCACATAGTCGCGGTTCGGGCCCGATTGCCCGTGCCCCTGCCGGACGAGATGGAGCTGCGCGTGGAGGTCGAGCCGGCCGGCATATTGCGCATGGCTGCGGTCGACGACATAGACGAGGGCGGTCACCCGCGCCTCGCCGGCATCGAGGCCGCGTTCGGGTTGCACGGCGAGCGCGCCGTCGCGCGCCCCGGCGAGCGTCACCGGCCGCAGCGTCTCCTTATAAACATGGGTGACCTGCTCGCGCATGCGCAGATAGGCGAGCGTTTCGGCGCGCAGCGCCTTGTCGACCCGGTAGGCGATCCCGCGGCAGGTGCCGCCGCGGTCGAGGCCGAGCACGAGGCCCGGCTTCTCCGGGGTGCCGCGATGCACGAAGGAATAGACGCAGAGCGCGCGATGCAGGCCGACCAGCCGGGCCGGCAGGCGCTCCTTGTAGGCGAAGCCCGGCCGCCACATCAGCGAGCCGTAGCCGAACACCCAGAGGTCCGCGTCGGCGTGATCGATCGGGGCGCTCATGCGGGTCGAGGGACGCCGGGTTCGCGCGGAACGGCAAGATCGGGCCGCAATTATTGCCTCTTATCAAACGAAATCATCGCGCCTGATGGTTGACACCAGCCCGCCACAAGGCTCGCCTAACAGCCTGGCCGCCCGGCGGCAAGTGCGAAAGGACAACAGCGTGAAGCAGCAAGACCACACCGGTGCGTTCGAGGGCCGGCGGCGACGGCCCTGGATCGTGGCCGTGCCGATCGCGATTTTCCTGCTCATCGCGCTCGGCTGGAGCGGCTTCTGGTACTACGCGAAATCAGCGACCGGGACCGCGCTTGCAGGCTGGCAGGCGCGCGAGGCGGCGCTCGGGCGAACCTATCGGTGCGCCCAGCAAAGCGTGAGCGGCTTTCCGTTCCGGTTCGAGCTTCGCTGCGTCGATCCGAGCGCCCAATTCACCGCCGGCGCAAGGCCGACCGCGCTCGCGGCCAAGGACTTCGTCGCGGTCGCCCAGGTATGGCAGCCGACGCTGCTGATCGGCGAACTCATCGGGCCGCTCACGATCGGCGAGGCGGGCGCGCCGCCCGCGCTGTCGGCGACCTGGTCGCTCGCCCAGGCGAGCCTGCGCGGGCTGCCGATCGATCCGGAGCGCGCGTCGGTCGTGATCGACCAATTGGCGCTCGCGAGCGTCTCCGGCGGCGCGCAGAGCATGCTGGCGAACGCCAACCGGCTCGAACTGCATGGGCGGATCGCATCCGGCTCGGCCCGCGACAATCCCGTGCTCGATCTCGTCTTGAATCTCAGCCAGGCGTCGGCGTCGCGGCTGGGCGAGTTCGCCGCCACGCCGTTCGATGCGGATATTGTCGGCGTGCTGCGCGGGCTGAAGGACTTGTCGCCGCGCTCCTGGGCGGACGCCTTGCGCGGGCTGCAGGCGGCGAACGGCCGGCTCAACATCACCCGGGCGCGCATCAAGCAGGGCGACGTCATCGCCGTCGGGTCGGGATCGCTCGGGCTTTCGCCGCGCGGCGCGCTCGACGGCGAGTTCCAGGTCACCATCGTCAATGCGGAGAAGCTCCTTCCCGCCCTCGGCGTCGATCGGCTGGTCACGCAGCTCGTGCCGCAGGACGCGATCGAAAAGCTCGCGCCGGGGCTCGACCGGCTGGTGCCGGGGCTCGGCGGCGTTCTGCGCGGCAGCGCCGGAGCGCCGGCGGCCAAGGCGGGCGTCGACGCGCTCGGGCCGCGCACCGAACTCGAAGGCAAGAGCGCCGTGACCGTTCCGCTCCGGTTCGTCGACGGCGCGGTGCTGCTCGGCCCGTTCCGGCTGACCGCGATCCCGCCTCTGTACTGAGCCGCCGCAGGCGCGGTATGAGTTTCCGCAAAGCAGCGCGTCGGATAAATGGCGGACGCTTCTCCGCCGCGAGGAGGGCAACATGCACCGGATCGTCGTCACTTTGCTTTGCGCCGCAGCGTTTGCGGGTGCGGCGTCGGCGCAGCAGCCGCTTACGGCGACCGCGAGCTTCGTCAACGCCGAGGGCAATGCGATCGGCGAGGCGACCCTGACCGAGACGCCGAGCGGCGTGCTGATATCGTTCGCCCTGCGCGGCCTTCCCACCGGCGAGCACGCCTTCCACATCCATGAAAAGGGCGTCTGCAATCCCGCCGACAAGTTCATGTCGGCGGGCGGCCATTTCAACGTGCACGGCAAGAAGCACGGCTACCTGGTCGAGGGCGGTCCGCATCCGGGCGACATGCCGAATCTCGTGGTCCCGACCAACGGCGTCCTCGGCGCGAATGTCCTCAATCCGGGCGTGACCCTGACCGGTCGCGAAGGCTCGCTGTTCGGCCCGGAGGGAACCGCGCTGGTGATCCACGACCGGCCGGACGACTACAAGAGCCAGCCGGCCGGCGCCGCCGGCGACCGGATCGCCTGCGCGGTCATCAAGCGATAGGGCGCGG
>CAYGZV010000050.1:10157-14931 GCA_964354425.1 uncultured Rhodoplanes sp. | reverse complement strand
GAGCGCCTCGATCGGATCGAGGCCGGCCGCCTTGCGGGCCGGGTAGTACCCGAAGAAGATGCCGACCGCGGCCGAAAACACGAACCCGCCGACGATCGCGGCCGGGACGATCGGCGCCGGCCAGCCGGCGACGAGCGAGAGGAATTTCGACAGGCCGACCCCCATGACGATGCCGGCGATCCCGCCCGTCACGCTCAGCAGCACGGCCTCGGCGAGGAACTGCAGCAGCACATGCAGCCGGCGCGCCCCGATCGCCATGCGCAGGCCGATCTCGCGCGTGCGCTCGGTCACCGACACGAGCAGGATGTTCATGATGCCGATGCCGCCGACGACGAGGGAAATCGAGGCGACCGCCGCCAATAGCAGCGCCATGATCCGGCTGCTGGTCTCCGCCGTCTCGGCGATCTGGCTCAAATTGCGGACGGAGAAATCGTTCGGCTCCCCGGCGCGGACGCGATGCCTGCGCGTGAGGATCTCGGTCGCCTGGGCGATCGCCGGCTGCACCTGCGCCGCGCTCGCCGCCTGCACATAGATCTGGTTCACGAAGCCGGTCAGGCGGCGCTTGAAATTGTACGGGTTGGGCGGCGGCGGATAGACCCAGTTGAGCGGGACCTGCTCCTGGCTCGGCGCGGCGACGCCGAGCACCTTGCGCTCGCCGGTCGTGAACGGGACCATGATGATGTCGTCCTGGTCGGTTCCGAACGGCGTCTGTCCCTTCGAGCCGAGAACGCCGATCACGCGCAAGGGCACGCCTTTGGCCTGGATGACAGCCCCGATCGGATTGGCGTTCGCGCCGAACAGCTGGCGGAACACGGTCTGGCCGAGCACGGCGACGAGCGCGGCGCTCTTGTCGTCCTCCGCGGAAATCCCGCGACCGGCGGTGATCTGCCAATTGGTGGTGGGCGGATAATTGGCGGTGACCGCCATGATGCCCGCGGTCCAGTTCTTGTTGGCGTATTGGATCTGGCCGATCTGGCGGATGAGATAGCTCACGCTCGCGACCGCGGGGGCCTCGCGGCGGATCGCCTCGGCGTCCCCGACCGTGATGGTGGAGGCGCTGCCCAAACCGCCGCGCATGCCGCCCATCAGCGCGGCGCCCGGCACGACCACCAGCAGATTGGTGCCGAGGCTCTCGATCTGTTTGCGGACGGCTTCGTTCGCCCCCTGGCCGACCGCCATCATGGCGATCAGCGCGGCGACCCCGATGAAGACGCCGAGCATGGTGAGCGCCGAGCGCATCTTGTTGCGCGCGAGCGCCTGGGTCGCAGCCGTCAGGATCATCAGGGCCAGCGCCCAGGCGGCGGCGAACGAACCGGCGGCGGCCTGTTCCGAACCCGGCTGCCGCGTTGCATCGCCCGGCGCGGCTGCGCCCGCCGAAGCTTTCGGCGCGATCTCGCCCGCGGGCCGTCGCTCGTCCGCTATGATCTGGCCGTCGCGCATGGTGACGACGCGGTCCGCGCAGGCGGCGATGTCCGCCTCATGCGTGACGACGATGATGGTCACGCCGCGCTCGCGGTTGAGCGCGCGGAGCGTTTTCATGATGTCGTGCGACGTGCGCGTATCGAGATTGCCGGTGGGTTCGTCGGCCAGCAGCACGCTCGGATTGTTGATGAGCGCGCGCGCGATGGCGACGCGCTGCTGCTGGCCGCCGGAGAGCTGCGCGGGCGTGTTGCGCATGCGGTCGCCGAGGCCGAGCAGATCGAGGGCGGCGGTGGCGCGCTTCAGCCGCGCCTCGCTCTGCGGCGCCGCGGCCGAATAGAACAGCGGGAGCGCGACATTCTCGAGGGCGCTCGCGCGGGACAGCAGGTTGAAGCTCTGGAACACGAAGCCGAGCCGCTCGCTGCGCAGGCGCGCGAGCTCCGGTTCGGCAAGCCCCGCCACATCGACGCCGTCGAAGAAATAGGCGCCGCGGGTCGGCCGGTCGAGGCAGCCGAGAATGGCCATCAAGGTCGATTTGCCCGATCCCGACGAGCCCATGATGGCGACGAACTCGCCGCGCTCGATGACGAGGCTGACGCCGCGCAGCGCCTGCACGTCGACGTCGCCGAGGCGGTAGACCCGCGTCACCTGTTCGACATTGATGATCGGCGTCGGCATGCGCGGTCCGTCTGGCCCCGATCAGAACCGCAGCCGCGGCGCCGCCGGCCGGCTGGCGGGGGCGATTTCCTCGCCGGTGATGACCTCGTCGCCCGCCTTGAGGTTTCCGCTCACGATCTCGGTGAAGCTGTCGTCTTCAAGTCCAAGCACGAGCGGGACGGCCGTGGGCTTGCCTCGGCGCAGCACCCAGACCTGCGCTTGCGTGGCTTCATCGCCGCCCGCGGCTGGCCGCTGGTTCGCGGCGGCGCTGGCCGGCGCGCTCGGCGCGAAGCGCAGCGCCTGGTTCGGGACCCGGAGGACGTCGGCGCGCTCGTCGACGACGATCCGCACCGCCGCGGTCATGCCCGGCTTCAGCGCCAGGTCCGAATTGTCGACGCTGACGACGACATTATAAGTGACGACGTTCTGCACGGTCTGCGGCGACTGGCGGACCTGGCTTACTTTGCCCTGGAAGGCCCGCTTGGGGAAGGCGTCGACGGTGAACGCGCCCTGATGGCCGGCCATGACGCCGCCGATGTCGCTCTCGCTCACATTGGTCTCGACCTGCATCTTGGTCAGGTCGGTCGCGATCAGGAACAGGGTCGGCGTCTGGAAACTTGCGGCGACCGTCTGTCCGACCGTCACATTGCGCGAAACGACGACCCCGTCCACCGGCGACATGATGTTCGTATAATCGAGATTGACGAGCGCGGCGTCGAGCGCGGCCTGGCGCTGCTGGATCGTGGCTTCGTCGAACAGGATTTGCGCCTCCGCCTGCTCGTAATTGCTCTTGGCCGCGTCGACCGCGTCCTGCGACGTCGCATTGGTTTGCACGAGGCGGACGGTGCGCTCGTAACGGACTTTCGTGTAGGTGAGGTTGGCCTTGTCCTTTTCGAGCTGCGCGCGGGCGATCGCGAGGTTCGCCCTGCTCTGGTCGACGATGGTCTGATACGGGCGCGGGTCGATCTTGGCGCAGACCTGCCCCTTCTTCACCTCGGTATTGTAGTCGCAATAGAGTTCCTGGATAACGCCGGACACATAGGTGCCGACGATGATCGTGAGTTCCGGATTGACCGTTCCCGTCGCCGTCACGGTGCGGGTGATCGGCCCCTGCGTCAGCGCCGCGGTGGTGTAGCGCGCCGGGCTGCTCGTCGCCAAACTCCACCACAGGGCGATCGCCGCCACGGCGATCAGCAGGCCGAGCGCCGCCGCGGCCCGCCAGTAAGTCCGATAGCGCGGGGCAGGCCTCGGCGGAGGGGCCGCCTCGCGCGGAAACGGAACCAGCCTGTCGGGCGTCCCCTGCGCCGCCCCTGCGACTACGCGTTCATTCATGCGGGTATTCCACCGGCGCGCATCCTGCGGCCGCGGCCTTGCCGTAAAGTCCGATACGATCGCATTGCGTCAATCGCTGGGCGCGCGCCGGCCCGAAAGCGCGGAAAGCGCCGACGGAGGCGGATGCGCCGGGAACGGCACAGTAACAGGCGCGCCTTGCGGCCCCCAGGCGAGGGCGAGCGGCATAGACGCGCATGGCCGCCGACATTCCACCGCGCGCCTTGCCAGCCTGCTCGCCGGCAGCCCTGCGTCCGCGCCGGTCAGAAACCCGCCGCGAGCGAGCCCTGCGCGCGCAGATCGGCCGCGCCGACAAGGCCCTTGGGCGTGACCGCGATCGAATGCGCCGAGCCGAATATGGACCCGACCTTGACGGCGTGGCCGCGTTTTTCGAGGGCGCGGATGGTCGCGGCCGGGAGGCTGCGCTCGACCAGCACCTCGTCGGGCCGCCACTGATGGTGCACCCGCGGCGCGGCGACCGCATCGGCGATCGGCCGTCCGAAATCGATGCTGTTGACGATCACCTGCAGCACGGTGCTGATGATGCGGCTGCCGCCGGGCGCGCCGGTGACGAGTTCCGGCCGGCCGTCCTTGAGCACGATGGCCGGCGTCATCGACGAGAGCGGCCGCTTGCCCGACCCGGGCGCGTTGGCGGCGCCGCCGATCAGCCCGAACGCGTTGGGCGCGCCCGGCTCGGCGGCGAAGTCGTCAAGCGTATTGTTGAGCAGAATGCCGGCGCCCTGCGCGACGAGGCCCAGCCCGTAATTGAAGTTCAGCGAGGTCGTGTTGGCGACCGCATTGCCGAACTGGTCGACGATGGAGAAATGGGTGGTGTTGCCGGCCCCGAGCGCGCTGCTGTCCGGGCGGATATTGGCGGCTGCGCGCGCGTGGTCGGGATCGATGCCGGCGCGCTGTTCAGCGGCGTATTCCTTGGAGACGAGACGCTCGGCCGGCACATTGACGACGTCGGCGTCGCCCAAAAACTCCGCGCGGTCGGCATAGGCGAACTTCATCGCCTCGATCATCACATGCAGCGCGGCGGGCGAGCCCGCGCCCAGCTTGGCGAGCGGAAAGCCTTCGAGAATGTTGAGCATCTGCACGAGATGCACGCCCCCCGAGGAGGGCGGCGGCATGGAGACGATCTCGCGCCCGCGATAGGTCCCGCGCACGGGCGCGCGAATCATCGCCTGGTAGTTCTCCAGGTCGACGCGGGTCATCTGGCCGCCGGCTTCGCGCACGGTCCCGACGATCGCGTCGGCGATCGGACCGACATAGAAGGCGCGCGGCCCTTCCCGCCCGATCGCCTCGAGCGAGGATGCGAGCTCCGCCTGGACCAGCCGGTCGCCCTCCGACCAGTTCGCGCCGTCCG
>CAYGZV010000050.1:0-10057 GCA_964354425.1 uncultured Rhodoplanes sp. | reverse complement strand
GATGCGAGCTCCGCCTGGACCAGCCGGTCGCCCTCCGACCAGTTCGCGCCGTCCGGCTTGACGAATATCTGCGCCGTCGAGGGCCAGCGCTGCAGCCGCGGACCGGCGAGCAGCAGCGAATCGAGGAGATCGCCCTCGACCGGAACCCCTTCGCGCGCAAGCTGGACGGCCGGCGCGACCAGCTCGGCGAGGGTGAACCGGCCCGAGCCGAAATTCGCATGCGCGAGCGCAAGGCCCGCGACCGTCCCCGGCACGCCGACCGCGAGCGCGCTGTTGCGCGATTTTTCGGGGTCGGCGTTCCCGTTCGCGTCGAGAAACATGTCGGCGGTCGCCGCCGCCGGGGCGGCCTCGCGATAATCGATGGCGACGTTCTCGCCCGTCTCCGCCCGGTGCAGCACCATGAAGCCGCCGCCGCCGAGATTGCCGGCTTTCGGCAGCGTCACCGCGAGCGCAAAGCCGACCGCAACGGCGGCGTCGACCGCGTTGCCGCCCTTGGCGAGGATCTCCGCGCCGATCCGGCTCGCGTGCTTTTCCTGCGTGACCACCATTCCTTGCTGCGCGACCACGGCTTCGGCGCGCGGAACGCCGGTGCTCGACACGACGGACTTTTCGCGGGCGGATCCCGCGCCCGCAACGGCGAGCGTAACCGCAAGAAGCGCAATGGAAGCCGATATCGCGCGCAGATACATGACCGTCTCGTGGAGCCCTTGTCGGATAGGAAAGCAACGCCGTCCGGAATCGTTTCTCTAGCGCGACAATCGGGCCTAAACCCGGCCGCGGTGCGGTCGGCCGAAGTCCGTTTCGTTCTGCGCTATCGCGCCTGCGTGTGGTACTCCGGATTCGGGCGCATGTCGGTCGCCGACGCGACCCGGTTGCTCATGTTGAAGAAAGCGGCGACCGCGGAAATGTCCCAGATGTCGCGCTCGGAGAAGCCCGCGGCGCGCAGCGCCGCGCGGTCCTCTTCGACGACGGTCCAGGGCGCGACCGTCAGCTTGACGGCGAAATCGAGCATGGCCCGCTGGCGCGGATCGAGCGGCGCGGCGCGGTAGTTGATGGCGATCTGCTCGCCCAGTTCCGGCTTGCCGGAGAGCGCGCGGACGGCGGCGCCGTGCGCCACCACGCAATAATAGCAGTGGTTCTGCGACGAGACCGCGACCGCGATCATCTCGCGTTCGAGCTTGCTCAGGCCCGACGGCGCGAGCATCAGGTCGTTGTACATCGGCACGAAGGCTTCGAGCTTCGCCATGTCGAAGGCGTAGGCTTCGAGCACATTGGGGACGAAGCCGATCTTCTCGACGCATTTGTTGAAATACGCCTCCATCGCCGGGCTCAGCGCGGCGCGCGGCAGATCGAGCGCGATCGCCGGCTCGTGGTCGCCGCCGGGATCGGGCGCAGCCGGAGCGCGCGTCTTGCCGCCTTTCGATGGGTGGGTCGTCTCATCCATGGATGATCTCCTCTCGCGGAGCGGCTTTTTCGCGAGCCTACGCGCTCGCCGGGCGGATGCGAATGCAAGCCGCGCGCGGCGGGGCGGCGACCGCCGGCGGGACGCGGAAGGGCGTCCCGAGCCGCCGTCGTCAGTGCCGAAAGTGGCGCACGCCGGTGAACACCATCGCGATATTGTGGTCGTTCGCGGCCTTGATGACCTCCTCGTCATTGATCGAGCCGCCCGGCTGGATCACCGCGGTCGCGCCGGCGATCACCGTCGCAAGGAGCCCGTCCGCAAACGGAAAGAACGCGTCGGAGGCGACCACCGAGTCCGTCGTCAGCGGCGCCGGCAGGTCGGCTTCGAGCGCGGCGTCCTCGGCCTTGCGGGCGGCGATGCGTGCGGCGTCGACCCGGCTCATCTGCCCGGCGCCGATCCCGACGGTCGCGCGATCCTTGGCGAAGACGATGGTGTTCGACTTGACATGCTTGACCACCCGATACGCGAAGATCAGGTCGGCCAGCTCCGCCTCGCTCGGCGCCCGCTTTGTGACCGTCTCGAGCGTCATGTCGTCGACCACGGCGTTGTCGCGCGACTGCGCGAGCAGGCCGCCCGCGACCGACTTGATGAGGAGGCCGCTCCCGCGCGGGTTGGGCAGGCCGCCGGCGAGCAACAGCCGCAGGTTCTTCTTCGCCTTGACGACGCCGATCGCCTCCTCGGTCGCGTCCGGCGCGATGATCACCTCGGTGAAGATTTCGGTGATCGCGCGGGCGGCGTCCAGATCGAGCGTGCGGTTGACGGCGACGACGCCGCCGAAGGCCGACACCGAGTCGCACAGCAGCGCCCGCCGATAGGCCTCGACTAGGCTTGCGCCCTCCGCCACGCCGCACGGATTGGCGTGCTTGATGATGGCGCAGGCCGCGGTGCGGCCCGGATGGAATTCGGCGACGCATTCGTAAGCCGCGTCGGTGTCGTTGATGTTGTTGTAGGAGAGCTGCTTGCCCTGCACCTGACGCGCGCTCGCGACCCCGAACCGCGCCTCCGGCGTGCGGTAGAAGGCGGCGGCCTGGTGCGGGTTCTCGCCGTAGCGCAGCGCCTCGATCAGCCGCCCGCCCACCGCGCGATAGGGGGGCGCCGCATCGCCCAGGGTCTCGGCGAACCAGTTCGAGATCGCCGCGTCATAGGCGGCGGTGCGCGCGAACGCCTTGGCGGCGAGCCGCTGACGCAAGGCGAGCGTCGTCGCCCCCTTGTGCGCGGCCAGCTCCGCCAGCACGGCGGCGTAATCCTGCGGCTCGATCACCACGGTCACGTCGCCGTGGTTCTTGGCCGCGGCGCGCACCATGGCCGGCCCGCCAATGTCGATATTCTCGATGCAGGCGGCGTCGTCGGCGCCGCGCGCGACCGTCTCCTCGAACGGGTAGAGATTGACCACCAGCAGGTCGATCGGCGCGATGCCGTGCGTTTCCGCCGCTTGCCGGTGCGCGTCGTTGTCGCGCACCGCGAGCAGGCCGCCATGCACCTTGGGATGCAGCGTCTTCACCCGCCCGTCCATCACCTCCGGAAAGCCGGTCAGGTCGGTCACGTCGCGCACGGCGAGCCCGATATCGGCGAGCGCGGCCCTGGTCCCGCCGGTCGACACGAGTTCGACGCCGCGGGCGGCGAGCTGGCGGGCGAAATCGGCCAGTCCCGACTTGTCCGATACGGAGAGAAGCGCGCGGCGAATGGGGCGCAATTGATCGATCATTGATCTAGTCGGTATGTGGACGCGAAAGAAGCTGTATCATGGAACCGCGATAGTCGTTTGGCTAGCGGCAAAGCCGGCGTTTCCGCGAATAAAGGGACTGGTTCCGAGGATCATCTCATGGCTTTCAAGGACGTTTTGCTCCAGCTCACCAGCTACCCGGAACCAACTCCGGTTGCGGCTGTCGACCAGGCGGTCGCCTTTGCTCAGGCGTCGGGCGCCCGGATCGCGGCGCTCACCTGCGAGATCGTTGTCCACGTCCCCGGCAGCGTGCTCGCGCCGGCGCTTTTCGACATCAAGGGCCTCATCGCGGCCGAGCACCGCAAGAGCGTCGCCAACGCCCGCGCGCTCATTGAGGCGTTCGAGAGCGCCGCCGCCAAGCGCGGCGTCCCGCACGAGCACTATGTGGAGGCGTGCGAGAACGCCCAGGTTCCCGACATCGTCACCGAATATGCGCGGCTGAGCGACGTGACGATGATTCCCGTCGGCCACGAGGCCGGGTTCCAGCAGTTCATCGCCGAGACCGTCATCTTCCATGCGGGGCGGCCGGTGATCGTGCTGCCGACGCCTCCGAAACGCGCCGCGTCCGGCGCCTTCGAGCGGATCGGGGTCGCGTGGGATTTCAGCCGTCCCGCCGCGCGCGCCCTCGCCGACGCCATTCCGCTGCTGCAGAACGCCAAGACGGTGCGGGTGGTGACCGTCACGGATGAGAAGGAGATCGAAACGCGGCGCTCGGGGGCCGAGCTCGCCCGGCATCTCTCCTTCCATGGCATCGAGGTCGTGCCCGACACCGAGCATGCCGCCGGACGCTCCGTCGGACGCGTTCTCGAGGACTACGCGTCGGCGCGCGAACTCGATCTTCTGGTGATGGGCGCCTACGGGCACTCGCGCATGCGTGAGTTCATCCTCGGAGGGGCCACCAACTCCATTCTGAACAATCCGCCTTTGCCGGTGCTGCTCTCGCATTGAGCCGGCCGCCGCGGCGCGCGATCAGCCGCCGAGCGGCAGCTCCGGCTCCTCTTCCCGGCCGCGGCGGACGCCGGCGGACGGCTGCGGCGTATGGGCGAAGCTCCACTGCAGGCGCGGGGCTTTGTGCGCCAGTCCGTGAATGACGATTTGCGACGTGCGGCGCGGCCCGTCGCGTCCGGCGAGGTGGACGCTTTCCTCGATCTCGACGCGGTCGGCCGGGGCATAGAACGTCCATACGTCCTTGTTGGGCAGGGTCAGCATGACGCCATGGCCGTCGCTCAGCCGGTTGGCGCGCACCGAAGGGTGCAGGTGGAAGCGCAGCGCGTACGCGTCCTTGCCGGCGCCGGAGAGGACATCGCCGCGCGCGGGACGGAACGCATCCTCGCCGTCGAGCCGTGCGCCGTCGGCGGAGAGCGTGATCGTGCGCTGGTGGATGACGCCGAAGCGGGCGGCGTAGCCGTCCTGAAGGGCGCGAATCTGGATCGCATCGTTCTCCTGGTCGCGCACCACCGAGACATGGCGCGGCCCGTCGCAAACGAGGGTTCCGAACACCCGCCGGAACAGATTGGTGTCGAGGAATTCGCAGGACGAGGCCTCGTTGAAGGTCACGGTCGAGTGCGCCGCGGTCGCGCGCGCGAGGTGCCGCCAGTTTCCCCGCCCGGTCGCCGGCAGCCCGCAATTGACCACGATGCGCTGCGCGCGCGCGGAAAGTTCGAACGAAAGGCAGCCGGCATGGGCCTCCGCGCTCAGGGTCAGCGCGGGCGGGCCGCCGCTGTCCATGAGCACGACGCTCTGGCCGACCTCGATGCGCTGATAGCCTGAGTGCACGGCATTGGCGACCGGCGTGCCGCGCGCGTCGTCATAGGCGAGGATCGTGGCGAGCAGGTCCGGCGGGGTCGGACCCATTCCGTTGAACAAAGCGAAGGTGTTGTCGCCGTGCCGGAAGAACCGCAGCATCGGCATCATGCGATCGATCGCGTTCAGGAGCGGGGCGGGCGGCGGCACGTTGCGGGCGCTGAACGCCTGGCTGAGCGGCAGAAGGTCGGCCAGGAGTTCGATCACCGCGCCCGGGTTGCGGCTCACATGGCCGCCGTCGGGCAGGATCTGCCGCTCGATCTCGGCCGTGAGGCGGCCGGTCGCGTGGCGCAGGTGGCGAATCTGCCCGGTCATGCACAGCGCCGCATAAGTGAGCGCGATATGCGCCTGCAGCCGCGGAACCCCGTCGGGCGCGGCGGCGGCGGTTGCGCGCAGGAAGCGCGCTTGGCGCGTCAGGCTGCGGACGAAGCGGCGGTAGAACCGGACATCGGCGTCATGCAGGATCAAGGTGGCCTGGGTCAGCCAGGCGATGATTCGCCGTGCGACGATGTCCGGCCGCCAGGCGAAGGAGTGCCAGGTCCCCTGCAGCGTGATCCATTCGTCGACCAGCGCGCGCGCATTGGCGCGGGTGATCGCGGTTTCGGCCGCCCGCAGATGGCGCAGCCAGTTGAAGCCGAGCAGCGCTTCCGCCCATTCGGCGGACGGCGGGTCCATCTCGAAGGGGGAGCGGCCGTCGCAAATAACGATCTTGCCGGCCAGCGCGAAGCGGCCCGCATAGATTTCGCTGGCGCGCGTCGGATCGGCGGTGCGCAGATTCTGCGGGGCGATGACAATCCGGTCGGACGCGCCGGGCCAGCGGAACAACTGCACAAGGCGAAGCGCCGCGAGCCGGCCCACCGCATAGGCCAAACCGCGGCGCAGCATGAGCCAAATCAATTTGCCGCGGTCCGCGATCGATACGCGGGGCATCGAGGATCGTCCCTCCGCTGGCGCAGCCCGATCGCTGCGCCGCGCCCACCATAACCGAGGGCCCGCCAAGGGCAACCAACTAGAAGAATCGTTCTTTTTCCCGTCAACAGCGTTCTAGCCGGGCGGCGTAGAAGCCGTCGAGGCCGCTCATGCGCGGCTCCGGATCGCTCCACTGGCAGGGCAGGGTGCGCAGGTCGCCCTGCGGCGTCACGAACTCGGCGATGCCGACGATCTCCGCCGGATCGATGGGCTTGCGGCGGATGCGCGGGTCGCGGTCGAGCGCGGCCGCGATCAGGTCCACGCCTTCCTCCGGCTCGAGCGAACAGGTGCAGAAGACGAGCGTGCCGCCCGGGCGCGTCAAGCCGATCGCGCGCTCGAGCAGGCGCGCCTGGAAGGCGGAAAGCTGGGCAATGTCGGCCGCGGTCTTGCGCCAGGGAATGTCGGGATGGCGGCGGATCGTGCCAGTCGCGGAGCAGGGCGCGTCGAGAAGGACGGCGTCGAACGGGCCCGCCTCCCAGGTCTCGACATCGGCGATGACCATCGTCGCGGCAAGATCGACCCGCCGCAGGTTGTCGCGCAGCCGCGCCATGCGCGCTTCGAGGCGGTCGACCGCGGTGACTTCGGCCCCGGCGAGCGCAAGCTGAAGCGTCTTGCCGCCGGGCGCGGCGCAGAGATCGGCGACGGAACGGCCGCGCATATCGCCGAGCAGCCCGACCGGCAGCGCCGCCGCTGCGTCCTGCACCCACCAGGCGCCTTCCGCATAGCCGGGGAGCAGGACGACCGACCCCGCGGCCACGGTGCGCACCGAGCCGGTCGGGAGCACGCGGCCGCGCAGGCGCGCCGCCCACTGCTCGGGATCGGACTTCACGGTGAGGTCGAGCGCTGGCTCCGACGCGTGCGCGCTCGCGATCGCCCACGCGGTCGGCTCGCCATAATGGCGCACCCAGCGCTCGAGCAGCCAGGCGGGCGTATCGAGCGTCGCCGGATCGAGGCCGGCCGCCAGTTCGGCACCGCTGCGGGCGATCCGGCGCAGCACGGCGTTGACGAGCCCGGCATAGCGCGCGCAGCGCCGATCCGCCTGCGCCAGGCGCACCGACAGGTCGACCGCCGCGTGGTCGGGAATGTCGAGAAACAGGATCTGCGCGGCGCCCACCAGGAGCGCGCTTTCCAGGCGCGGCGTGTTGGGAGGAAGGCCGCGCTCGAGGCAACCCGCGATCAGTCGGCGCAGCGTGCCGAGCCGCCGGAGCGCGGTCGCAACGATACGGCGGACGAGCGCGCGGTCGCGCTCGGCGAGGAACGCGAGCCCCGGATAGGCGGACGGCCCGTCGAGCTGCTCGTCGAGCGCCCGCCCGCGATGCAGCACGCCTTCGACAATGTCGGCCGCGGCGCGGCGCGCCGCGAACCCCGGAGCCAGCGTCGGCGTCGGCAGAACGGCGCGTCCCATCGGAACTCCGGGGCTGATTGGTCGCTTCTAGTCGATCCAACAGGCGGTGAACCGGCCTCGGTTCACGCAAGAACGGTAAAAAAGAAATAGGTCGGCTGGTTTTTTCCGGAACGTAACGGTCCTGCGTCACGGAAACGCAGAGGCTGCGGTTTCGTTCGCACGCACACCGTCGCGCATTCGGCGGCCGCGGCGTGGGTCCGTGAACTCAGAGGTTGTGGAACTCGCATCGGCGAACGCTACGCTCGCCGCCCTCTCCCGCGGGGGGAGAGGGAGAGACGAGCTGGAGGGGGGAATTGGGGGTAGGTCAGCCCCAGGGGCCGGGCCGGTCCTCGCCGCCCCACGGTCCGCGCGGCTGGTCGCCGCCGCCCCAGCGTCCGTTCGGCCGGCCGGCGTCGTTCTGTGGGCCCGCGTCCCATCCGCCGCGGCCGGAGGCCGCCGGCGCCGACCGCCCGCCGCGCTCGCTCCGACCCGGACCCATCTCGGCGGCAAGCTGCTGGAGCGCCGCGATGCGGTTCTCGGTCGCCGGGTGCGTGGCGAACAGATTGTCCATGCGCGCGCCCGACAGCGGATTGATGATGAACAGATGCGCCGTCGCCGGATTGTGTTCGGCCGGCGCATTCTCGATCTGGTGCGCGGCGTTGTCGATCTTGGCGAGTGCGGAGGCGAGCCATTGCGGTTCGCCCGCGATCTGCGCGCCGAGATTGTCGGCCGAGTATTCGCGCGTGCGGCTGATCGCCATCTGCACCAGCATGGCCGCGATCGGCGCGAGGATGACCATCGCGATGGTGCCGATGATCCCCATTCCGCCGCTATTGTTGTCGCGATTGCCGCCGAAGAACATGCCGAACTGGGCGAGCATGGAGATCGCGCCGGCGATGGTCGCCGTGATCGTCATGATCAGGGTGTCGCGGTTCTTCACATGCGCGAGCTCGTGCGCCATCACGCCGGCGATCTCTTCGCGCGAGAGCATGTTGAGGAGGCCGGTGGTCGCCGCCACCGCCGCGTTCTGCGGGTTGCGCCCGGTCGCGAACGCGTTCGGCTGCGGATTGTCCATCAGATAGACGCGCGGCATGGGCAGGCCGGCCCGCTGCGCGAGCTCCCGCACCAGGCCGACGAATTCCGGCGCCGTGCGCTCGTCCACCTCCTGCGCGCCGTGCATCGACAAGACCATCTTGTCGGCGTTCCAGTAGGTGAACAGGTTCATCGCGGCCGCGATCAGGAGCGCGATCATTGCGCCGCTCTGGCCGCCGATCAGGTAGCCGACGCCCATGAACAGGGCGGTGAGCCCCGCCAGCAGGATCGCCGTTTTCAGGTAGTTCATCGTTTCCCTCGTCGCGGTCGGCCGACCCGGCCGACGCTATCGGCGATGCATATGGGAGGCGCGCCCACGCCCCGCAAGCAATGATCGCGCGGCCGACCGCCGCGGTCTTTTCGGTTGACGCATCGCGCGCGCGGATGTCTCTGGACGCATGAGCGAAATCGAGGATGCCCGGGCGGAGGATCGCCCCGTGAGCCCGCCCGAGGCGGCGGCGCTTCCCGCGCCAACGCCGGCCGGCGAGGCCGAGCGCAAGCCGCTGAGCCCGGCGGCCGAGCGCGCGCTCGCCGAAGCCGCCGCCCGTCGCGCCGAGATCGACCGCAAGACCGCCGAGCGGCCAACCGAGCTCAATGGCCGCGGCGGCCTCGAGCCGGTCCGCTACGGCGACTGGGAGATCAAGGGCCTCGCCAGCGATTTTTGAGGGTGGTGCAACGGACCCTTTACCTCAGGGCCGTAACTCTCAGCCGACACCTTGGGGATGTAGCTCTCAGCCCGACCGCGAACGAAGCAGCAACACAGCGCTTGCGCGCCGCCCGGCGAATCGGGTATATAGGAATATGCTCCGGTTAGCTCGGAAATATTCCTCTCCTCGCGGCGCGGGCCGATCGCCCGTCATCGGGCTCCTGGTCGCCTTGGCGCTGCTGGGCGGGGCGGCGGTCAAGTCCTGGTGGGACGGCCCGTCGCGTCCGCTCGATCGGGCGCCGTCGCCGCCGACCGCGGGCGCGCCCGCGGTGATCGCCGCCCGGGTGCTCAAGGTCGTGGACGGCGACACCTTCGACGCGCGCATCGAGCTCAAGCCGGGCTTCCGGGTCACGACGCGTGTGCGGCTGCGCGGGGTCGACGCGCCCGAACTCCATGCGGCGTGCGAGGCGGAGCGGCTTGGCGCGGAAGCGGCGCAACGGGCCCTGCGGGCGATTCTCGCCGAGGGCGGCGTGACGATCCTCGACCTGGGCGACGACAAATATGGCCGCCTGCTCGGGACGGTCGCGACGCGCGCAACGCCGAGCGTCGCCGAGGCGCTCATCGCCAAGGGCGTGGTCCGCCGTTACGACGGCGGCCGCCGCGCCGGCTGGTGCTGAAGCGAGTGTTTTCTGGAATAGGAGCTGGCTCGTCGCCAGTATTGACACCTATCCGCACGCGGCGCAGCGCGGCAGATGCGGGACCCAACTCAACCAGGGTCCCGGTCTGCAGCGCGCACTTCGTGCTGCGCTGCGCCCGGGACACGAGCAAATAGGTAGAGCGGGCCGATTCCTAACCCGGCGTCGCGGCGCTGAACGACATGGCCGGACTGGTCGCCCAGCCATGTCGTAGGTTCAGGAGACGACGCCTTCAGCGGGTCACGACGACCGTGGTGCCGACGCCGACACGGCCGAAAAGATC
>CAYGZV010000049.1:0-18855 GCA_964354425.1 uncultured Rhodoplanes sp. | reverse complement strand
GGCGTTGGCCGGCGCGATCGACACGACTGCGATGGCTGCGATACCTGCAAGCAATCGTCTCATCCGCGACCCTTCGTCCCGCATCGAGCCGCATGCCGGACTGACAGCGTATCGTTTTGACTTGAGCTCTTTCCTTGTTCCCGGATACGACCCGCACATGACCACCGCAAGCGCGGGGCGGTTCCGGCAGGCCCAAGTAAACGCAAGGTCCGGTTAATCCCGGTTTAACCGTCGCTCCACCGGTCTGCGGGTTTCTCAAGCTGGCTGCTAACGCCTCCACTACGGTCTCATCCGGTCGCCGAGCTTATCGGTCGGAAAGGCCTGCAGGGCTGACCGAGTCAGCCGCGAATCGCCAGCATACTGGCGACACCCTGAGCGCATCCGGCGCGCAAGGCAACTTCAGCGAATATGACGAACGCGCCACAACGCGCGCTGGCGAACCGTGCACTGTCGCGACATGCGCGAAAGAGTTGCAACCCTCGGACGCGGCTGAAATATCCCGGCCTCCGAGTCGACAACGCCGGACCACGATCAGAACACTTTTGCGCGCTAATTTTGACCGTCCCACCCCCGTTTCATGCGGCCTCATTCTTGGTCTGAGGCGTCCTAGGGCTATGGCGCGCAACCGGCAGCGGAGGGTGAATTGCAGGCACGTCCTGATAGTGTAAGCCGCTTTCTTCCAGGCGACGTCGCAACTCACGCTCCGAACGGACGAGCGGCGAATCAGGCTCAATACGAGCACCTTTTCCTGGCGCTTGGATCGATCGCCGATCGCGCCGGTCAGCAGGCCGGCGGCACGCTGCTGATCGTGCAGCTGCTCGCGCGGGAGCGCCTGATCTCTTTGGCTGACGCGAGAAGGCTTATCAGGCTTTTGGCCCCGGATTCACCCGAGGCCCAGCGGTTCGTGACCGCGCGATGCACGGCGCAGCGAAAGGTGCGGCGCGATCCGCGTCGCCGCGTCGTGGCATAGGCTGCCGCCCGCGGCCACAGTCTCACACAATCGGCTCGACCATCCGCCGCACGCCGCGGTCGGAAAGATGCGATTGCCTCATCGTTCCTCGCGTGCGAGGAGCGATGAGGCCGCCGGCGTTCGGGCGATTGGCGCCATGACCGTTGCGGCCCGGCGTGATCGTGGCGGCGATCCCTGGTGCGCGACGCTGGCGCGGAGAGGGTCGCGGAACGCCATGCGGCAGCGAGGAGGATGGCTTGGGTTCTCCAACGGTCAGAACCGCGACCGCGGACGATGAAGCCGCGGCGATCGCGACCGTCGTTCTCGCGTTTGCCGCGGATCCGGTCGCGCGATGGCCGTGGCCGCATGCGCAGGACTATCTCGCCGGCATGCCGGACTTCGTCCGCGCCTTCGGCGGCAATGCTTTCACGCAGGGCGGCGCCTGGTGCACGGAGAACTGCGCCGGCGCGGCGCTGTGGCTCCCGCCCGGAATTGGTCCCGACGAGGAGAAGATGGGCGAGCTCCTCGAACGCACGGTCTCGCCGTCGCTGCGCGGCGACATTGCCGCCGCGTTCGAGCAGATGGCGCACCATCACCCGAGCGAACCCCATTGGTACCTGCCGCTCATCGGCGTCGATCCGGCCGATCAAGGCCAAGGCCATGGGGACGCCTTGATGGCGCATGCGCTGGCGCGGTGCGATCGCGACCGGGCGCCGGCCTATCTGGAATCCACCAATCCGCGCAACCTGTCGCTCTACCTGCGCCACGGCTTCGAGGCTCTCGGCACGATACGGGTCGGTTCGTCGCCGCCGCTCGTCCCCATGGTGCGGCGCCCGCGCTGAAGCATCGCCACGGCCCGCCGGGCGCGCGTGCGCTTTTTCTTTCCCTCAAGGGGGAGGGTGGGTTCGGACGCCATGCGCTTGCGCAGGGCAAAGCCGCCTGGGACGATGCGCCGCCCGCGGCGCTGCGCCGAACAATCGACCTCAGGAGGTAACGACAATGACCGTTTACTTGATCGCAGACGTCAAGGTGACCGACGACAAATGGGTGCCGGCTTACGCGGCCTCGGCGCACGATCTCGTGCACAAACACGGTGGCAAGTATCTGTCGCGCAGCGGAAACGTGACGATCTTGGAGGGCAAGCCTCTGGACACCACCCTCATCGCGCTTCTGGCGTTTCCGTCGGCGGAAGCGGTCAGAGCTTTCATGACCGATCCCGAATACGCTCCGTTCGCGGCGGCGCGGCAAGGCGGCAGCGAAAGCCGCTTCCAACTGATCGACGATACCGATCTCGCCGGAACCATTCCTTATCTGCCCAAAGGATGAGAACGAGAGACCAGCATGAATCGCGGGCGACGGCCGCGCCAGCCAACCTGCCGGATTGTCGAAGCGCGGCCGGATCGACACGGCAATCGGTGTGTCTTTGCTCCTGACACACGGTCTTGCTAGGTTTTCCGGCGGCGCCGATCCGACCGGGGGACGGATGAAATCAGTTGAACAAGATGTTCTTGCCAATGCGAGAGATGACGTTCGCTCGTCCCCGGCCGGCCTCAGCCGGCGCGAGCTTTTTCTCAAAGGGGGCGTCGCAATGGCTGTGACCCAGGCGTTGGGAGCCGAGGCGAAGGCTGCTGGCGCCACCCGCAAGATCGCGCTTGAGGAGCATTTCTCGACGCCGGAGCTTGCCAAGAAATATGTCGCCCGGCCGACCCGGAGCGACACGTTGTTCGCCGACATCGAGCGCCGCCTCGCCGATTTCGATCAACTGCGGCTGGAGACGATGGACAAGGCGGGCATTGATCTCGTCGTCCTCTCGGTCACCACGCCCGGCGTTCAGGCGGAGAAAGATACGAAGACGGCGATCAGGCTCGCGCGTGAGGCCAATGATCTGCTTGCGCGCGAAGTGCAAAAGCGGCCGCAACGATATGCGGGCTTCGCCCATCTTCCCATGCAGGACGCCGGCGCGGCCGCCGCGGAACTCGAGCGTGCGGTCAAGGAGCTCCGGTTCAAGGGCGCGCTCATCAACGGCCAGACCAACGGCAAGTATCTCGATGCGGACATGTATCTCCCGTTCTGGGAGCGCGTGCAGGACCTGGACGTTCCGATCTACCTCCATCCCGGCGAGCTCGCCGATCACCCCGCAATGTTTGCCGGCCGCCCCGAACTGAACGGGCCGGTCTGGGCCTGGACGGCGGATACCGCGGCCCATGCGCTGCGGCTCGTCTTCGCCGGAACGTTCACGCGCTTTCCCAGAGCGAAAATCATTCTTGGCCACATGGGCGAGACGCTCCCCTTCCTGCTGTGGCGCTTGGACAGCCGATGGCAATGCGAACTCGGCGAAGAGCTCCGGCCGGACGCGCTTCCCTCCGCGATCATCAAGCGCCATTTCGCGATCACCACCTCGGGCGTCTGCGACCCGCGGCCGCTTGCCGAAGCGATCGGCGCGCTCGGCGAGGACAATGTCATGTTCTCGGTCGACTATCCTTACGAGGACTCGCAAGTCGCCGCGGCCTTCGTCGAATCCGCGCCGATCAGCGAGGCGGTGCGCGCCAAGGTCTGCCACGGCAATGCCGAGCGAATCCTGAAGCTGTAACCGGGACCTGGCAAACGTTGATAACCATGTTCGCTGCGCCGCCCGCCGCATGCCGCGCCGATCATATCTCGGCAGCGAAAGAACCGAGTCCGACCGATCTAAGGTGACGGCAGCCGTCGGACGTCGCGCCCTGTATTGCGAGACGGCCGGAAAAGCGCGAACATTCACGCCGGTTCGGGATGCTTCCGCGAAGCGCGGTCGAGAAACAAGGGACAACACATGCGAATGATGAATCGGTTTTTGCTTGCCGCGGCTTTCGTCACGGCGCCGATCCTCGCGACAGCCCACACCGAACTCGTTCGCGAACCGCGCGGCATCGACGCGCCCGTCCCTGCAAGCTCCCCGGCGCAGCCGGATGCGTCCAGCCGCAAGATCACCATCTACACGGCCAAGACGATCGTGACCCTCGATCCCGGCACGCCTACTGCGCAGGCGGTGGCGGTGATGAACGGCAAAATCCTCGGGGTGGGCACGCTCGACGAAGTGCGCGGTTGGATCACCAACGAGGAATTCGAGATCGACCGGCGTTTTCAGGATGCGGTGATCGTTCCCGGCCTCATCGAAGCGCATATGCATCCGCAAATCACCGGCGTGCTTTGGCAGGGCGTGTATGTGGGCCGGTTCGACCGGACTGCGCCCGACGGGACATCGATCAAGGGCATGGAGACCAAACAGGCCGTCATCGAACAGCTCCGAAACGCGGCCGCCAAGATGCCGGCGGACGGACGATGGTTGGTCGCTTGGGGTTATCAGCCGGAATTCTACGGCGACTCGCCGCTCACCCGCGCCGATCTCGATCCGATCTCGAACGGTCATCCGATGTTCATCGAAAACCTGTCGATGCACATCTATTATGCGAACAGCAAGGCGTTCGAGATCGCCGGAATAACCGACAAGACCGACGTTCCGGGGATCGTCAAGAAGGACGGAAAGCCGACTGGCGAGATCAAGGAGATCGAGGCGGCGCTTACTTTCGTCGCGAAGCTGCCGCCGCTCGACGCCAAGACGCTGCTGAAGGCCACGTGGGACGCCGGCAAGCTCGCGCATCGCGTCGGCGTGACGACCTTCGCCGACCTGTCCTTCGGCTCCCTTCCGGGAGGTTACAAAGCCTATCAGACAGTTGCCGCCGATCCCGATTTTCCGGTGCGGATCGTCTTGAATCCGATCATCCAGGTTTTTCAACAGGGCGAAATAGCGGAAAAGGGAGGGCTCGATTATCTCGCCGAAATGCACAAGGCCGACACCGACCGTCTCAGTTTCGGCGGCGTGAAGTTCGTGGTTGACGGATCGATCCAAGGCTACACGGGGCTGTTTCAGTGGCCCAACTACTACAAGACGTTTGCCAACGGGGTCGCCAACATCTCGCAAGAGGATTTGAACAAATGGGTTGCTGAAGTGCACAAGCGCGGGTTCCAGGCCGTGATCCACACCAATGCCGACCAGGCGACCGAGATGGCGCTGCTCGCGCTGGCGGCGGCGCAGCGGCAGTATCCGCAGTTCGCGACCCGGCACCGGCTGGAGCACAATCAGTATGTGACGGACGGCCAGCTTGTCACGATGAAGCAGCTTGGCGCCGCGACCAACCTGTTCACGAACCACATCTACTTCTGGGGCGACCTGCATTATTCGACATTTGTCGGACCGGATCGGGCGCGGCGCATGAATCCTGCGGGAAGCGCGCAGCGCATGGGAATTCCCTTCAGCCTGCATTCGGACGCCTCCGTCACGCCGGTCAACCCGCTGTTTGCGATGTGGACGGCGACGGCGCGCAAAACCATGTCGGGACGGGTCCTCGGCGAGGGCGAACGCATTACGGTTCCGCAAGCGCTGCACGCGGTGACGCTCGGCGCGGCCTATCTGCTCGGGCAGGACGACAAGAAGGGCTCGATCGTGGCGGGCAAGCTCGCCGACTTCACCATTCTCGACCGCAATCCGCTCGAGGTCGCCGCGCCCGACGAGTTGAAGGACATCAAGGTGCTCGGGACGGTCATGGGCGGCAAGCCCTTCCCGGCGAGCGCCGGTCGGTGATAGCGATCTCCGCGCGTTGAAGGACGGAGTCCGTTGCCGCTGGCGGCTGCTGTGATCGGCGCTTGGCGGCCTGAAGCCGAAATCGGCCCCCAAGCTCGCCGCCGCATGATGCGGTTGTCGATGACGAGATACATCGCACGCTGCGCGCCGTGAATGTCGGTGGGAAATACTAGCCGGGAGTGACTACGAGCCGGTTATCTGCGTCCACCTAATCGATGATTTCATTTTTAACCCGGAACCAATTTGCGGAAGAGCCATTCTCTTGCCGTGAGATTAGCGCCATGAGGCGGACCTTGGTGGACCTACGCGCATTGAGCGCGGCTGCCGGTTTGCTCACGCTGCTAGCGGGGGGCGCGGCGCGCGCAGCCGAATGCCCTGAGCCGGTATGCGCCAAGCCGTTGGAGCGGGCGGCGGCGCAGGAGACGTCCGTGGTCGACGGACCCACGCCGCCACCCACCGGCGAGCCCGCACCGCCTCCGATCGGAAAGGACAATCGCGCGGCGCCCGGCAAACAGGCGACGCAAAAACCCGCCATCGATGCGCCCGCACAGCCGCCCGCCCCGGACAGCGAACCAGCGGATCGGGAAAAACCGGGAAGTGCGGCGGCAACGCGCGAGCCGCCGGCGGAGGAACCGGCGAAAGCCGACGTCGCGGACGCGATCAACGCGATGTGCTCGGCCCTCGAACACGCCGCGGCGGCAAACGGATTGCCGCTCGAATTCTTCGCCCGGGTTATCTGGGAAGAGAGCCGGTTTCAGCCAAGAGCGGTCGGTCCGCTGACGCGCAGCGGCTTGCGCGCGCAGGGGATCGCGCAGTTCATGCCGTATACGGCGGCGGAGCGCGGGCTGCTCGATCCGCTCGATCCGCACACGGCGCTTCCCGAGGCGGCGGCGTTTCTGGCGGAGCTGCGCGGCGAGTTCGGCAATCTCGGCCTAGCCGCCGCCGCCTACAATGCCGGGCCGGGCCGCCTGCGCGACTTCATCGCCGGGCGCGGCGGCATGCCGGGGCAAACGCGCCATTATGTACGCGCCATCACCGGTCGGTCGGTCGAGGAGTGGGTGGCGCTCGGGCGCGCGGACGACGACGAAAAAGACAAGATCACCACCCCCGCGTCGTGTGGTCAGCTTGCAGCGCTGTTGAAGGAGCGGCCAAGCGTTTTCGCCGTCAAGGTCGAACGCAAGGTGCGCGAAGCCGCCTTGCTTCCCGAAACTTCTGACCGGCGGAACGCCGCTCCTCGCGCCAGCGGGGCGAAACGGGCGGCGCCGCGCGTGACGGAAAGCGCTGCTGCGCGAAACCGGAGACTTCTGCTCGTCCGAACCGCATCGTTGCTGATCCCCGAAAAACCCGCGCGGAAGCCGGGTTCGTCAGCCGCGTCCGACGATCTGCGACGCGCTTCGAGCACGCCGGCGAAATCAGGAAGATCGATTGCCGTTGCTGCGCGGTCGACGTCTGCATCAACGCGTTCGTCGGGACCGCAGGCGGCGCGAGCGGTTGCCGCCAAGGAGGTTGCGCAAAGCAAATCCGCGCCGCGGCCGGCCCGGGATGCGACAGCGCGCGGCGCTGCGCAGAACCGAACCTCTTCGCCGGTGCGCACCGCGTCATTGGCGCCCACCGGCCAATCGCCAATGAAATTATCGGCGGGATCGGCGGAGTCGAAAAGCCTGTCCGCCACGCCGGCCAAAGCGGGGAAACGGGCCACATCCGAGCCGTCGATGCCGCCGGTGTCGAAACCGTCGCCGGCGAAGCCTGCGCCGGGCCGCGAACGCGCGCTCCCGGAGAAGACATCGCGCAACGCCGCGGTGCGGGTCGCCGCGCGCCCGACAGGAAGCCCCGCTTCGGAGCGGGACGGGAATGCTCTGCAGGGCCGCGCCGGATCGTCGTC
This sequence comes from uncultured Rhodoplanes sp., assembly GCA_964354425.1. Classification (GTDB taxonomy): domain Bacteria; phylum Pseudomonadota; class Alphaproteobacteria; order Rhizobiales; family Xanthobacteraceae; genus Rhodoplanes. The sequence continues at coordinate 11,406 of CAYGZV010000049.1, read as the reverse complement.
GACGGCCAAAAATCCTGACCGAAAAACGATCGCCACGGCCGCGCCTGGAGAGGCGGGGAAATCGAGCGGCGCGGTGCGGCGATCGACGCTGCTGAAACTATCGGCCGTGAAGCCAGCGACGGACCGGTTACGAGCGTCTGCGTCTGCGATGGAAAAGGTCGTGAAAGCCGCTGACGAGCGCGTCAAAAAAGCCATGCAGATCTGCCGAGGCTGCTAGGCCGCCACTTCGCCTAGATTTATTGCAGGTCCGCGAAACCGTCGCAGCCGTCACCGCCCCTCGCGCGCCCAGGTGGCGGCGAGGCTGCCGATCAGCAGCAGCAGGCCGAGCAGGCCGGCGAATACGGGCAGCACGCCGACGCCGCGCACGACGCTTGCCTGGCGCATTTTCAGGCCGATCCAGCCCTCGCCGCGATAGGCATCGCTCGACCGCACCGCGACCACGCGCGGCACGTCGACGCCGGCCCCCGCCGTTTCCGCGAGCCTGCGCGAATCGCCGCCGGTCGCATGCGCGAGCGGCGCCAGCACCTCGGTGGTCGAGGTCACCTCGGAGAATTCGCGCGGATTGGCCGGCCCGACATTGACGAGCGCGGTGAGCTTGCCGTCGCTTGCGCGCCACAGGCCGAGCTCGTTCGCCTCGACGCTCTTGCGCCAGATGCCCGCTTCGCCCGCATCGAGGGTGAGGGTGCGCGTTCCCCCCGAGGGCGAGGTCAGGGTCACGGGTTCCACGCTCTCGCCCATGGTCTGGCGCTGCACGACGAGATCGCGCCCGCGCACGAACATGCGCAGCGCCTCCTCTTCGAGATCGGGCTGCTTCATCAGCCAATGCGAGAGCCGGCGCAGCAGGTCGATATGCGGCCCGCCGCCTTCATAGCCGCGCGCCCACAGCCAGATCTGGTCGGAGAGGAGCAGCGCGACGCGCCCTTCACCCTCGCGCGCGAGCACGAGCACCGGCTTGTTCTCCGGCCCCTGCATGACCGTCATCCCGTCGGTGGCGGTCGCGTCGACGAGGCGGAACCAGCGGCTCCAGCGCGGCGGAGTTTCGTTCGCGCCCTCGAGCCCGCGCGTCACCGGATGGCGGCGGCCGAGCGCGCTCAGTTCGGCGCGATAGGCCGCCTCGGTGACCTGTCCGCTCGGCTCGGCCGGCAGAATCGGTTCTAGCGGGGTGCGCCAGAGGCTTGTCGGCGACGCATAATCCGGCCCCGCCGCGATCAGCACCGCGCCCCCTTCGCGCACATAGCGGGCGATATTGTCGAAATAGATGATCGGCAGCACGCCCTGGCGCGCATAGCGGTCGAAAATGATGAGCTGGAATTCGCTGATCTTCTGCTGGAACAGTTCGCGCGTCGGAAACGCGATCAGCGACAGCTCGTTGATCGGCGTGCCGTCCTGCTTTTCCGGCGGGCGCAGAATGGTGAAATGCACGAGATCGACATTGGCGTCGGACTTGAGCAGGTTGCGCCAGGTGCGCTCGCCGGCATGCGGCTCGCCGGACACGAGCAGCACGCGCAGCTTGTCGCGCACGCCCTCGATCGGCACGACCGCGCGATTGTTGAGCGGGGTCAGTTCGCCCTCGAGAGGGGAGGCTTCAATCTCGACGATGTTCGCCCCGGCATGCGGGACCGGCACCTGCACGCGCACCGTGTCGCCGGAGCGGACGGTGCGCCGTTCGAGCAGTTCGCCGTCGCGGCTGATCCGCACCTCGGCCGGTCCGCGCGGCACGCCGGTGTCCTCGACGCGGAACGATACGGTCTGCTGCTGACCGACAATGCCGAAGCGCGGCGCCGAGACGAGCGCCACCCGGCGATCGCGCTCGCCGCGATGCCCGGTGACGAGCGCATGCACGGGCGCGGCGAAGCCGAGCGCGCTCGCATCCGCCGGCGCGTCGTGGACGCGGCCGTCGCTGAGCAGGATCGCGCCCGCGACCTGCTCCGGCGGCACGTCGGCGAGCGCCTGGCCCACCGCGGCGAACAGGCGGGTGCCGTCGCTCTCGCCATCCGACTGGCCGGCTTCGACCGTGCGCAGTTCGAGGCCCTGGATGCGCTGCAGGCGCTCGGTCAGGGCGGCGCGCGCGCTGTCCGTCTGCGCCGCGCGGTCGCCGAAATTCTGGCTCGCGCTCTTGTCGACGACGAGCACGGCGACGGAGGGGAGGGGATCGCGGTCCTCCCGGGTGAACGACGGATTGGCGAGCGCGGCGATGAGGAGGGCGAGCGCGAGCGCGCGAAGCGCCGCGCCGCGGCCGCGGGCGACGAACAGCAGCGCGACGACGACTGCCGCCGCCGCGAGCGCGGCCCACAGCATATAGGACGGAACGAGCGGGGCGAACGAGATGCCGAAATTCAAGTTAGGCTCCTACTGGCCCAGCCGTTCGAGCAAAGCGGGGACATGCACCTGGTCGGCCTTGTAGTTGCCGGTCAGCGCATACATCACGATGTTGACGCCGGCGCGGAAGGCGAATTCGCGCTGGCGCGGCTCGTTGGGAACGAGCGGCAGCATCGCCTGGCCGTCGGGGCGCGTCGCCCAGGCACCGGCGAGATCGTTCGCGGTGATAATGATCGACGACACTCCGTCGCCGCCGCGCACGGGGCGTTGCTCAGCAGGCTCGTCGGTCTCGGTCGGCATCGCTTCGACCCATAGCCGGCCGGCGGTGAAGCGGCCCGGGAAGTCGCGCAGGAGAAAGAACGTCTTGGTGAGCACGTGCTCGTTCGGCGCCGGCTCGAGCTCGGGTATGTCGAGCGAGGACAGGATCGCGCGCAGCGCCACCATCCCGGGAGTCCTGGTTTCGCCGCCCGGGCCGGGCGGCGCTTCGACCGCATCGCGCGTGTCGAACAGGATCGTGCCGCCCTGTTTCATATAGGTGTCGATGCGCGCGAGCGCCTCCGGCGACGGCTTCGGCGCATCCGGCACGATCGGCCAATAGATGAGCGGGAAGAACGCGAGTTCGTCGCGCGCAATGTCGAGCCCCGTCGGCTCGCCGGCTTCGAGCGCGGTGCGCTGGGCGAGAAACACGGTAAGGCTCTGCAGCCCCGATTTGCTGATCGCATCGACCTCGGCATTGCCGGTGATGACGTAGGCGAGATGCGTGCTTTCGGTCGCTTTCACGGCGAAATTGTCGGGCGCGGACTGGGCCCGGCCGGCATGCGGCGCCGCGAGTGCGAGCGCAAGCCCGAGCAGAATCGCCGCCGGCGCGCGGCGCCAGCCGAACAGGCGCTGGATGCCGCCCGCGAGCCAGAACACGATGAGCGCGTCGATCAGGCAGAGCGCGAGCGCGGCGAGGAAGATCAGGCCGCGCAGGTCCTGCGGCTCGGCGGTGCGATAGGGCTCGATGCGCGCGTTCAGCGCCGACAGGTCGAGCGGGCGCAGCCGGTCGCTCGCGGCGAGCGTGTTGACGGCAAGCAGGCCCTCCGGCGGGCCGTAGAAACCGGGCGGATTGTCGGCGCTCGCACGTCCGGAATAGCCAGCCGGGACCGGCCGCGCCGTCGGCGGAGGCGGACCGAAGACGCCGAATCCATCGAGAATGCGCGACGGGGCGACGACCTCCTGCGCGGTGCTCGCGCTGTTTGCGGCGGTCGTCCCTTGCGCCGCGTCGCCCGGCCCGACCGCGCCGGCGAGGCCGACAATGCGCTTGAGCATGTCAACAAAGGCGCCCGACAGCGGCAGATCCGACCATCGCGTATCGGCGGTCACGTGGAACAGCACGACCATGCCCTTGCCGCGCTTGGCCGCAGTCACGAGCGGCGTGCCGTCGGCGAGCGTCGCCCAGCTATTGTCGGCGAGCGTCGCGTCGGGCTCGGCGAGCACCTGGCGGGTCACCGTGACATCGGTCGGCGTCTCCATGCCGGCGAACGGGCCCTCGCGCGAAAACGCTCCGAGCTGCTGCGGCTTCTCCCAACTCAGGCTGCCGCCGAGAATGCGGCCGCCGCGGCGCAGCCGCACCGGCACGAGCTCGTCGTCGGCCGCGGCGAGGCGCGGCCCGGCGAAACGCACCAGCATGCCGCCGTCCTCGACCCAGCGCGCGAGCCGGTCACGCGCGGGGCCGGCGACATTGCCGACATCGGCAAGCACCAGCATGGGGAGGCGCTGCTCGATGAACTGATTGACCGCGTCGCCCGGCGATTGCCGCTGCGCCAATCGCACGTCGGCGAAGGGCCCGAGCGCGCGCGCGAGATAGTAGGTCGAGGCGAGCAGCGGCTGCGCCGTTTCCGCGGTCGCGCCCGTCACCACGCCGACGGTGCGCCGCCGCCAGCGCTTGTCGAGCAGTTCGACCGCGCCGGCCGAACGCTCTCCCGCGATTTCGAGGCGCGCTATGTCGTTGCGGATTTCGGTCGGCAGATCGAAGCGCGCCTCGGTCTCCAGATCGCCCGGCTTGAAGGCGAAGTTTGCTTCGCTCACCGGCAACCCCTTCAGATCGAGCGCGCGCACGACGCCGGCGCTGTCGCCGTCGGTCGCCGCGCGCAGCACCTTTACGCTGAGGCCCGCCGCCGCGTTCTCCGCGGCGGTCAGCGCCTGCGCCGGCCTGAGGCCGCCCGCGACCACCGTCACCGGCCGCCGCTCGATCATGCGCGACAAGCCCGCGGCGAAGTCGCCGCCGCCGCCGAGATCGACGCCGTCGGCGAGCCACACGATCTCCAGCTCCGGGGTCGCCGCCACGAATCGCGCGATCGCGGGAAGGATTTCCGCACGCTCGACCGCATGCGGCTTGGGCCTGAGCAGGCGAAGCCGTGCGCCGGTCGCATCCGCCGTTTCCAGCGAGATGTTGCGCGCGGGCTCCGACAGCGGCACGAGCGCGACGCCGCGCCGGTCCGCTTGCGCGCGCGCGATCAGCTCCTGCGCCGCGGTGAGCCGCGCATCCCAGGTGGAGGCCGCCGCCCATCCGTCGTCGATCAGGAGCATCAGCGGCGCGCCGCTCGTCGCGGTCGCCACCGGCGGATTCCACATCGGGCCGGCGGCCGCGAGGATCACGAGCGCGGCGAGCGCAAGTCGCAGCAGCGTCAGCCACCAGGGTGTGCGCGCCGGCGTTTCCTCCCTCGGCGCGATCTCGAACAACAGCCGCGTCGGCGGGAAGTCGATTCGGCGCGGACGCGGCGGAATGAGTCGCAGCAGCCACCACAGCACCGGCAGGCTGAGCAGGCCGATGAGAACGAGCGGCTGGGCGAAAGCGAGCGGCAAGCCGGGGATCATGCGGGCCTCACCAGCGCCCCGCGCCCTTGATCGGCGCCGAACGCGGCATGGCCTGCGGAGAGTCGCGCATGCAATTGCAGGAGCAGGTCGGTCGACGGCCGGTCGGTGCGATGGACGATGAAGCTCCATCCGCTGCGGTCGGTCTGGGCGCGAATCTCGCTGCGATGAAGATCGACGCGCGCCTCATAGTCGCGGCGCCAGGTTTCCGCCCGTCCGGCGGTGATCGCGCCGGCGCCTTCCGGCTCGATGAACTCGATGCGTCCGGAATAGGGAAAGGTCTCCTCCGCCGGGTCGACGATCTGCACCACATGCCCGTGCGCGCCCGCCGCCGAAAGCCGGGCCAGCGTTGCGCGGATGTCGGATATCGGGCTCCACAGGTCGGACAGAAGTAGGAATTCCGACAGCGGGGCAGGGGAGAATGACGGCGGAAGGCTCGCGCGCTCACCGGCGTCATGGACGAAGGCCCGGGCGATCTTGTCGATGACGTTCCGGCTTGCGGTCGGCGGCATCACGCCGGGAATGCCGACGCGCTCGCCGCCCTGCACGAGCACTTCGGCGAGCGCCAACGCGACCACGAGCGCGCGCTCAAGCTTGCTCTCCTGCGCGAGCCTGGAGGCGAAGTCCATCGACGCGGAGCGATCGGTCCAGATCCAGAACGTGTGAGCCGCTTCCCATTCCTGCTCGCGCACATAGAGGTGCTCGTCGCGCGCCGAGCGCCGCCAGTCGACGCTCGCCGCCGACTCGCCCGAGATGAAACGGCGGTACTGCCAGAAATTCTCTCCCGGTCCGGCGCGCCGCCTTCCATGCAGCCCGTGAATGATGGTCGCGGCGACCCGGCGCGCCTCCAGGACGAGCCGCGGCATGGCGTCCGCGAGCCCACGCGCTGCGCCCGCGGCCCGGCCGAGCGCGACTGATTCATGCTGCAACGCGGGGGACGCCGCCATGCGCGCTATCCGACCCGCGCCTTGAGGCGGCCGATCACGCCGGGAACGGTCTCGCCGTCGGCGCGCGCGGCAAAAGTGAGGGCCATGCGATGTTTGAGGACCGGCTCGGCAAGCGCGACGACGTCGTCGATCGAGGGCGCGTAGCGTCCGTCCAGCAGCGCGCGGGCGCGCACCGCGAGCATCAGCGCCTGGCTCGCGCGCGGACTCGGACCCCAGGCGATCAGCCGGCCTTCGGCGGCCTCGGAGCCAGGCCGCGCCGAGCGCACCAGCGTCAGAATCGCCTCGATCACCGACTCGCCCACGGGCAGCCGGCGCACCAGCCGCTGCGCCGAGATCAGGTCGTCGGACGTCATGGCCGGCTTCGGCTTGGTCTCTTCCGCTCCGGTCGTATCGAATATGATCCGCCGTTCCGCCTCGATGTCGGGATAGTCGACGTCGATCTCCATGAGGAAGCGGTCGAGCTGCGCTTCCGGCAGGGGATAGGTCCCCTCCTGTTCCAGCGGATTCTGCGTCGCGAGCACGTGGAACGGCTTCGGCAGATCGTGGCGCGCGCCGGCGACCGTGACATGCTGCTCCTGCATCGCCTGGAGGAGCGCGGATTGCGTGCGCGGGCTCGCGCGGTTGATCTCGTCGGCCATCAGGAGCTGCGCGAAGACCGGGCCCCGAATGAACCGGAAGCTGCGCTTGCCGGCGGGGCTTTCCTCCAGCACCTCGCTGCCGAGAATGTCGGACGGCATCAGGTCGGGAGTGAACTGGATGCGCTTTGCGTCGAGCCCGAGCACGACGCCCATGGTGTCGACGAGCTTCGTCTTGGCGAGGCCGGGCACCCCGACCAGAAGGGCATGGCCGCCCGAAAGCACGGTGATGATCGCGTGCTCGATCACTCGATCTTGACCGAAGATCACGGCGCTCACCGCGGCCTTGGCGCTGCGCACATGCACGGCGGTGGTCTCCGCGGCGCGCACGATCATGTCGTGCAACTGTTCCATATTGTCGCCGCTCGCAACGCCCATCGGGCATCTCCTTGTCGCCTTGGCGCCGTCATGTCATGACGATCAGCCGTCGAACCCATGCATCAACCGCGCCAAGATTTCCGCGGTTCCGAGTCGCCGAAACGGCTCGCTTCACAGTAGGTCGAACCATGGCGAAGGAAGGGCAGATCGGCGCTGGTGCGCTCGATTCGATCACCGGCGCCGCGCAAAGCTTCGCGAGCAGAGGGCCGGCTCCAGTCCATCTGTGGAATCCGCCCTATTGCGGCGAGATCGATATGCGCATCGCGGCGGACGGCGCCTGGTTCTATCAGAAGACCCCGATCGGCCGGCCGGCGTTGGTGAAGCTCTTCGCGTCCGTCCTCAAGCGCGAGGATGACCGCTATTTCCTTGTCACGCCAGTTGAAAAGTGCGGCCTCGTGGTCGAGGACGCGCCGTTTCTCGCGGTCGAGATGCGGATCGAGGCGGACGCGGCGGAGCAAGCGGGCCGCAGCCGGACGCTGCATTTCCGCACTAATGTGGACGATTGGGTGACATGCGGGAGCGAACATGGGCTGCGCTTCGATCCCGAGGCTGGAACCGGCGGGCTCAAGCCTTATCTGCATGTGCGGCGCGGCCTGTGGGCCAAAGTGACGCGGGCGCTGTTTTATGATCTCGTCGAGATGGGCGAGGAACGCATGGTCGAGGGCCGGCGCATGTTCGGCGTCGCCTCGCAGGATGCTTTCTTCGCGATGGCGCCCGCCGACAGCTTGAGGGAATACGGCTGATGACGGTTTTCGAGCCGGCGGAGGACCTGGTCGGCGCCGGGCAGGATTTCTTCGCGCGCGCGCTCGCACGGCTGACACTTGATGTTCCGGTCGCCTTGACCGACCCGACCCAGACGGCGGTGCGCGGCGATCTCGACCTCGATCCCGTTCTGTGGGAGCGCATGGAGGTGCGGCCCTTGCGGCCGGCTGCGGTGCTGATCCCGGTGGTCGACCGGCCCGAGCCCGGCGTCATTCTCACCCAACGCACGTCGCATCTGCCGAACCACCCTGGTCAGATCGCGTTTCCGGGCGGCAGTATCGATCCGGGCGATGTCGATCCGTGTGCGGCGGCGCTGCGCGAAGCGCAGGAGGAGATCGGGCTCGACCCGCGCCTTGTCGAGCCGATCGGCTATCTCGACCTCTATCTCACTTTCAGCGGCTATCGCATCCTGCCGCTGGTCGGCCGCGTCGCCCCGGACTACGCCCTCGCGCTGAATGCGCACGAGGTCGAGAGCGCCTTCGACGTGCCGCTCGCCTTCCTGATGGATGCGCAGAACCACGCGCTGCACAGCCGCGAATGGAAAGGAATCATGCGGCGCTTCTATGCGATGCCGTATGGCGATCGTTATATCTGGGGGGTCACCGCCGGCATTCTGCGGAACCTGTATGAGAGAGTATACGAAGGATGAGGCCTCAACCGGATGACCGTTTCGCAGCCATTCCGGGGCGCCGCGCAGCGGTGCGCCCGGAATCGATACTCTTTCGGACAGCCTCGCTTCGCCCGGCTTGCGGAATGACTCTCCCACGGAAGAGCTGCCTTCAACCCACATGATCCGCCCGTTCCTCATCGAGATATCGCTGTTTCTCGCGCCCTTCATCGCCTATGCGATCTTCGTCTGGGCGACCCGCGAAGGCGTGCTCGATGTAAAAGCGTGGAGCGTGCCGGTGCTAGGCTGGCTCACGCTTGCCGCCTTCCTGCTGATGATCGTCAGCTTCGTCGTGATGGCGCAGTTCGGCGGCGCGCCGCCGAGTTCGACCTACGTGCCCGCCCATATGGAGAATGGGCGGCTGGTGCCCGGAACAGCGCAATGACTCGGGCGGAGGCGACGCAACTCAATCATGCCCGCTGGCTCACGGCGGAGCCGCTCGCGGCGGTGCTCGCCGTGTTGAACGGCGACGGCGAGGAAGGGCGCATCGTCGGGGGCGCGGTGCGCAACACCCTTCTGGGCGAGCCGCCGGGCGACATCGACCTCGCCACGACCGCGACGCCCGAGGAAGTCACCCGCCGCGCGCTCGCCGCCGGCTTCAAGGCGGTGCCGACGGGGGTCGAGCACGGCACGGTCACCATCGTCGCGCATGGCCATCCGTTCGAGGTGACGACGCTGCGCGAGGACGTGGAGACGTTCGGGCGCAAGGCCAAGGTCGCCTTCGGCCGCGACTGGCGGGCGGACGCCGAGCGGCGCGATTTCACCATCAACGCGCTGTCGATCTCGGCCGACGGAACCGTGCACGACTATGTCGGCGGGCTGCCCGATCTCAAGGCGCGCCGGGTGCGTTTCATCGGCGATCCGGCGAAGCGCATCGCGGAGGATTATCTGCGCATCCTGCGCTTTTTCCGCTTCCACGCGCTGTACGGGGACGGCCACTCCGACCGGGCCGGGCTGCATGCCTGCATCGCCGGACGCGAAGGCCTGCGCGGGCTTTCGCGCGAACGCGTGCGCATGGAGCTGTTCAAGCTGCTCGTCGCGCCGCTCGCCGCGCCGACGCTGACCAATATGTCCGACGCGGGCCTGCTCCAACTCGTGCTCGGCGGCGTCGCCCAGCTCGCGAGCATCGCCAATCTGGTGAGCATCGAGGCGGCGATCGGAGTTTCGCCCAATGCGGTGCGGCGGCTCGGCGCGCTCGCGGTCCTCGTCGAGGAGGATGCCGATCGCCTGAGCGAGCGGCTGCGGCTCGCCAATGCCGAGCATCGCCGCCTGCGCATGATGGCGGAGGGCTGGCGGCGGCTCTCGCCGGCGATCGGCGAGCACGACCGGCGCGCCTTGCTGTACCGGCTCGGCGCGGAACCCTACACCGACCGGGTCATGCTCGCCTGGGCGCGCTCCGGAGCAGGCGCCTTGGATGCGGACTGGCAGGCGCTTGCGGGCCTGCCGCGGCGCTGGCCGGTCCCCGCCTTTCCGCTGCGCGCGGCCGACTTCATCGCGCGCGGGGTGGCGAAAGGCCCGGCGCTCGGCGCGGCCATGCACGCGGCCGAACAGGCCTGGATCGCCGCCGGCTTCCCCGAAACGGGCAGCGAGATCGAGGCGATCGCCAGCATGATCGCCGAACCGCATCGCGCTGAACCGCCGTCCTGACCCATCACGGGCCGTGTACGATATCTCGCTCTGGCAATTGGCGCTGATCGCCGTCGCGGCCGTGGTGACCTCGGTGATCGGCGGGGTCGCGGGCTACGGCACGGGCGCGCTGATGCCGCTGGTGCTGGTGCCGATTGTCGGGCCCGAGCCGGTCGTGCCGATCATTGCGCTTGCGTCATTGTTCACCAATGCGAGCCGCGCGACCGCCTTCTTCAAGGCGATCGCCTGGCGACCGGCGGCCCTCGTGCTCGTCGCGGCCATGCCCACCTGCGCGCTCGGCGCCTGGGGCTACACAAGGCTGACGGGGCGAGGGGCGCTCCTCGTGATCGGGACGATGATGGTCGCGAGCGTGCCGCTGCGGCGCGTCCTGCGGCGGCGCGGCTTCCGGCTCGGCCGGCCGGGGCTTGCCGCCGCCGCCGTCGGATGGGGCGGCGTGGTCGGCGGCACCACCGGCGCGGGCGCGATGCTGCTTGCGCTTCTGATGGCGGCCGGGCTCGAAGGCGCGGCCGTGATCGCGACGGACGCGGCGATCTCGATCGCTATCGGGCTGGTGAAGGTCGGCGTATTCGGGATCGCGGGCGCCGTCACCGCCCAGGTGATCGCGGTCGCGGTGCTGATCGGGCTCGTGGCGTTTCCCGGCGCGTTCATCGCGAAGGCGCTGGTCAAGCGATTGCCGCTCTCGGCGCACACGGCCATTCTCGACGCGGTGGTGATGGGCGGCGGCGCGCTCATGATCGCGGGCGCGCTGCGTCAGTGAGGCAACCATCATGGTTCGCGCCGCGGGCAAAGCGGGCGCAGCGTGTCGACTAAACTTCCTCGTCAGCACGCACTTACAGCAGCGGATTAACTACATTCAGCTCGGGAAATCGGCCGAAATCACGGTCGGCGGACCACAATTCGCGGACGCCGTGCTGCCGGCACAGCGCAGCGATGCGCGCGTCGTGAACGCGAGGTCCGGTTATTTGGCCCGCCAACAGCACGGCGCGCAATTCCGGCCAGTGCTGATCCGATTCAGTGAGCAGCACCAGCGTTGGCGATTCCAACCAAGCATCGATCTGGTTAAGCGCCGCGGCGAGGGGCGTAGGCGGATCATAGATGCGAGGGTGCGTGGTTATCGCGAGGAACTCGTGTACGCACGGCCACGGAATCGCCCAGGCGGCCTTTCCCTCCGCGAGGCCCAGGAGACGGCGTAAAG
>CAYGZV010000048.1:10386-18910 GCA_964354425.1 uncultured Rhodoplanes sp. | reverse complement strand
GCGCCTTCAATGCCCAGAATGCGTACAAAGGTCGCCTTGTGCGCCGCAGCATCCTTGTTGGTCGCCTTGCCGACCATCGCGGGATCGCCCTCGGCGTCGAGCAGGTCGTCGGCGATCTGGAACGCCTTGCCGATCGCCGCGCCGTAGCGGTCGAGCGCAAGCCGGGCGCTGCGGTCGGCCTGGCCGAGAATGGCGCCGCTCACGCAGGAGAACCGCAGCAATGCGCCCGTCTTCATCGCTTCGAGCGTCTCGATATCCTGCTGCCCGAGGCGTTGGGAGACCCCGTTCGTAAAGCGGCCCTCCGCAGCGAGATCGAGGGTCTGCCCGCCCACCATGCCGCCCAGGCCGGAGGCCTGGGCGAGCGCCGACACGAGCTCGATGCGCACCGCCGGATCGGGATGGGTGTCGGGACGCGACAGGGCGTCAAAGGCGAGCGTCAGCAGCCCGTCGCCCGCGAGGATCGCGGTCGCTTCGTCGAAGGCCCGGTGGGTCGTCGGCCTCCCGCGCCGCAGGTCGTCATTGTCCATGGCCGGGAGATCGTCATGCACGAGCGAATAGCAGTGCACGAATTCGACCGCACTCGCGACCATCAGCGCCTGCGAGCGCGGCCCGGCGAACAAGCCGGCGGTCTCCACCACCAGAAACGGGCGAAAGCGCTTGCCGCCGCCGAGCGTCGCGTAGCGCATCGCGTCGAGCAGACGCGCCGGGCGCGCGCGCTCGTCATTCACCGGTTTGGGCGCGAGCAGGCGGTCGAGCAGAGCTTCCATATCGCTCGCCACGCGGTCGAGCCGTTGCTGGAACGCCGCATTGGCGGCGGCGGCCGAGTCGGTATCATTGGTCATGCGCAGCAAGTGAGCCCCCATGCACTGGCGCACCACATCCCGTTGAGCGCACAAGGTATCCGACACGAGCCCATTCGTACACCCGCCCCGTTGGCCGGGCCGCGGCCGGCCCGGTCGGTCCGTTGACTTGCGCGGTGGCCCATGCTTTGGACTCCGGCAGGGTTGGGCAGCCTCGGCGGCCGTAGCGTTAATGAGCTTTCCGGCCGCCGCGGGCGGTCCGGCCCTCCCATCAGTCACCTGATTTCTGATGGCTTCTACATTCGCCTCGCAGGCGCACGCGACCTTGTTTCACGCCGTCCCAACTGCTTCCGCTTCCATCCGGTTCAATGGGCGCCTTCGCTGCGAGCATAAAGGGGGCCGGGCTGAGCCGGTGATCGACAGCGCCGCCGCATTGCGATCGGGCAAGGGGTCACGCGACGAGAATTTCCCCGTCGCCTCCTGGCTTGTCCATCCGCGTCATCGGGCGATCATTCTCGCGTTCTATGAGTTCGTCCGCGTCGCCGACGACATCGCGGATCATCCGACGCTCGCCGACCAAGACAAGCTGGCGCATCTCGACCGCCTCGAAGAAAGCCTGTTGGGTCCGGCGACGGACGAGCCGCAAGGAACCGCGCTGAGAGCGGCGCTCGCCGAGCGGGGACTTTCTCCGCGCCATGCCCAGGATCTGCTGACCGCCTTTCGGCTCGATGTGACCAAGCGCCGCTACGCCGATTTCGACGACCTGATCGGCTATTGCACCTATTCGGCCATGCCGGTCGGCCGCTTCGTGCTCGATGTGCACGGCGAAAGCCGCGCGACCTGGCCGGCGAATGACGCCCTGTGCGCGGCGCTGCAGATCATCAATCACCTGCAGGATTGCGGGGCGGACTACCGCAGCCTCGATCGCGTCTACATTCCTCTCGATGCGCTTGCGGCGGAGGGAGTGGGCGTCGAAGCGCTCGGCGAGGCGCGCGCCTCGCCCGCGCTGCGCGCGTGCATCGCCAAGCTCGCGCAACGCACCGCCGGGCTGCTCGCGACCAGCAGCGGTTTCGCGAGCCAGGTGCACGACCCGCGGCTTGCGCTCGAGATCGCCGTCATCCAGACGCTCGCCGAGCGGCTGGCGCATATTCTGCAAACCCGCGACCCGTTGAGCGAACGCGTCCACCTCGCCAAACCGGCGGTTGCTGCGCTAGGGTTGTTCGGAATCGTGCGGGGCCTGTGGGGTCGGCTCTCGCGCGGGGGGCCCACCAATCCACAGCCGGCGCGTGACTAATCTGTCGTCTCCTGTATTCATCGGCGTCCGACATGACAGACTTCGCTCTTAGAACCGATGATCAGGACATGGGTGCGCCGGGCCGCGCCGCCGGCAGTTCGTTCTATTTCGCGATGCGGATTCTGCCGCGCGCTCGGCGCGACGGCATGTTCGAAGTCTATTCCTTCTGCCGGCGCATCGACGACATCGCCGATTCGGCGGCGCCCCGCCGCGAGCGCCTGGCTGGGCTCGCGCGCTGGCGCGCCGAGATCGACGCGCTCTATGCCGGCGCCGCGCCGCCCGAGCATCAAGCGCTGGCGCGCGCCATCGCCGAGTTCGGACTGCGCAAGGAAGACTTCATCGCCGTGATCGAGGGCATGGAGATGGATGCGGCCGAGGACATCCGCGCGCCGGATCTGGCTCGGCTCGATCTCTATTGCGATCGCGTAGCGAGCGCGGTGGGCCGGCTTTCCGTGCGCATCTTCGGCGTCGGCGAGTCCGACGGCCAGCTTCTCGCTCATCATCTCGGCCGGGCGCTGCAACTCACAAATATTTTGCGCGACCTCGACGAGGACGCCAGCATCGGACGGCTCTATCTTCCGCGCGAGCTGCTGCGGGGATCGGGGATCGAAGGCGACGACCCGCAGGCGGTGGTCTCGGATCCGGCGCTCGGAACGGTCTGCGCGGGGCTCGTCCAGCGCGCGAGCGACCATTTCGCGCAAGCCGACGCGATCATGGACCGCTGCTCGCGCCAGAGCGTGCGGGCGCCCCGCATCATGGGCAAGGTCTACCGCGCCATTCTCGACCAGCTGATAGCCCGCGGATGGACGGCGCCGCGCTCGCCGGTTCGCATCGGCCGGCTGCATCTCTTGCGCATCGTCGTGCAATACGGGTTCGTCTGATGCCGCGCGCCGTCCATATCATCGGCGGCGGCTTGGCCGGGCTCGCCGCGGCGGTCCGGCTCGTCGCGTCGCCCGCAAGCGTCATGCTGCACGAGGCGACCGCGATGCCGGGCGGACGGTGCCGCTCCTATCACGATCACGCGACCGGCCTCGTGATCGACAACGGCAACCATCTCCTGCTCACCGGCAACCATGCCGCCTTCGCTTATGCGCGCACGATCGGCAGCGAAAGCCTTCTGGTGGGCCCGGACAAAGCCGAGTTCCCGTTTTTCGATCTCGCCACCGGGCGGGGATGGACGCTGCGCCTGAACGACGGCCGCTTCCCCTGGTGGATATTCGACGCGGCCCGGCGCGTGCCGGACACGCGTCCGCTCGACTATCTGCGGCTCGCGCGGCTCTTGTTCGCCCCCGACCGGCCGATCGCCGAGATCATCCACTGCGCCGGCCCGCTCTACGACCGGCTGCTCGCGCCGCTGCTGACGGCGGCGCTGAACACCGAGCCGCGCGAGGCTTCGGCGGCGCTCGCGGGCGCGATCATTCGCGAGACGCTCGCGCGCGGCGGCGAGGCCTGCCGTCCGCGCATCGCGCGCGACGGCCTCGGGACGGCGTTCGTCGAGCCGGCCCTCGCCTATCTTGCGAAGGCGGGCGCGGCGATCCGGCTCGGACACGAATTGCGGGCGCTCCGCTGCGACGGCGCGAGCGTGACCGAACTCGACTTCGGCGCCGACCGCATCGCGCTCGGACCGCAAGACGCGGTGATCATGGCGGCGCCCGCCTTTGCCGCAACCGCGCTCGTGCCGGGCCTCACCGCGCCGACCGCGTTCCGCGCGATCCTGAACACGCATTTCCGCGCCGAGCCTCCGCCCGGCCTGCCCGCGCTGACTGGGGTGCTCAACGGGATATCCGAATGGGTGTTCGCGTTTCCCGGGCGCATTTCGGTGACCACCAGCAATGCGGACCGGTTCATGAATGAACCGCGTGAGCGGCTCGCCGACACTATCTGGCGAGAAGTGTGCGCCGTGACCGGCTTGTCCGGCGAACGGCCGGCATGGCAGATCGTCCGCGAGCGCCGCGCAACCTTTGCCGCAACCCCGGAGGAAAACGCCAAGCGCCCGGGCGCGCAAACTGCGTGGCGCAACCTGTTCCTCGCCGGCGATTGGACGGCGACCGGCCTGCCGGCGACGATCGAAGGAGCAATCCGCTCCGGCAACCGCGCCGCCGATCTCGCGCTCGCCGCATAGGACCAAGCAATCAGCCCATGATAGCCGACAACCCCCTTGCCGCGTCGCCGACCGACCACGGCTTCCGCGTGAACGACAAACTCGATGCCCGGATCGACCGGGCGCTCGCGGGCCTGCTCGCCGAGCAACAGCCGGACGGCCACTTCGTGTTCGAGCTCGAAGCGGATGCGACGATTCCCTCGGAATATGTTCTGCTGCAGCACTATCTCGGCGAGCCGACCGACGCCGCGCTGGAAGCAAAGATCGGCGCCTATTTGCGCCGCAGGCAAGGCGCGCATGGCGGCTGGCCGCTGTTCCGCGACGGGCCGATCGATCTCAGCGCGAGCGTGAAAGCCTATTTCGCGCTCAAGATGATCGGCGATGATCCCGCGGCCGATCATATGCGGCGCGCGCGCGAGGCGATCCTGGCGCTCGGCGGCGCGGCGCGCGCGAATGTGTTCACGCGTTCGCTCCTTGCGCTCTACGGCGTGATCTCCTGGCGCGCGGTGCCCGTCATGCCGCTGGAAGTCATGCTGCTGCCGCGCTGGTTTCCGTTCCACCTGTCGAAGATTTCCTACTGGGCGCGCACCACGCTCGTGCCGCTCCTGGTGCTGCAAACGCTCAAGCCGAAGGCGCGCAACCCGCGCGGAATCCGAATCGACGAGCTTTTCCTCGAACCGCCGATGACGGTCGGACCGCCGGCGAAAGCCCCGCACCAGAAATGGTCGTGGTTTCTGTTCTTCCGCGCGGTCGACTCGGTGCTGCGTGCGTGCGAGCCGCTGTTCCCGAAGAGCCTGCGCGAGCGCGCCATCAACGCCGCGGTGTCCTTCTGCAACGAACGGCTTAACGGCGAGGACGGGCTCGGCGCAATCTTCCCGCCGATGGCGAACTCGGTCATGATGTTCGACGTGCTCGGCTATCCGCCGGACCATCCGGACCGGGAGATCGCGCGGCGCGCGATCGACAAGCTCCTGGTGGTCAAGGAGCGCGAGGCCTATTGCCAGCCCTGCGTCTCGCCGGTGTGGGACACCGCGCTCGCCTGTCACGCCTTGCTGGAGGCAGGCGGCGACCGCGCGACGGCGGAGGCCCGCAAGGGGCTCGACTGGCTGCTGCCGCGCCAGGTGCTTGATCTATGCGGCGATTGGAGCGTGCAGCGGCCGGAACTGCGGCCGGGCGGCTGGGCGTTCCAATACGCCAACGCGCATTATCCCGACCTCGACGACACGGCCGTCGTCGTGATGGCGATGGACCGCGTGCAGAGCGCGCACCAGGACACGCGCTTCGCCGCCGCGATCGTGCGCGCGCGCGAATGGGTGGTCGGCATGCAGAGCGCGAACGGCGGCTGGGCCGCCTTCGATGTCGACAACAGCCACCAGTATCTCAACAACATCCCATTCGCCGATCATGGAGCGCTGCTCGATCCGCCGACCGAGGACGTGGCGGCGCGCTGCGTCTCCATGCTGGCCCAGCTCGGCGAAACGCCGCAATCGAGCCCGGCGCTCGCGCGCGGGCTCGATTATCTGCGCCGGACGCAGATGCCCGACGGAAGCTGGTACGGCCGTTGGGGATTGAATTACATCTACGGCACCTGGTCGGTGCTGTGCGCGCTGCATGCGGCAGGTCTCAACCATGACGCGCCGGAAATCCGCAAGGCGGTGGGCTGGCTCGTTTCGATTCAGAACGCCGACGGCGGCTGGGGCGAGGACGGCGCGAGCTACCGGCTCGACTATCGCGGTCACGAGCCGGCGCAGAGCACCGCCTCACAGACGGCATGGGCGCTCCTCGCGCTGATGGCGGCCGGCGAGGTCGACCATCCGGCGGTTGCGCGCGGCGTCGCCTTTCTTGCCGGAACCCAGAACGCCAACGGACTGTGGGACGAGGAACGCTTCACCGCGACGGGGTTTCCGCGCGTCTTCTACCTGCGCTATCACGGCTACCGGAAGTTCTTTCCGCTGTGGGCCATGGCGCGCTACCGCAACCTGCGGCGCGCGAACAGCCGCTCGGTCGCGTACGGGATGTAGGCGCCACGCGGCCTGTCCGGCCGCGTGAGCGCCGCCTCACTCCGCGGCGTCGAGCCGCCGGTCCGGCTTGGCCTTCTCCTCCGCGTGCATCTCGGCGATCTTGCGCTCGACATGGCGCGAGAACACGTATTGCGCGGGCCGCTGGTTATCGAGCGGGATCTCCGGCGCCATCTCGCCATCGGCGCGCACGCCGAACAGCGCAACGTTCAAGGCGTGCAACGGATGCGCGAGCACCGCGTTCGCCGCCGTCGGCTCGTAGCCGCAATGGGCCATGCAGTTCGCGCATTTCTCGTAGCGACCGGTGCCGTAGGAATCCCAGTCGGTCGTCTCCATCAGTTCCTTGTAGCTGTTCGCATAACCTTCGCCGAGCAGATAGCACGGCCGCTGCCAGCCAAAGATGTTGCGGGTCGGCATTCCCCAAGGCGTACACAGGAACTCCTGATTGCCCGCGAGGAAGTCGAGATAGAGGTCCGAATGCATGAAGTTCCAGCGCTTGCCCTTGCCCATGGCGAACACGTTCCGGAACAACTCCTTGGTCCGCCGCCGGCTGAGGAAGCTCTTCTGGTCGGGCGCCCGCTCATAGGCGTAGCCGGATGAGATCGACACGCCGACGCCGAGATCCGTGCAGAAATCGAGGAAGTCGGCGATGTCCTTGGCGGGCATTCCCTCGAAAATGGTCGCGTTGACGTTGACCGCGAATCCCTTCGCCTGGGCCGCCTTGATCGCCGCGACGGCGCGGTCGAACACGCCTTCCTGGCACACCGAGCGATCGTGGTGATGCTTGAGCCCGTCGAGATGCACGGAGAAGAACAGGTATGGCGACGGCTCGAACAGATGCAGCTTCTTCTCGAGCAGAAGCGCATTCGTGCACAGCGACACGAACTTCTTGCGCGCGACGATCCCCTTGACGATCTCGCCGATCTCCCGATGGACGAGCGGCTCGCCGCCGGGTATCGCCACCATCGGAGCGCCGCATTCGTCGACCGCGTCGAGGCAGTCCTTCACCGAGAGGCGTTGGTTGAGGATCGCTTCGGGGTAATCGATCTTTCCGCACCCCGCGCAGGCCAGATTGCAGCGAAACAGCGGCTCCAGCATCAGGACGAGCGGATAGCGCTTGCGCCCAAGGATTTTTTGCTTGAGCACATAGGCCCCGATGCGCAGCTGCTTGTAGAAAGATATAGCCATTGTTCCTCTTTCTCATTGTCGCGCGCGTTTCGTCCCGGCCCCTCGCGACGCGAAATGTTGGGTGCAAACCCCTCTTACTCGCGACCAGTTCCGCATGCCGATGCACTCAGATCGGCGTCCCCGTCACGCTGTTCGAACGCGGGGTGGCATGATGGCTGGAGGCGCTCCAATGTGTCTTGCACATCAACGACCCACTTCCCTCGACGTTCAAGGGGGGCCGAGCCGAAGAGCTGTCCTTGCAAGGCTGAGCTTCAAGCGGACGGCAAACCGGGTCCCCCACGGGTAGACATAAATCGAAACGGTGGTAGCTCGCAACCTCGACTTATGCCGCATCCGTGAACCACTGGGCGATGCCGGCGTTGTCGTAAAAAAGCTCTGCTCTGTCGGCAAAGTCCGAGCCGCCTGCGTGGGCCTGAAAAACCCGCCAGGCAACGCTTGTCAGCAGCGACCGCGCCCTCTAGAGCCTACCCTAGGACCAGACGCGGCCCGGCCTCTGGACCAAAAATCCTGCCGCGGGTGCGGTCAAACGGCGCAGCCGCGCCGTTCCGCCTGCCCGAAAAACCCTTCGACCGAAGCACCGGACGTCATGCTGGTTTCCGCGATTGTTCACATTGTACGCTTTTGCATTCGGCACCCGAAGGCAATCATCGCCGCTTACGCTTTGCTGGGGATTGCGTCGGCCTATTACGCCGTAACGCATTTCGCGATCAACACGGACATTAACAAACTGCTCTCGCCGACGCTCGATTGGCGGCAGCGGGAGCTCGATTTCGAGAAGTCTTTTCCCGGCCGCTATGATTCCATCCTGGTGGTGGTCGACGCCCCCACTTCGGAACTGGCCTCGAGCGCCACGCGCGCGCTGGCCCAGAGGTTGCAGGCGAACAAGACCGAGTTCCGCTCGGTCGAGGAGGTCGCCAGCGGCGCGTTTTTTGCGCGTCAGGGTTTGTTGTTTCAGCCGGTTGAGGAGCTCTCGAAGACGACGTCGGCGCTGGCGCAGGCCGGGCCCCTCGTGCGCACGCTTGTCACGGATCCGAGCTTGCGCGGATTGACGCAGGTGGTGACGCTGCTGATGTCCGGCGTGCGCGGCAATATGGTGTCGCTCGATGATCTGGCCCGGCCGCTG
>CAYGZV010000048.1:6932-10286 GCA_964354425.1 uncultured Rhodoplanes sp. | reverse complement strand
GATGTCCGGCGTGCGCGGCAATATGGTGTCGCTCGATGATCTGGCCCGGCCGCTGGCCGCCGCCGCCGAGACGGTGGAGACGGTGCTCTCCGGTGGCGAGGCCGCTTTCTCCTGGCAGGGCTTGATGAACGAACGCGCCGGCGGGCCGGCCCAATTGCGCGGCCTCATCCAAGTTCGCCCGGTGCTCGATTTTTCCGCGCTCGAGCCGGGCGGGCGCGGCGCCGAGGCCATCAGAAGCGCCGCGAGCGACCTCGATCTGGCCGACGCGTACCGTGCGCGCGTGCGGCTGACCGGTCCGGTCGCCATGGCGGACGAGGAATTCTCCACCGTTCGGGACGGCGCCTTGCGCGACACCGGCGCAACGATCGTCGTGGTGCTCGTCATCCTGTGGCTCGCCCTGCGTTCGGGCAAGCTCATTGCGGCCGTGTTCCTCAACATGTTCGTCGGGCTCGCCGCGACCGCCGCCCTCGGCCTCATGATGGTCGATGCGCTCAACCCGATCTCGATCGCCTTCGCCGTCCTGTTCATCGGGCTCGGCGTCGATTTCGGCATTCAGTTCGCGGTGCGCTACCGCGCCGAGCGCCACGACCAGGACGATCTGCACACGGCCCTGCTCGAAACCGCCAAGCGAATCGGCGCCCCCCTGACGCTCGCCGCCGCCGCGGTCACCGCCGCATTCCTGTCGTTCACGCCGACCGACTACAGCGGCATATCCGAGCTCGGCGTGATCGCCGGCACCGGAATGCTGATCGCTTTCATCACCAGCATCACCAATCTGCCGGCGCTGCTGGGCGTCCTCAGCCCGGGAGGCGAGCCGGAGGAAATCGGCTATCGCGCGCTCGCCCCCGTGGACCATTTCCTCGAGCGCCACCGCATTTCGGTGGTCGGGGGCACCGCGCTCGTGGCGCTGCTCGGCACGCCGCTGCTCTACTTCCTCAGCTTCGACATCAACCCGGTCAATCTGCGCAACAAGAACGTCGAGTCGGTCGCGACCCTGCTCGACCTGAGCAGCGACCCCAATTTCGGCGCGAACTCCATCGCCGTGCTGGCGCGTTCGCCCGCGGAGGCGGCCGCCACCGCCGACCGGCTGCGGCAATTGCCGGAATCGGGGCGTGTCGTGACGCTGGCAAGCTTCGTTCCCGACCACCAGGACCAGAAGCTCGCGCTGATCGCGGAACTGAAGCAAAAGCTTGGACCCGCCCTGGATGCGAAGCCGCGCCCCGCGCCGAGCGACGCCGAGACGATCGCCGCGCTGCGGCGCGCGGCCGAGTTCACGATCGAGATCGTCGGCAGCCGCACCGGACCGGGCGCCGATGCGGCGAAACGCCTGGCGGCCGACCTCACCCGGCTCGCGAACGCCGACAAGGCGGCGCGCGACACGGTGGCGGCCACCTTCCTGCGGCCGCTCAAGACCGTGCTCGACGAGTGGCGCGAGCGCCTTCAGGCGCAGCCGGTCTCGTTGGAAACCTTGCCGCCCGAGCTTGTGCATGACTGGGTCACGGCCGACGGCCGCGTGCGCGTCGACGTGATGCCGAAGGGCGATCCGAACGACACCGAAGTGCTGCGTTCGTTCGCGCGAGCGGTTCTCGCCGTCTATCCCAATGCGACGGGCATGCCGATCTCGATCCTCAGGGCGGGAGAGACGGTGATCTCCGCCTTCGTCCAGGCCGGCATCCTTGCGCTGTTGTCGATCACGGTCCTGCTGTGGATCGTGCTCAAGCGCTTCGGCGACGTGCTGCTCACGCTCGTGCCGCTGCTGCTCGCGGGCGTGCTGACCCTCGAGATCTGCGTGCTGATCGGCATGCCGCTAAACTTCGCCAACATCATCGCCTTGCCGCTCCTGCTCGGGGTCGGCGTCGCATTCAAGATCTACTACATCATGGCTTGGCGCGCGGGGCAGACCAATCTCCTGCAGTCCAGCCTCACGCGCGCGGTGATCTGGAGCGCACTCACGACCGCAACCGCATTCGGCAGCCTCTCGATGTCGAACCATCCCGGCACCTCCAGCATGGGCGAGCTGTTGGCGCTCTCGCTCGTGACCACGATGTGCTTCGCGGTGCTGTTCCAGCCCGCGCTGATGGGGCGGCCACGCAACGCGAAGGCGGATGTGGGGGAGCCGGTCCCGGCAGCGGAGGGCTAGCAATAGAAAGGGGGACCGGGGATTCCGC
Organism: uncultured Rhodoplanes sp.; assembly: GCA_964354425.1. Taxonomy (GTDB): domain Bacteria; phylum Pseudomonadota; class Alphaproteobacteria; order Rhizobiales; family Xanthobacteraceae; genus Rhodoplanes. Next base: position 8,118 of record CAYGZV010000048.1, on the reverse strand, counting down.
TCGTCCCGCGCAAGCGCGCGCGGGGACCCGATCATTGCCGAAGAACCCCGCTTTGGGCGGGAATGAGCGGGGACGCGAAGGACGCCGGCGCGAACCGGCCGGGGTGAACGACCCCGACGCGGCGGCCGACGCTTCTTGTCACATCCAGAGCAAACCCGCGACGCGATGTCTCAGGACCGGCTGGCGGCGGACACGACGTTGCAGACATCCTTGGCCGTTTCCAACGGAGCGGCTTTCGGCGGACCATTGGCCCCGGGGGGGGGATTGCCGGCGTTGGCCGTCTGGGTCGGCTTCGGCGCGGTTGACGCCGCGGCGGCGTTCGCCTTCGGCCCCACCGGCGCGCGCGCCCAGACCTGTCCGCCGCACAGGAACCCAAGGACGCATCCCTGCAGCCGCAGCTGATCCGGGTTTATCAGGCTGATATTGACGGAATAGGTCTTGCCGTTTTCTGGACTGTAGACGTCGCCTTCCCAACGGTTGGCGGTCGTCGGTTTCAATCCGAGCAGGATTGGCATGCCGAGCGTGGGGCGGGTGCGTTTTGCCGGATCGGGATTGTTGAAGTCGACGGCGCCCGACGCCTGCTCCCAAGAAATCAGGCCCCACATGCGATTGTTGCAGTTTTCGATGCGGACCCGCCCAAACCGGCCCTCGATCCACCATTCGCCGGTCACGTCGGCGGCGAGGGCAGACGCTGTCGTGAGCAGCAGGCCAGTCAACGCATAGCCTGCCTTGCGGAAAAGGCGCGCGTTCTCGGTCATCGGTCAGCTCCGGGACGGTTCGGAATATCGAGGCTCTTGCCGCCTTTGACACGCAAACTTCGTCGAAACATGGGCAATCCCCGCCCTGCCAGGGAGCGGCGCAACGCCTCGCCCGCGCCGCTCTCGTCGGACAAGAAATCTTACTTGGCTTGAACTACGTGGAATTACGGATATTTACCAGAGGTAAGTATTTGGTCCGGTGGACGAGACGCGCAGGGGGCATTATGGACCATCCTGAACCTGCGTGGGTCCGCGCGCGGCCACTTCGATCCGCGGGCGAGGCCAGCTATTCCCGTTTCAGCCGGGCGCGACCGCCCGGCCGGCCAAAGCAACGAGCCCGCGCGCACGCCCAAAGTCGAGGTGAGGAATGTATCCAATCGTTCGCCGCGAAGCTTTTTCCGATGCGACCTTCCTCTGGGAGGTTCATG
>CAYGZV010000048.1:0-6832 GCA_964354425.1 uncultured Rhodoplanes sp. | reverse complement strand
CCAATCGTTCGCCGCGAAGCTTTTTCCGATGCGACCTTCCTCTGGGAGGTTCATGCGCCCGACATCGCGCAATCGGCGAAGCCGGGGCACTTCGTCATGCTGCGCCTCTATGACGGCGGCGAGCGCATCCCGCTCACCGTCGCGGATTTCGACCGCGAGCGCGGCACCATCACCATGGTCGTCCAGACGCTCGGCAAGACGACGCACGAGATGCGCGACGACTTCAAGGAGGGCGACCATTTCCCCGATTTCGTCGGCCCGCTGGGACTGCCGCAACACGTGGACAAGGTCGGTCATGTGGTGCTGGTCGGCGGGGGGCTCGGCGTCGCGCCGGTGTTCCCGCAGCTGCGCGCCTTCAAGGAGGAAGGCAACCGCACCACCGCGATCATGGGCTTCCGCAACAAGGACCTGGTGTTCTGGGAGGACAAGTTCCGCAGCTGCGCCGACGAGCTGATCATCTGCACGGACGACGGCAGCTACGGCAAGCCCGGCCTGGTCACCGCCGCATTGCAGGAGGTGCTGGAGCGCGAAAAGCCGGACCTCGTGATCGCGATCGGCCCGCTGCCGATGATGAATGCCTGCGTCGAGACCACCCGGCCGTTCGGCGTGAAGACCATGGTCTCGCTCAACACCATTATGGTGGACGGCACCGGAATGTGCGGCTCCTGCCGGGTGACCGTGGGCGGGGAGGTCAAATTCGCCTGCGTCGACGGGCCCGATTTCGACGGCCATCTGGTCGACTTCAAGGAGCTCTATTCGCGACAGCGGCGCTTCAAGCGCCAGGAGACCCTGGCCAACGAGGATTTCGATCACGTCTGCAAGGTGGAAAAGCAGCTGATCATCGACGGCAAGCGCAATTACAAGAAATTCTCCGCGCTCGAGCCCGATCAGGTGCGCATGCCGGAACGCGACCCGCACGAGCGCGCGCAGAACTTCAAGGAAGTCAATCTCGGCTATTCGATCGCCGACGCGCTGCGCGAGGCCGAGCGCTGCATCCAGTGCGCGAAGCCCACCTGCGTCGCCGGCTGCCCGGTCGGCATCGACATCCCGACCTTCATCCGCAAGCTGCTCGTGCGCGACGTCGACGGCGCGCTCGAGACGATTTACGAATCCAGCATCTTCCCCTCGATCTGCGGGCGCGTGTGCCCGCAGGAAACGCAGTGCGAGGCGCAGTGCATCCTCGTCCGCAACAAGGGGCGGAAACTCGAATCCGTCGGCATCGGCCGGCTCGAGCGCTTCGTCGGCGACCACGCGCATCCGCCCAAGGCGGTTCCGCCGGTGATCGAGCATCCGCTCGGCAAGGTGGCGATCGTCGGCTCGGGCCCGGCCGGGCTCGCCGCCGCCGCCGATCTCGTGCGGTTCGGAGCGAGCGTGACGGTCTACGAAGCGCTGCACGTGCTGGGCGGGGTGCTGCAATACGGCATTCCGAGCTTCCGCCTGCCGCGCGACATCATCGACCGGGAGATCAAGCGCCTGAAAGACATGGGCGTGCGGTTCGAGACCAACAAAGTCATCGGCAAGACCTTCACGCTGCCGGATCTGTTCGGGCGGATGGGTTACGACGCCCTGTTCGTGGCGGCCGGCGCGGGAGCGCCGTCCTTCCTCGGCATCCCGGGCGAATTTGCGGGCCAGGTCTATTCGGCTAACGAGTTCCTGACGCGCGTCAATCTGATGGGCGGCGACCGCTTCCCGTTCCTCGATACGCCGATCAGCGTCGGCAAGAGCGTGGTCGTCATCGGCGCCGGCAATACCGCGATGGACTGCCTGCGCGTCGCCAAGCGCCTCGGCGTTCCGACGGTTCGCTGCGTCTATCGGCGGTCGGAGGCCGAAGCGCCGGCGCGCATCGAAGAGCTGCGCCACGCCAAGGAAGAAGGCATCGAGTTCTTCTTCCTGCATACGCCGGTCGAAATCCTCATCGACGACGACGGCAATGTGCGCGGCATGAAGGTGCAGAAGATGACCCTGGGCGAGCCCGACGAGCGCGGACGTCGCAAGCCGGTCGCGCTTGACGAGTTCATCGAGCTCGAATGCGACACGGTCATCTATGCGCTCGGCACCAAGCCCAATCCCATCATCGGGCAGGCGACGCCCGACCTCAGCCTCAACAAATGGGGCAACATCGCCGCGAGCGACGACACGCAGGCCACCAACCTGCCCGGCGTGTTCGCGGGCGGCGACATCGTCACCGGCGGCGCGACGGTGATCCTCGCGATGGGCGCCGGCCGGCGCGCGGCGAAATCGATCGCCGCCTGGCTGCAGATGGGCAAGAGCAAGTGGCCGATCACGAAGGAGGACGCCGAAGCGTTTGTTCCGGGCGCTCCCGTCGGCGCTCGTCCAAGCGCGGAGGCCGTTGCGGCGCAGAATCAGGCCGCCGCGAGCGCGCCCGCCGCCGAGTGATCCGCCGCGTGCGACAAACGACGTGCGCGGCGAGCGCCTGCTCGCCGCGCCGCGCAGGTTGACATAGGGCTGCGCGCTCGTATGGTCAGACAATTGTCGGCCGGCGGCGCCACGCGCGTCGGGTCAGATATTGCAGTAAACCATCAAGATAAGAAGGGGTTAGAACGATGACAGGGAGCGGCGTGTGTCCGAAATGCCAACAGGAGCTGGAGACGGACGAATCCTACATCTGCTGCGCGGACGCCACCTTGCAGTGGCGCTGCCAGGCTTGCGGTAAAGTCAGCGAGGGCTTTGCCTTTCCTTATGGCATGTGCCCCCATTGCGGCGGCCAGTTGAAGATGCTCGAGCGTACGGGCATTTCCGACGAAGCCTCGCTCAACGCAATCCGCACCGCCTTCCAGATCGAGCTGGGCGGCAAGGCGTTCTATCAGCGCGCCGCCGATAGCGTGGCGGACCCGGTCCTCAAGGCGCTGTTCACCAAGTTTTCGGCCATGGAACACGAGCACATGGATACGCTGTCGCGGCGTTACCACGTCCATGTTCCCGATCCGGCCGACGGGTTCCGCGTCGATCTCGCGGCGATCCAGGCCGGCGTCGAAGGCAAGATCGACGATCCGGAAACGCTGTTCCGCACCGCCATCACCTTCGAGAAGCGGGCCGTGGATTTCTTCAGCAAGCGCGCCGAGACGGTGCCGGACGGCTCGGCCGAGCAGGACCTGTACAAGGAACTCGCCGCCGAGGAAGTCGAGCATGTCGCGCTGCTCGAAACCGAGTTCCAGCGCTGGTCCAAGGGCAAGGCGGGGATGCTCGCAAGCTGAACCGGCATCGAGAAAGCAACGACGAAGACCATATGAGTGAGCGACGGTTGACCGCCTTTGGCGAAAGGGCCCGATCGGGCCCTTTCGCATTTCAGGGCCGTCCGCCGGGACAAACAAGATGAAGTCAAATGTTCTTCCGAAAATCGGCGATATGGCCGAATCTTGCGCGGATGCACCGCGGCACGATGGTCTTGTGCTCGGCTTCGGCGCGACCTTCGACGGACTTTATCGCCGCGACGGACTTGTCCTGATCGATGCGGCGTTCGTAGCCTTTCTCAAGGACGGCGACGCCGCCCTGCATGACCGCCTCCTCGCCGCGCGCGCGCTGCCGGACGCGGTCGCCGGTAAGGACGAATCTGAGCTCGTCATTGCGCTTGCGCCGCATCTCGACGACTTCATCGGCGAATTGTTCGGCGTCCGCGCAGACTTGCGTGCGCTGAAGGCGCGGCACGATGCGCTCGGCGCGCTATACTCGGTGAAGCGGCTGTTCGTGCAGCGCCGCGCCATGAAGAAACACGGGCCGCAGGTCGCGCAATCCTTCGATGGCGATGCGCTGCGCGGCGAGGTCGAAGCGCTGATCGGCGGCGAACTCACCGAGCTCCGCTTCGCCGAGTGGGTCGCCGCCCGCCTCGACACGGAGAGCGAGCATGCGGAATCGCTCGACGTCGCCGCCCGCTACGCCGCGTGGGCGACGCACACGCAAGAGGGTCAGCAGCGCCACAAGGGCGGCGTGCTGTTCAAGGCGCCGGGAAAGATCGATCCGCTGCGGCTCGTGCCGGTCGAGACCGAGGTCGTCGACGGCGTCACCATGCTCAAGCTGTCCGAGCATCACCGCCGCCGCCGCGAGGGATTCGCCCTCACCGATCCGGGCGCGGACCTCACCGGCGCGCTCGACCAGGCCAATTACTGCATCTGGTGTCATAACCAGGGCAAGGACAGCTGCGCCAAGGGACTGACGGAGAAGAGCGGCGCATTCAAGCGCAACGACTTCGGCGTCGCGCTCGCCGGCTGCCCGCTCGAGGAAAAAATCTCCGAGATGAATCTCGTCAAGGCGCGCGGCGAAAGCATCGGCGCGCTCGCGATCGCGGTGATCGACAATCCGATGTGCGCGGCGACCGGCCACCGCATCTGCAACGACTGCATGAAGTCGTGCATCTACCAGAAGCAGGACCCGGTCGACATCCCGCAGATCGAGACGCGCACGCTCAAGGACGTGCTCGCCCTTCCCTGGGGCTTCGAAATCTATTCCCTGCTCACCCGCTGGAACCCGCTCAACATCCGCCGGCCGCTGCCGAAGCCCGAAAGCGGCCGCACCGTGCTTGTCGTCGGCCTTGGGCCGGCGGGCTTCACGCTCTCCCATCACCTGATGAATGACGGGCATGCCGTGGTTGCGGTCGACGGGCTCAAGATCGAGCCGCTGGCGCCCGATATATCCGGCGTCGCGATCGACGGCGCGCGCACGGCGTTCCGGCCGATTCGGGATGCGTCTTCGCTCGAAGAGGATCTCGGCTCGCGGGTGATGGCGGGCTTCGGCGGCGTCGCCGAGTACGGCATCACCGTGCGCTGGAACAAGAATTTCCTCAAGCTCGTCCGCTTGCTGCTGGAGCGCCGCTCCGCGTTCAAGATGTTTGGCGGGGTGCGCTTCGGCGGCGCGCTCGGCATTGAGGAGGCGTTCGCGCTCGGCTTCGATCATGTCGCGCTCTGCGCCGGCGCGGGAAAACCGACCGTGGTGCCGATGAAGAACGGGCTTGCGCCCGGCGTGCGCCAGGCCTCCGACTTCCTGATGGCGCTGCAGCTCACCGGCGCCGCCAAGCCGGACAGCCTCGCCAATCTGCAGGTCGAATTGCCCGTCGTCGTGATCGGCGGCGGCCTGACGGCGATCGATACGGCGACCGAGGCGCTCGCCTATTACCCCATCCAGGTGGAGAAATTCCTCGCCCGCTACGAGGCGCTCGCGGCCGAACGCGGCGAAGCCGCTGTCCGCACTGTCTGGTCCGGAGCGGAGGCGCGAACGGCCGACACGTTCCTAGCCCATGCGCGCGCGATCCGCGCCGAGCGCGCGGCCGCGCGCGAGAAACGCGCGCCCCGCATCATCGAGCTGCTGCAAGGCTGGGGCGGCGCGACGATCGCCTATCGCCGGCGGATGATCGACGCGCCGAGCTACACCTTGAACCACGAGGAAATCGCCAAGGCGATGGAGGAGGGAATCCGCTTCGCCGAACGCCTCGTGCCGAGCGAAGTGCGGCTCGACGAATTCGGCCATGCCAATGCATTGCGGCTCGTGAATCACGGCGTTGCGGCGGAGAGCAGCGAGGTCGACGCCTCCGATATCGAGCTGCCGGCGCGCACGATCCTGGTCGCGGCCGGGACGCTGCCCAACACGACGCTCGCGCGCGAAGAGCCGGACGCCGTGACGCTCGACGGCAAGTATTTCGGCGCGCGCGACGAGAACGGCATGCCCGTGTCGCCCGAGCGCAGCGTGAAGCCGAGCGTCGCGCATGTGCTCACGACCGTCCGGCCGGACGGGCGGGCGGTGAGTTTTTTCGGCGATCTGCATCCCTCCTTCGCCGGCAATGTGGTGAAGGCGATGGCGAGCGCCAAACAGGGTTATCCGCTGGTCAGCCGGCTGCTCGCCCAGCTTCCGCGCGATCAGATCGCATCCGCGGAGCTGTTCGAGCGCCTCGACCGCGAGCTGCGCGCGACGGTGCACGAGGTCGTCCGGCTGACGCCCACCATCGTCGAGGTGGTGGTGCGCGCTCCGATGGCGGCCCGCGCCTTCCACCCCGGCCAGTTCTACCGGCTGCAGAACTACGAGACGCGGGCGCGCGGGCGCGCGGCGACCCGGCTTGCGATGGAAGGGCTCGCGCTCACCGGCGCGTGGGTCGATCGCGCGCGCGGACTGCTCTCGACCATCGTGCTCGAAATGGGCGGCTCGTCCGATATTTGCGCGCTGCTCGCGCCGGGCGAGCCGGTCGTGCTGATGGGTCCGACCGGAATGCCGACGGAAATCCCGCATGGCGAAACGGTGCTGCTGGTTGGCGGCGGCCTCGGCAACGCCGTCCTGTTCTCGATCGGGGAAGCGATGCGCGCGCAGGGAAATCGCGTGCTCTATTTCGCCGGCTATAAGACGATGCGCGACCGCTACAAGGTTGCCGAGATCGAGCGCGCGGCCGACGCGATCGTGTGGTGCTGCGACGAAGGGCCCGGCTTTGCGCCCGACCGGCCGCAGGACAAGACCTTCGTCGGCAATATCGTCGCCGCGCTCGACGCCTATGGAACCGGCGCGCTCGGGCCGCAGCCCATCCCGCTCGGCGGCGTCGACCGCGTGATCGCGATCGGCTCGGACGGAATGATGGCCGCCGTCGCACGCGCCCGCCACGGAATTCTCGCCGCCCATCTCAAGGCCGGGCACAAGGCCATCGGCTCGATCAACTCGCCGATGCAGTGCATGATGAAGGAGATTTGCGCGCAGTGCCTGCAGGCGCATCGCGACCCCGCGACCGGCGTGGAGACGGTCGTGTTCTCCTGCGCCAACCAGGATCAGGACCTCGATCAGGTCGATTTCGGCTGCCTGCGCGGACGCCTCAGCCAGAACAGCGCGCAGGAGAAGCTGACCA
>CAYGZV010000047.1:17948-19196 GCA_964354425.1 uncultured Rhodoplanes sp. | reverse complement strand
TCGTCGCGCAGAACGACGAAAGCCGCGCCGCGCCGCAAGCGTCCTTGCCGCTTGGCTTCCTTGACCGGGAAGGCCTCGGGGTCGGCGCGCGTGGCCGCCGCGCAGTCCGCGCGCAAAGGACAGCGCGGACAGGCGGGATTTCTCGGAGTGCACAAGGTCGCCCCGATATCCATCAGGGCTTGCGCGAAATCGCCGGACCGCCGCTCCGGCGCGAGCCGTTCGGCCGCGGCGCGAATGATGGCCTTCCCGCGCGGCGGCGCCTCGCCGATCGCGAACAGGCGCGCGACCACGCGCTCGACATTGCCGTCCACCGGCACGGTGCGCGCATCATGCGCGATCGCCGCGACCGCCGCTGCGGTGTAGTCGCCGATGCCCGGCAGGTCGCGCAGCGCAGCGGCCGCGTGCGGGAATTCTCCCCCGTGCCGGTCCACGACGGCGCGGGCGCAGGCGTGCAGATTGCGCGCCCGCGCGTAATAGCCGAGGCCCGCCCACAGCCGCAGCACGTCCTCGAGATCAGCCGCGGCGAGCGCCTGGATGGTCGGGAAGCGGGCGAGGAAGCGCAAGTAATATGGAATGGTCGCGGCGACCGTCGTCTGCTGCAGCATGATCTCGGAGAGCCAGACCCGGTAAGGGTCGCTCCGCTTGCCCGGGTGGGCGCGCCAGGGAAGGTCGCGCCGGTTGCGGTCGTACCAGGCGAGCACCCGCCGGCCGAGTTTCTGCACAGTGTCTTGCGTCCGCATGCGGCGGGGCCGAATCGTCTTTGTCGCGCGGGCCGGCGCTGATAGGGTCACGCGCCCTGATGACAGAGCCGCGCGCGATGAACAAGCCTTACCCCGGCAGAGCCCGGCCGCTGTCGGCCTTCGTGGGCAAATGCCTTGCCGACACATTTGCGCAGCGCGGCTTTGCGGCGACCGAAATCGTGACGCATTGGCCCGACATCGCCGGTTCCGACATCGCGATCCACTGCGAGCCGATCAAGATCGAATGGCCGCGCCGGCGCGGGGCGGCCGATGCCGATCCCGCCACCCTCGTGCTGCGCGTCGAGGGCCCCTGCGCGATCGAGATTCAGCATCAGGCGGCGGTCATCATCGCGCGCGTCAATAGCTTCTTCGGCTGGCCTGCGATCGGCCGCATCGCGCTTCGCCAGGCTCCGTTGAAGCGGCGTCGCCCGCCGACCGCGCCGCCGCCGCCCGACCCGGAGGCGGTGCGGAGCGAAAGCCGGCGCCTGTCCGGCATCGCCGACGAGGA
>CAYGZV010000047.1:0-17848 GCA_964354425.1 uncultured Rhodoplanes sp. | reverse complement strand
GCTTCCGGCGGCGTCTTGCTGCCCTTGCGCAGATTGCAGTTGGCGCAGGCGGTGACGACGTTCGACCAGGTCGTGTGTCCGCCGCGCGAACGCGGCAGCAGGTGGTCGAAGGTGAGATCCTCGTCGGAGCCGCAATACTGGCACGCGAAGCGGTCGCGCAGGAACACGTTGAACCGCGTGAAGGCGGGATTGGTCGAAGGCTTCACAAAGGTCTTCAGCGACACGACGCTCGGCAGCCGCATCGCGAGGCTCGGGCTGTGCACCGCCTTGTCGTAATGGGCGATGATGTTCACGCGATCGAGGAACACCGCCTTGATCGCGTCCTGCCAGCACCACAGCGAGAGAGGGTAGTAGCTCAGCGGACGAAAATCCGCATTGAGCACGAGGGCCGGCCATCCGTTCGGCGAGACGTGAGCGTTCAAACCGCAGTCACCCTGTATGTCGGACCGTTCCGACGAAGCACTGCACCAAACCGCCCCCGCCCCGCAGTTTATACGGAGGCGTGACAGGATTGTGAAGCACACGCTTTCGCCCGGAAGAGCGTGCGCGGGGCCGCCTCATCTGCCGCCGAATCGCCGGGCGAGAAATTCGCCGCCCTGCCGCAATCCCTCCGGATCGATGCCGTGGCCCATTCCGTAAGATATGTGCCACTCGACCGGGATCTCGAGCGCAGCCAGGTCGCGGATGGCGAGAAAAAGCGCCTGGGCGGGGATCAGCTCGTCTTCGGAGCCGTGCAGAAGCAGGATCGGCGGCCGGACGCGGATCTCCGCCTTGACGGAGTCCGGCGCGGCGCCGTCCGGCAATACGAAAATACCGGAATAGCCGACGATCGCCGCCGGCGCGACCGCGCGGCGCAAGCCGACATGCAGCGCCATCATCGTGCCCTGGCTGAAGCCGACCAGGGCAAGCGCGGCCGGGGGCAGGTTGCGGCGCTGCAGCTCCTGGTCGAGGAAGCGGTCGAGCAGCGGCCCGGCGGCATTGACGCCCGTCCAGCGCTCGTTCGCCTCGCGGAAGGTCAGGGGAAACCATTCCCGACCCACCGGGGCCTGGCCGCAGGGGCGCGGCGCATGCGGCGATACGAATGCCGCATCGGGCAGCAGGTCCTGCCACATGCGGCCGATCTCGATCAGATCATTGCCGTCCGCGCCGTAGCCGTGGAGGAACACGACGAGCTGGCGGGCGGGTCCGCGCGAGCGCGGCTCTATCCGGGGACCGTCGAGCTCTGCGGCCACATCTGCCTCCTTGCAACGCGCGTCAGGTTTGCGGGGATGATTGAACGAGGGTTGGATCGCGTTTGACGGCGCGATAATAGGACCACAGAAGCAAAGCCGCCACCCCGCGCCACGGCCGCCATGGCTCGGCGAGCGGCCCCATGGCATTGACGCTCGGCCGTTCGGCCAATGCGAAGGCGAGCCGGAGCGCTTCGCGCAGCGCGAGATCGCCGGCGGGCCAGGCGTCGGCATGGCCGAGGCAGAACAGGAGATAGCTGTCGGCCGTCCACGGGCCGATCCCGTGCCGGGCGACCAGCACGCGGTGGGCGTCGTCCGCGTCCATCAGGGCGAGCGCATCGAGGTCGAACGCGCCGGTCGCAAGCTCGGTCGCGAGCGCCTTCAGCGCGCGGATCTTTCCCTCCGACAGTCCGACCTGCTTGAGCCGGGCGATGCGCGCGCGGCGCAACGCCTCAGGCGCGAACGGGTCGTAGGCGGCGGCGAGCCGCGTCCAGATCGCATTGGCGCTCGCGGTCGACAGCTGCTGCCCGACCATGGTCGCGACGAGGCCCGCAAAGCCCGCGGGCCTTCGGCGCAACGGCGGCCGCCCCGCGACCGCGAGCACTTGCGCGAGGCGCGGATCCGCGCTGACCAGATGCGCAAGCCCCCGGTCGAGATCGGCTTCGCTGCCAAGACGGTGCGTCATGGCAGGAGAAATAGGCGCAGCAAGGCTCCGCCGTCGAGGCGGGTTGGATATTGGCGTCCGAACCCCTACATCACAACTATGTCCGACAATCCCTCTGACCGCCTTACCCCCGAAAAGCCCCGTTCCGAGCCGGAGATCATCCCGCCCGGCCGTGGCGACGATTCGCCGTGGAGCAAGGACACCCGCTGGCCCGATAAATTGCGCGGCCGCGAGGGCGACCCGGACGCCCTGGCGTCCAGCGTGTTCATCACGGTCGACGAGCAGGGCCAAACCCGTTACCGCACCTTCACGCCGCCCGGGCCGTTCACCATCGGGATCGTGCTCGCCCTTATCGGGCTCATCGGCGCCGCGATTCTTCTGCTCGCGCTCGGCTTCGTGCTGTTCCTCATCCCGGTGGTCGCGGTCGTCATCGCCGCGCTCGCGCTGTCGGGCCGGGTCCGCACTTGGTGGCGACGGCTCGGCCGCAATTGATGTGACTTGCTGCGCCGGCGCGTCGCTTCGAGAGCGAGCGCGCCGGCCGGCGACAGCTCGCCAAGCCGGGGCCGGTGGCTTATAGTCCCGCGCCACACGGGGGCGGCCACATCGTCCGGAACGTTGGACGCATCAATGAAACTCTTATTCCCATCAGTTGGAACTGACATGCAGGGCGACATCGAGTATCTGCGACAGAGCCCGTTCATCGATTGCGACAATGCCGAGATTCAGGAGTTCGCGCACGCGATCGCCGCCGGCGCCGACGGCGACGAGACGGCGTGCGTCGTCGCGCTTTACCACGCGGTGCGCGACCGCATCGTCTATGATCCCTATGTCGATCTCACCGACCCGGCGAGCTATCGCGCGAGCAGCGTTCTGGCGCTCGGCCGCGGTTTCTGCATCGGCAAGGCGGCGCTGCTCGCCGCCTGCGCGCGCGCGATCGGGGTTCCCGCCCGCGTCGGCTACGCCGATGTGCGCAATCATATGACGTCGCCGCGCCTCTACGAACTGACGAAGAGCGACATCTTCCTCTGGCATTCCTACACGGACCTGAAGGTGAACGGGACGTGGGTGAAAGCGACGCCCGCCTTCGACGCCGAGCTGTGCCGGCGGGTCGGCCTCGCCCCGCTCGAATTCGACGGCCGCAGCGATTCCCTGTTCCAGGCCTATGACCGCGCGGGCCAGCGACGCATGGAATATCTCAACGACCGCGGCACCTTCGCCGACGTGCCCTTCGAGACGCTCCTGCGCGATTTCCGCACGACCTATCCGGCGCTGGTCGCGGCCGGCGCCGCGCATGCCTGCGGCGACTTCCAGCAGGAAGCGGTCGCGCCCGACGCCTGAGGCTCAATACGTCTCGACGTGATAGCGGCCGCTCGCAAGCATCTCGGCGCGCAAGCTCGTCCAGTCGAGACCGGCGTTGGCGCAGATGATCGCGAACGACTCGTCGACGCCGATTTCCATGGTCTTCAAACCGCACACATAGACATGGGTCTTGGCCGAGCGCAGCAGCTCGGCGAGTTCCTCGGCCTTCTCGCGCATGACGTCCTGGACATAGGTCTTCTTCAGGCCGAGGACGCGCGAATAGGCGAAGTACTTGCCAAGCAGGCGGTCCGGCACTTTCAGCAGCGGCCCGAAATAGGGCAGCTCCTCCGGCCGGCGCGCGCCGAAAAACAGGATCATGCGACCGGGCGCGTCAGGCATGGCGCGCCGCCGCCGCTCGGTGAAGCCGCGGAACGGCGCGGAGCCGGTGCCGGTGCAGATCATGATGATGTTGGCTTCCGGATCGTTCGGCATCAGGAAGGTCGCGCCGAACGGGCCGGTGATCTCGACCTTGTCGCCCTTCTTGAGGTCGCAGACATAGTTCGAGCACACGCCCGGCCCGCGCTTGACGGTGAGGGCGAGATTGTTGGTGTGCGGCTTCTCGCCGTCGCGCGCGCTGGCGATCGAATAGAGGCGCACGTGATGCGGATTGCCGGCGGCGTCGACGCCCGGCGGCACGATGCCGATGCTCTGGCCTTCGAGCACCGGGAACGGCAGGTCGCCGAAATCCAGGATGATATGCCTTATGTCGCTCTCGGCGGTGGCCTGGGTGAGCCGGTAATTGCCCTTGACGGTCGCGACCGCCGGCTTCGCCCGGGTGTAGATGTTGACGCTCGGCTTCGTAGCGGAAGCGGGCGCGAGGCTCTTGCCGCCGGCGCCCGCATGAGCCTCCGTCAGCATTGCGTCGACCTCCTGGTCGAGCGCCTCGGTCGATCCGTCGGTCGGCACGACCGAGATCTCCTCCTGCAGCGGTAGCTCGGTCCAGGAGAACTGCGCGTCGAGCGAGTATGCCTGCAGGATAATGCGCCAATTGTCGATCGCCCCGGTCGGGCAGGGCTGGATGCAGTCGAGGCAGAAATTGCATTTCGCGGCGTCGACGACATAGTTGGCGTTGTCGTGCGTCACCGCATCGACCGGGCAGGTCTCCTCGCAGGTATTGCAGCGGATGCAGATTTCCGGGTCGATCAGGTGCTGCTTGCGCAGCTCGGTGGCGGGACCTGGCGCGGGGGGCGACGTGGGGGTTATGGCGTCCATCCTGTCGGGCTCCGCCTGAGACGGTTGTTCACATCGAAGAAAACCGACTTCGCGCTGTTGCGGTCGTTCCGGAAGCCGAGCGAAGCGAGGCTGTCCGGAATCCATAGCCCCTCTCTGCGAGTATGGATTCCGGGCTCGCCGCTGCGCGGCGCCCCGGAATGACGCTACGCGGCGATCTTCACATACTCGAAGTCGCCGGGCTTGTTGTCGATGCCGACCTTCGGCGATGCGATCCAGTTCGCGAATTTGCCCGTCTCCGACACCGGCTTCATCAACTGGACGATGAAATCGCCATCCGCCTTCGACGGGAGCCAGTTGTCCTTCTCGCGCGCCCAGGCCGCGTCGTCGAGCACCTCCCCCTTCGGGGTCGCGTGCACATTGCGGAACTCGCCGATCTGCCGATGGAAGGCGACATGGGGCAGTTCGAGGCGGAACGGCACGCCGGTCTTCTCGATGATCTTGTTCCAGCGATCGACGCCGCGCGCGCAGTCATCGGTGTAATCGTCGCGCAGCCGCATATTGAGCGCCGTGAGCGCCGGCTCGTCGACCCGCTTGACGACGCCGTCGACCATCTTCAGCACGGGATAGGTCGCGCTTTCGAGCCGGTGATCGTCGTTGATCTTGGTCTCCATGAAGCGGCCCTTGAGGCCGGCATTGTATGCGTTGGCCGCATTGGTTGAGACCTCCGAGCCGAACAGGTCGAGCGAGAGCGTGTAGTGCAGGTTCAGCTTCTTCTGGATGGTCGGCAGATCGATCACCCCGAGCGAACGCACCTTCTCGATATCGTAGGGATCGGCGACGCCCGCCTGTTTCATCGCCTCGCAGGTGCGTTGCACGGTGCGCCCGACGCCCGTCTCGCCGACGAACATATGATGGGCCTCCTCCGTCAGCATGAAACGGCAGGTGCGCGAGAGCGGATCGAAGCCCGACTGCGCGAGGCTCTCGAGCTGCATCTTGCCGTCGCGATCGGTGAAGAAGGTGAACATGAAGAAGGACAGCCAGTCCGGCGTCTCTTCATTAAACGCCCCGAGCATACGCGGCGCGTCCTCGCTGCCGGAGCGGCGGCGCAGCAGCTCCTCCGCCTCGTCGCGTCCGTCGCGGCCGAAATACTTGTGCAGGAGATAGACCATCGCCCACAGATGCCGCCCTTCCTCGACATTGACCTGGAACAGGTTGCGCATGTCGTAGAGCGAGGGCGCGGTCGCGCCGAGATGGCGCTGCTGCTCGACCGACGCGGGTTCGGTGTCGCCCTGGATCACGATCAGCCGGCGCAGCATCGCACGGTATTCGCCCGGCACTTCCTGCCAGGCGAGTTCTCCGAGATGCTGGCCGAAATTGACCTTGCGGGATTCCTCCTGCGGGGCGAGCAGAATGCCCCACCGGTATTCGGGCATGCGGACATAGTCGAACTTCGCCCAGCCCTTGGGATCGACCGACACGGCGGTGCGCAGGTAGACGAGGCTCTCCTGGAAACCTTCCGGGCCCATGTCCATCCACCAGTCGAGATAGCCGGGGTGCCAACTCTCGAGCGCGCGCAAGATCCGCCGGTCCTCGGTGAGGCCGACATTGTTCGGGATCTTGGTCGAGTAGTCGACGTTCATGATGTCCATCAAGGGCGCTCCTGATCTTTCTTATTGTCTGGTTCGCGGCAAAGCCGGCTTCGTTCGGTGCGCAAAGCGCGCAATGTCTCTTTGACAGGGCGCGGCGGGTAAACGCGCCCGCCGCGAACGAGGAACCCCCGTTGCGTTGGCGAGCCATTCCCCGTCGGCGCTTTGCTCGCCCAGGATTTCACCTCTCCCGAGCAGGAAGAGGTAGAAGCTCGTCGCCATCGGGCGACCGCCGGCCTGACCCACTGTCACACCCTTCGCGTATCGAAGGCCGGCTTGCGACCCGTGCCATAGAGGCGCAGCGCGCCTTCATCGCCGATCGCGTTCGGCCGTTGGAAGATCCAGTTCTGCCAGGCCGTCAGCCGGGCGAAGATTTTCGATTCCATCGTCTCCGGTCCGGCAAACCGTAGGTTCGCCTCCAGGCCGGTCAGCGCGTCGGCGGAGAAGCTCGCGCGCTCCTCCAGAAACACGCGGATCTCGTCCTCCCAGTCGATGTCGTCGAGCGCGAAGGTGACGAGGCCGAGTTCAGCCGCCTCGTCCGCATCGAGGCTGTCGCCGACACGCGCTTGCGCCTTGCCGACCGAGTCCGGCTCGCCGAGAAACCGGCTCTCCAGGCGCGTGACGCCGTTCGACATCGGATAGGGGCCGAAATTCTCTTTGCTGAGCACAAGCGCGGGCGGCGGTCGGTTGTCGCCTTCCATGCGACCGACCAGCATGTAGGAGCGGTCGGCCGCGAACACGAGTTCGGCGAGCGTGCCGGCAAAGCACGATCCGGGCTCGACCAGCGTCACCAGCGTGCGCGAGGTGAGGTCGACGCGCTTGAGCAGGCGCTTCCATTTGAGCCGGATCTCCCGGGCGAGCCAGTGATCCCTGTGCGCGTCGAGGAAGGCGTCATAGGCAAGCACCGCCGCGCAGTCGCCCTCCGACTTGAAGAGGATCGCGGCGATGTCGAGTTCGTTGAAGCGCAGGTCGAGAATCGCGTCGTCGAGTTCGCGCGCAAGTTCGAGCGGCCAGAAGGCCGCGCCGAGCGCCGCCATCTCCTCGGCCGAGGACGGCGGGGGGCCGTCCGGACCGCGCAAGCTGAAGGTGGCGGTCCGTTCCGACCGCGCATAGTCGACGGACAGATACCTGTAGCCGCGCGCGTCGGTTCCGATCGAGCGATCGAGCGCAGCAAGCGCGATCCCGCTCGCCGCGTGCGGGCGTTCCGACTTTGCTGCGAAGGCGCGCACACGCTCGGCCACCGTGGATTCGAGCTTGGTGTGCGGCAGCACTTCGTCCACGAGCCGCCACTCCGCCGCGCGCTTGCCCTTAACGCCCTCCTCGGTCGTGCAGAACGCGTCGGCATAGTCGCGCCGCACCTTGCGCTTGTCGGTCACCCGCGTGAGCCCGCCGGTGCCCGGCAGCACCGCGAGCAGCGGCAACTCGGGAAGGGAGACCGACGACGACCCGTCGTCGACCAGGATGATGTGATCGCTTGCGAGCGCGAGCTCGTAGCCGCCGCCCGCGCATGATCCCGTCACGACGCAGATCGTGTGGATGCCGGAACATTCGCTCGCATCCTCGATGCCGTTGCGCGTTTCATTCGTGAATTTGCAGAAGTTGACCTTGTGGGCGTGGCTGGCGCCGGCCAGCATGCGGATATTGGCGCCGGCGCAGAAGACGCGCGGCTTGCCCGAGCGCAGCAGCACCACGCGCACGCGGGGGTGTTCGAAGCGGATGCGTTCGAGCGCATCGGCCAGTTCGATGTCGACGCTGAGATCGTACGAATTGAGCTTCAATTCATAGCCCTCGAACAAGCCGCCTTGCTCGTCGACATCCATGAGAAGGGTCGCGCTCTCGCCATCGACCGAAAGCTTCCAGTGGCGATAACGCGAGGGGTCAGTCGAAAAATCGACCCGCGTCGCGCCATTCGCGAGCTTGCGTTCGGCTTGCGCCATCCGGCTCTCCTCCGTAGCCAGCGGTGCGCCGCGATTGCGGCCACCGCCAACCATAACCATCACCTCTTCAGAATCGTTACGCGCGTGCGGGCGTTCCGCCTGCCTCATTCAGCTCGCTTCCGCCGCGCCATGGCTCGGCCAAAATGACGAGTAGCAGAAATCATGAACTATAATGCACGACCCCGAAGGTAAATACCTGATGGTGGTCTTTATGGTGCGACTTATATGCAATATAATTCACTGTCCGGCAATGCGCCGGAACCCGCTTAACGCGGTTGTGATCGGGTCAAAGCCTGTGGCGTTCCGTCACCCGCCCGGCAAAGAACGACTTCGTGCTCGGGGAAAGCGGTGCGTCGCTGTATCGGCTGCGCGTCAGCGCGCCCGCGCGTAGGGCGCGACGAGCCGCACGAGGTCGGCAAAGCTTTGTTCGACCGCGCATCCAGAGGTGTCGAGCTGAGCTTCCGCACGGGCATAGTCGGCGCTGCGGGCGTCGAGGATCGCGACGAGGTCGCCCATCGCTTCGCGGTTGTGCGCCATCGGGCGGAAATCGCCTTGAGCGATCACCCGCGCCATATGCTCCTCCGGCCGCGCCTTGATCCAGACGGCGTGCGTGCGACGCAGCAGCAGCTCGTAGGTCTGCGGATTGGCGACGATTCCCCCTGCGGTCGCGATGACAACGGCATCGTGCTCGGCGATGGCGCGTTGCAGGCACTCGTGCTCGTACTTCCGAAAGGTGGCGAGGCCGGACAGCTCGATGAGCACGGCGACGCTCGCGCCATGTTTCTGCTCGATCACCCGGTTCAGCTCGAGGAACGGGACGCCGAGGTGCTCGGCGAGCTTCCGACCGAGGGTCGATTTTCCTGCGCCTCGGAGGCCGACCAGGGCGATGCGCCGCCCGCGGTCTTCCGCCGAGCCGAGCCGATCCTCCATCGCCGCTGCGATCGCAGGAAGCTCGGCCGCCGGAAGGCGGGCGAGCAGGTCAAGCACCCGGTCGAGCGCGGCGTTGCCCAGCCCGGTGCGCGGCAAGAGCTCGGAGACCGGCACGGCGATTGCGTCGGCGATCAATTTCAGCACATTGACGGACGGGTTCCCGTGGCCGCCCTCGATTTGCGCGAGGTAGCGTTCGGAAATCCCTGAATCCGCCGCGAGCTGACGGCGGCTGATGCCGCGCTTCGCGCGACCAAGCCGCACAATCCGGCCGATCTCGGCGGCGAAACCGCCGGCGCTGCGCGCGCTGTCCGGCTGAGCCGTTTCGCGCCGCTGCGACCGCGGCCGAGCCTCCGCCATGCCCTCACCTCATCGTTGCTTCAATTATCGAGCGCGCCCTCCTGGATCCAGCGCCTGATTGCGTCGCGATCGCACGTGGAGAGCTTTTTCGTCCCGTGCGGCATGCGAATCTGCGCGGCGACCCGCCAGTCGAGCAGCGCCATCAGGCTGCTTCCCTGCGCATCGCCGGCAATCACCATCGGCCCGAATTTGGTGCCCTTCATCACGCCGGGATAGTCCTGCAAATTGAGGCCGCTTGCCTCGAACCCCTTGCCGCCAGGGGCGTGGCACTCGACGCAGCGCCCCTTAAAGATCGGCAGCACGTCCTCCTTGAAGCTGACCGTCGGCGCGCCCTTCGCTGGCTTCGCAGCTTGCCCAAGAGCCTTATAGGAGGTCATGCCGACCGCCGCGACGGTTACGCCGATAATGATCCCCAACACCCGGGTATTCATGATTCTTCCCCGTTTTTCCATTCAGCTCGATTGTTTTCAATCTCAGTGCCCTCGATCGGTCCCATGCCGTTGAGCACGTACGAGTGTGAGCCGAGCGCCGCCCGTCGCCATGCTGTTGGATCAAAAAACGAAAACAAAATGCATGCGCGAAAACCGCACGCGCCCGCGCCGCCTCATTAACATCATACCGCTGTGGCCGGGGCGGGAGGGCGGAATGCACAAAAAGCGCTCGCGGATCGCCCCAAACTATGATTCTGTCGTTGCAAGCCTCGGCTGTTGGGATGCGGAAGCGGATAAGCGGACAGGGCGTTGCCGAAAAGGCACGGTCAACGCTCCATCTGCGGCGGCAAGCGGCTGAAGCCGCGATCCCGCCGCCTTTCCTCTTCATTAACCATTCCAAACGGTTTCAGCCGATTTCGCGCCGCATCGAAGCGCGGCATTGCCTTGTCAAGGTTTACGGAACCTTCCCTTAACCAAGCAGGGGCTAGATCGTGAGGCGCGCGGCGGAGGCTGGGGGGCACATCCGGCGCGCCAAGCAATCGAGAAGGAGCCGACCGGGATGCCGAATATCGCGGGTCTCATCCGGGGTGCAAGGATCGTAGGTGTGTTGGTGGGGGCGCTGATGATCGCGGCCTGCGCCAACAAACCGGGCGAAGATCAGGCGGGCCTCGCCGGCGCAGCGGTGCCGGGAAGCCAGCAGGATTTCGTCGTCAATGTCGGCGACCGGGTGTTCTTCGAATCCGATTCGACCGAGCTCAGTCCGCAGGCGCGCGCCACTCTCGACAAGCAGGCGCAGTGGCTGCAGCACTACAACCGATACGCCTTCACCATTGAAGGCCATGCCGACGAGCGCGGGACGCGCGAATACAATATCGCGCTCGGGGCCAAGCGCTCGCAGGTCGCGCGCGACTATCTCGCCTCGCGCGGGATCGATCCGTCGCGCATGCGCACGATCTCCTATGGCAAGGAGCGCCCGGTCGCGGTGTGCAATGACATATCCTGCTGGTCGCAGAACCGCCGCGCGGTGACCCTGCTCAACGCGAGTTCGTGAGGCTCGCTTGATGCCAGGCGCGCCGGGACGAAAACGCGCGAGACCGGACAGGGGTTTCGCCCGGCGCTGCGGGACCCACGGAACAACGAGCGGAACAACGCGATCGACAGATCCAGCAGCCCGTCACAATTTGGACTTAGGCTGCGCCATCCTGAGCCATGAATGTCTCATTTGCCGTGCGAACGATCATGACCGGTCTCCGCCTTAAGCGCGCGCTTGCGACGGCGTTTTTTTTCGGCGCGCTCGGAACGCTTCCCGCCTATGCGCAAGTCACGGCCACCGACCTCCTGGTGCGGATCGACCAGCTCGAAAACCAGGTGCGCCAGCTCACCGGCGCGGTCGAGCAGCTCCAGTTTCGCAACCAGCAGCTCGAGACCTCCCTGCGCAGGATGCAGGAGGAGAACGAGTTCCGCTTCAAGGAGCTGGGCGGCAAGGGGGGCGGCCAGGGCGCAAGCGGGGCGCGCTCATCCGGGTCGCCGCCGCCGGGTCCGGTCGCGCAGCAGCCGGCGCCGCAGCAACAGCAACAGCCCTACGCCCCGCCGCCGTCATCGCAAGGCTACCTGCCGCCGCCCTCGGAGCCCGCCCCGCTGCAACCGCCCCTGCAGCAACCGAATGCGTCCGGGCGCCGCTCTGACGCATTCGATCCGTCGCAAAGTCCGAATGCGCCCGGCGCGCCGCGTCCGCTCGGCTCTATCTATGCCTCGGGCGGGGGCAATGAGGCGGGTTCGCCCGCGCGCCAGCCGGCCGGCGAGCCCGGCTATGCAGGCGGCGGCCTGCCGCCGCCGCCGGCGCGCAATCCGAACGCCACCGGCGCGCAGATGGCGACGCTGCCGCCCTCGCAGTCGCCGCGCGACGAATACGATCTTGCCTATGGCTATCTGGTGCGCCGCGATTACGCGCTGGCCGATCAGAGTTTCCGCGACTTTGTGCGCAAGTATCCGAGCGACCGCCTCGCCGCCGATGCGCAATACGGGCTGGGTGAAAGCCTGTTTCAGCGGCAGAGCTATCGCGACGCCGCCGACGCCTTCCTCCTGGTGACGAGGAGCTACGACAAGAGCCCGCGCGCCCCGGAGGCGCTGATGCGGCTCGGCCAGTCGCTCGCCGCGCTCAAGGAAAAGGACCTCGCCTGCGGCGCCTTCGCCGAGGTCGGACGGAAATATCCGCGCGTCTCCCCCACCGTGAAGCAGACGGTGGAGCGGGAGCAGAAGCGTGTCGGCTGCTGACGGCCGGCGTCCGGTCACCGACGCGGAAGCGGCCGCCCTGTTCGCCGATCTCGCCGCCTGCAAGGCTCTGGTGCTCGCCGTCTCCGGCGGACCCGATTCAACCGCTCTGCTCCTGCTCATTGCCCGCTGGCGCGCCAGGCTGCGCCGTGGACCGTCTCTGCTCGCGGTCACGATCGATCACGGGCTGCGCCCGGAGGCGCGCCGGGAAGCCGCCGCAGTAAAGCGGCTCGCCGCCGCGCTCGGCGTCGCCCACCGCACGGCGCGCTGGACGGGGCCTAAGCCGAAAACGCGCCTGCAGGAGGCCGCGCGCGCGGCGCGCTATCGCCTCCTCGCCGCCGCGGCCGCGCGAGCAGGCGCCGGCTGCATCCTCACCGCCCACACGCTGGATGATCAGGCGGAGACGATCCTGTTCAGGCTCACGCGCGGCAGCGGCCTGGCCGGGCTCGCCGCGATGGCGCGGGTCTCGCCGCTGCCGCTGAGCAAAGCCCCGATCTTTCCCGCAGCTTCAGGAAACATCAGTGCTTTCCCCTCCCGCGTCGCTGCGCTCCGCTCCCTTCCCCGCTTGCGGGGGAGGGTCGGGGAGGGGGCGCACGCTCAGGCAGAGGCCCGGTCCGATAAAGAAGAAAGTTGGGGCGGAGAAAGGATCAGTCTCGTCCGGCCGTTTCTCGACATTCCGAAGGCGCGGCTGATCGCGACGCTGCGGGCGGCCGGGATTCCCTTTGCCGAGGACCCGTCGAACCGCGATCCGCGCTTTGCCCGCGCCCGTTTTCGCGCATTCATGCCGGCGCTCGCGGACGAAGGATTGACTCCGGCGCGGCTCGCGCAGCTTGCGAAGCGGTTGAAGCGGGCGGACGAGGCGATCGAAGCCGCGGTCGATCGATTGGCCGAAGCGATCGCCCCGCCGGCCCTCGTAGCGCTGCGGCGCGGCCCCCACGCGCCGATCTCTCTTGCCGCCGCCGACTGGGCGAGCGCGCCGGCGGAAATCCGATTGCGCTTGCTCGGCCGGCTCGTCGCGATCACCGGCGACGAAGGAGACATCGAGCTTGCGAAACTGGAGGCGTGTGAACAAGCGATGGCGGCGCACCTGCGGGCGCGCTCGCCTGAGCGCTTTCGTCGCACGCTCGCAGGCGCCGTGATCACGCTCGCCGGCGACCGGCTCACCGTCGGACGCGCGCCGCCGCGCCGCAAAGCGCGCGGTTCCTGTGGCGCGGATGCGCCGAGCGGAGCGGCCTAACCCATTCACCATATTCACCAAGCGCAGGCAAAATCGCCTCATTTCGCCGGTTATCCTTGGCAGGAAGGAAGGTGCGCCCTACATTGGGTCAACAATGGCCGCGGAAGGGAACTTGACTTCCTGTCAATACAGGCTGCCCCGGGGGTCATAAGGAACGCGAGATGAATGCCAATCTGCGCAACTTCGCCCTCTGGGTGATCATCGTCTTGTTGCTGCTAGCGCTGTTCACACTGTTCCAGAACCCCGGCCAACGGACCGTCTCGCAGGACATTTCGTTCTCGCAGCTTCTGACCGAGGTCGATCAGGGCCGCGTGCGCGACGTCGTGATCCAGGGGCCGGAAATCCACGGCAGCTTCACCGACGGGCGCAACTTCAACACCTATGCGCCGAGCGATCCCGGTCTCGTGCAGAAGCTATACAGCAAGGGCGTGTCGATCACCGCGCGACCGCAGCAGGACAATGTTCCCTGGTTCGTGTCGCTGCTGGTGTCGTGGCTGCCCTTCATAGCCCTGATCGGCGTGTGGATTTTCCTCTCGCGGCAGATGCAGGGGGCGGGCGGCAAGGCGCTCGGCTTCGGCAAGTCGCGGGCGAAGCTTTTGACCGAGGCGCATGGGCGCGTCACCTTCGATGACGTCGCCGGCGTCGACGAGGCCAAGCAGGACCTGCAGGAGATCGTCGAGTTCCTGCGCGATCCCGGCAAGTTCCAGCGGCTCGGCGGGCGCATTCCGCGCGGCGTGCTGCTGGTCGGCCCGCCCGGCACCGGCAAGACGCTGCTTGCGCGGGCGATCGCCGGCGAGGCGAACGTGCCGTTCTTCACCATTTCCGGCTCCGACTTCGTCGAGATGTTCGTCGGCGTCGGCGCGTCGCGCGTGCGCGACATGTTCGAGCAGGCGAAGAAGAACGCGCCCTGCATCATCTTCATCGACGAAATCGATGCGGTCGGCCGCCATCGCGGCGCCGGCCTCGGCGGCGGCAATGACGAGCGTGAGCAGACCTTGAACCAGCTGCTCGTCGAGATGGACGGCTTCGAGGCAAACGAAGGCATCATCCTGATCGCCGCGACCAACCGGCCCGACGTGCTCGACCCGGCGCTCCTGCGCCCCGGCCGCTTCGACCGCCAGGTGGTGGTGCCGAATCCGGACGTGGTCGGCCGCGAGCAGATCCTCAAAGTGCATGTGCGCAAGGTGCCGCTCGCGCCCGACGTGAACCTGAAAGTCGTCGCGCGCGGTACGCCAGGCTTCTCCGGCGCGGATTTGATGAACCTCGTCAACGAGGCGGCGCTGATGGCGGCGCGGCGCAACAAGCGCATGGTCACCCAGGTCGAGTTCGAAGACGCCAAGGACAAGGTGATGATGGGCGCCGAGCGCAAGTCGCTCGTCATGACCGAGGAGGAGAAGCTCCTCACCGCCTATCACGAGGGCGGTCACGCCATCGTCGCGCTCAACGTCAAGGCGACCGACCCGGTGCACAAGGCGACCATCATCCCGCGCGGCCGCGCGCTCGGCATGGTGATGCAGCTCCCCGAACGCGACAAGCTCTCGATGAGCCGCGAGCAGATGACCTCGCGCCTCGCCATCATGATGGGCGGGCGCGTCGCGGAACAACTGGTGTTCGGCCGCGAAAAGGTCACCTCGGGCGCGGCTTCCGACATCGAGCAGGCGACCAAGCTCGCGCGTATGATGGTCACGCGCTGGGGGCTGTCGGACGAGCTCGGCGCAGTCGCCTATGGCGAGAACCAGGAAGAAGTTTTCCTCGGCTATTCGGTGGCGCGCACGCAGAACATTTCCGAGGAGACTAGCCGCAAGATCGACGCCGAGATCAAGCGGCTGGTCGAGGACGGCTACAGCGAGGCGAACCATATCCTCACCGAGAAGCGGGACGACCTCGAGACGCTGGCCAGAGGCCTGCTCGAGTTCGAGACGCTGACCGGCGACGAGATCAAGGACTTGCTCGGCGGCAAGCGGCCGATGCGTGAATCGGTGATCGAGCCGACCACGCCGCGCGGCTCCGCGGTGCCGACCGCCGGCAAGCCGCGGCCGCGTCCGGACACGCCGGGGGCCGGCGGGATCGAGCCGCAGCCGGCGGGGTGACCCGCGCGGCCTTCCTCAGAAAAAAGAACGCCCGCTCCGTGCGGGCGTTTTTCATTGGGTGTGGACACGACGTCTAGCGCTGACTCCGATCAACTTGATCTTGATCCGCTCATTCGCACGCCCGCCGCGAAATGCGACCTTGCCCAGCAATCATCGTAACGAGGGAGCAGGCCGATGTTCGACTTCAAGGATAAAGTCGTCCTGATCAGCGGGGCGGCGCAGGGAGTGGGGCGCGTCTGCGCCCTGGCTTTTGCCGAGCGCGGGGCGAAGCTTGCTCTGTGCGACATCAACGATAAGGGCGGCGAGGAGACGTTGCGCCTTGTGAACGGCGCGGGCGCGGACTGCCTGTACCAAAATGCCGACGTATCGGTCGAGGCGGAGGTGCAGCGCTTTATTGGAGCCACGGTCGAGCGGTTCGGGCGGCTCGATGTCGCGGTCAACAACGCCGCCAAGGAGATCGCGGGGCCGACGCTCGACCTTCCGTCCTCCGCATTCGACGAGCTGATCGCGACCAACCTCAAGGGCGTGTACTACTGCATGAAGCACGAGGTCGCGCAGATGCGGAAGAATGGCGGCGGCGCGATCGTCAATCAGGCTTCCATCACGAGCAGCATGACCGGCGAACCCGACAACGGCCTGTACGCGGCGACCAAAGGCGGCGTGATTGGACTGACGAAGTCGGCCGCGCTGCAGGTCGCGGCCGAGAATATCAGCATCAACGCGCTCGCGACCTCGGGCTTCGACATCCCAAATGACGTGTTCATCCGCTGGATCGAGAGCCACAAGACGTCGCGAGGGGAGGCCGCCGGCTGGTTTCCGGCAGGCCGGCTCGGCCGGCCGGAGGAGATCGCCGCCGCCGTGCTCTACCTTGCCTCGGACGAAGCGCGGTTCGCGATCGGCACGGTCCTCACCGTCGATGGCGGAATCACTGCGCGGTGAGCGTTACGACAGGGTCAAACTCCACCATGTCCGACCTCCGCCCGCCCGATTGGCTCGTCCGCGCGCCCGCGTTCGCCAAGCTCGATCGCGCCGCGCTCGACCTTGCCGCTTCGGCCGCGCAGCGCGTGACCTTGCCCGCCGGCGCGCGGGCGTTCGAACCGGGACAGCCCTGCAGCGCGTTCCTGATCGTGACCGCGGGCCGGGTCCGCGTGCAGCTCACCGCCGAGAACGGCCGCGAAATCGTGCTGTACCGGATCGAGGCGGGCGAAAGCTGCGTGCTCACCACGTCCTGCATTCTTGGCTCCGAGCCCTATGGCGCGGAGGCGATCTGCGAGACCGAGGTCGAGGCGATCGCGCTGCCCGTGCCGAGTTTTCGCGCGCTGCTCGATTCCTCCGCGGCCTTTCGCGACGTCGTCCTCTCCGCCTACGCCGCGCGCGTGGGCGATCTCGTCCTCACCATCGAGGAGACGCTGTTCCAGCGGGTGGACGCGCGGCTCGCCGCGCTGCTCGCGGCCCGCGCCGAGGGCGCGATCGTCGCAGCGACCCACCAGGCGCTCGCGGTGGAGCTTGGCTCGGCCCGCGAAGTGGTGAGCCGCATTCTGAAGCGGTTCGAACGCGCCGGCGCGATCGCGCTCTCGCGCGGCGCGATCGAGATCAGGAACCCGCGCCGCCTCGCCGATTTCGCCGCGGATTCGTGACGAGGTCACAGACGAAGGCCCGCTCTTGTGCCTGAATGCGAGAAAGCCGGCCGCAGGCGACCGGCTTTCACAGAAGGGATTATTCATGACCAAGAATATGGGCGGGATCGACCGCGCGCTGCGCATCATTGCGGGCTTGCTGCTGCTCGCTTTCGCCATCACCGGCGTGCCGGAGACCGGCTACAACTGGATCGGCTGGATCGGCGTGGTTCCGCTGTTGACCGCCTCCCTCGGCTGGTGCCCGGCCTACACGCTGGTCGGCCTCTCCACCTGCCCGGTCGAGCAGCGCCGGGCGTGACTCCAGCTTCGGCTGATTGAGTCGGTCGCGTCATTCCGGAAGCCGAGCGACGCTCGGCTGTCCGGAATCTATGAACAGCGTGCGAACTTCGATTCAGGGCTCGTCGCCGCGCGGCTCCGCGGGCCAAGCATGCCCGCATCCTTCGAGACGGCCGCTTCGCGGCCTCCTCAGGATGAGGTCGCAAGTAGCCCGCATTGAGCAGAGCGAAATGCGGGTAGGGGGCTCGGAAGCTTCTCCCGGGATTTCGCTGACGCTCATCCGGGCTACGGTTGCTCGTTCCACAGGAACTCGATCATCGATTACGGAGTGTCCTCCGCCACCTACTCCGCCGCGGTCTGCGTTCCTCCGCCCGCGTCGGCCGCGCCATAGCGGCGCTCGATATAGTCGATCACCATCGTCTTGAAATCGGACGTGAGCGTGGGGCCGCGCAAGGTGGCGACCTTTTTGCCGTCGACGAACACGGGCGCGGTCGGGGATTCGCCCGTGCCCGGGAGCGAGATGCCGATATCGGCGTGCTTGCTCTCGCCCGGTCCGTTCACGATGCAGCCCATCACCGCGACATTGAGCGCCTCGACGCCGGGATAGCGCG
>CAYGZV010000046.1:0-19223 GCA_964354425.1 uncultured Rhodoplanes sp. | reverse complement strand
GCGGACCGTCTTCTTGCGCGGCTGGGCCGCAGGCTCGGTTGCCGGGCCGGGCTCGCTTCCGTCGCTTGATGCATCTTGTGCTCGCGGCCGAAGCGCCGGATCACCTTCTTCTCGCATCGAGTCGGGCGAGCTGCCGGAGCTTGCCGCCACGTCGGTGGCCGACGCCCCGTCTGCGAGTTCGGCGTCCCCGCCGCGTCCGTCGGTCGCGGCGTTTGGCCGGGCGGGTTGCGATCCGATGATCGGGAGGGTCACCCGCGCGGCCCGCGCGGGAGTTCGGCTCGCGTGGTTTGTGTTTTCGGCCGGTGGCGGCGCCGCCTTCGGAGCAGGCGGCGTTTCAGGCGCAATGGCGGGGCTGTCCTGGACATCGCGCTGAACCGGCTGTTCCTGCACGGCGGCGGGGCCGACAAAGGTAAAAAAAACCGTATAGGCCGCGGCCGCACAGACGAACCCTACGGCGAAGCTGCCGGCGGCCAGCGTGAGCGGTATGCGACGGCCCGGCCGCGCCCGTTCCGGCCATAGCGCGTAGTTCGGGTGGTAACGCTTGAGCACGAACTGCCCCTTGTGAGTTGTTGTTTCTGCGATGTTTTGCCATCGCAGTTACCTACATCGCATTCGGCGCGGTTCGCGGGTCCCTCCGCGGCGGACGCGATCGACGCGGCAGCGCCGCCCCTGAGCAACAGTGCACCGAGTTAGTAAGTTCCAGCGGAGACGAACGCCGGCGCGCGCGGCTTTCACGTCCGTGCGCGGCGCGGGCTGGGGCGGACCTGCGCGGCTCGGATGCAGGCTGCGGCGTTTCAACTTGGCCGGAACGGCCACCTACATCATCGGGGCGGTCGGCCGGCGGTTTGATTAGCGGCGCAAGCTCCGCTGGAGGCGATCGCCCAGCCTAAGGATTTGCCGCAGTCTTGACGCGGAAGCAGGTTAAACAGGTTCATTGACGCAGAGCGGATTCGGCTTACGTTCGGTCCCGTGATGAGAAGAAACGTGGCGCAGTTCGATGCCACTCCCGCCTCGGCCGTTCCCGTCGCTGATCGGAGCGTCGCGTTGCTTATCGGGGCGCTGTCGGTTGCGAGCCTGTCCCTGACGAGTCTGCGAGCCGAAGCCGCCGACATCAGCAGCCTGACCAACGGCGCCGAGGCTGCTCAGGCGTCGGCCCATGGCGATTCGGCCCCCGCTGGGCACTGCCTGTCGCGCCAGGAGCAGCGCGCGCGCATCGCGGCGCGGACCGTGGTTCCCCTGGCCAAGGCGGCGCGAGCGGTCAAGGGCCGCCGCGACGACCTGCTGCATGCCCGTCTGTGCGAGCGCGACGGCAAGCTCGTCTACCTACTGACAGTGCTGGCGGGCGGTGGCAAAGTGCTGCGCGCAGCCGTCGACGCCGGCTCCGGAACGCTGATCAACCCGCCGCGCTAGGGACATTCCATATGCGGCTCCTCGTCGTCGAGGACGATCCTGATCTCAACCGCCAGCTCGCGACCGCGCTGATTGAAGCCGGTTACGTGGTCGACCGCGCCTTCGACGGCGAAGAGGCGCATTATCTCGGCGAGACCGAGCCCTATGACGCGGTGATCCTCGACATCGGGCTGCCCAAGCTCGACGGCATTTCCGTGCTGGAGGCGTGGCGGCGGACCGGGCGGGCGATGCCCGTCCTGCTGCTCACCGCGCGCGACCGCTGGAGCGACAAGGTGCAGGGCTTCGACGCCGGCGCCGACGACTACGTCGCCAAGCCGTTTCATCTCGAGGAAGTGCTGGCGCGCATCCGCGCGCTGCTGCGCCGCTCCGTCGGCCACGCCAAGAGCGAGTTCCTGTGCGGGTCGGTGCGACTTGATTCGCGCACGGGCCGCGTCACCGTCGACGGCGTCCCGGTGCGGCTCACCTCGCACGAATACCGCCTGCTGTCCTATCTCATGCATCACACCGGGCGGGTGGTGTCGCGCACCGAACTGGTCGAGCACCTTTACGACCAGGACTTCGACCGCGATTCAAACACCATCGAGGTGTTTGTCGGGCGCATCCGCAAGAAGCTCGGGGTCGAGGTCATCCAAACCGTGCGCGGGCTGGGCTATCTCCTCACTCCGCCCAGCGACGCGCGCTGAGCTGCATGCGAACGAACTCGCTCGCGTTCCGGCTATTCCTTTCGGCGACAACCTGGACCGTCGTCATTCTCTTCGCCACCGGCGTGAGCCTCTCCTCCCTCTATCACGAGGCCGTCGAGCGCTCCTTCGATCGTCGTCTCGGGGTTTATCTGCGCACGCTGGTCGCCGCGATCGCGGCGCCGGAGGAGGGGGGCGATCGCGGCTCCCTGTCGCTCGGCGAGCCGCTGTTCGACCTGCCGCTGTCCGGCTGGTACTGGCAGGTCAACCGGCTCAACACGCCCAAGCCCGAGACCCGCCTGTCGCGCTCGCTGTGGGACGGCACGCTGCCGCATCTGGCCGACCGGCAGGTCCCGGCGACTGCCGACGGCACCCGCCGCAGCTATATCGAGGGGCCGGAGGATCAGCGGCTGCGGCTGGTCGAGCGCACCGTCGACCTCGGCGAGGAGGGCCGCTATCTCGTTTCGGTCGCCGGCGACCCGCAGGAAATCGAGGAGGAAATGCGGGCCTTCAACCAGACGCTCGCGATCACCTTCGTCATGCTCGCCGCGGTGCTCCTCCTCATCACCATGTTCCAGGTGCGGTTCGGGCTTGCCCCGCTCAAGCGCATCTCGGAAAGCCTGGCTGCGATCCGGACCGGCCGCGCGGAACGGCTCGAAGGCCAGTTCCCGGTCGAGATCGAGCCGCTCGCGCGTGAAACCAATGCGCTGATCGACGCGAACCGGCAGGTGGTCGAACGGGCGCGCACGCATGTCGGCAATCTGGCGCATGCGCTCAAGACCCCGCTCTCGGTGATCGTCAACGAGGCCGCCGCGCATGCCGGCGAGCCGTTCGCCGGGAAGATGCGCGAGCAGGCCGACATCATGCGCGATCAGGTGACGCGGCATCTGGAGCGGGCGCGATTCGCCGCCCGCCTCACCGTGGTCGGCGTGGTGACCGAGGTGCCTCCGGTGGTCACCGCGCTCGCGCGCATGATGGAGAAGCTGCACCACGACCGCGGCATTCAGATCGAAGTCGATGCGCCGGACCCGGTCCGCTTCCTCGGCGAGCGCCAGGACCTCGAGGAAATGATCGGCAATCTGGTCGACAACGCCTGCAAATGGGCCGCGTCGCGGGTATCGATCACGGTCGAATCGGAAACCCGCGCCGGGAAGGGACTTCCGCCCGCGGTTCGCATCGTCATCGACGATGACGGTCCGGGCCTGTCGGCGACCGAGCGCGAGCAGGTCGCGCAGCGCGGCCAAAGGCTCGACGAAACCAAGCCCGGTTCGGGGCTCGGCCTGTCGATCGTGCTCGAACTGGCGGCGCTGTACGGCGGCAGCCTCAATCTTTCCCCTGCGCCGGTCGGCGGCCTGCGCGCCGAACTCGTTCTGCCCGGCTCCGAACAGCCCGGCAAGACATGGGCCCATCCGTGAGGCGCGGCTTGCACGGCCAAGTTTTGCCCCATTCCTTGCCTCATTGTTGGATGCGCGAGCGCCAGATCGACGGCAATTCGTAGTCGATTCGGGGCGGCGCGCGGGGGGAGGCGCCCATGCTTTCAAAGATCACCCTGACGACGATCGGGCTCGCCGCCTTGACCCTTGCCGGGTGCGCCGGCGATCCCGTCACCGGGGCCGGCCCGCGCCAGAATACCGGAACGCTGGTCGGGGCGCTGACCGGCGCGGCGATCGGCTCGACGATCGGCGGCAATACCGGCGCGCGGGTCGCGGCCGGCGTCGCCGGGGCGGCGATCGGAGGACTGATCGGCAATCGCATCGGCTCGGCGCTCGACGACGAGGACCGCCGGCTCGCCTATGAGGCGCAGCTGGAGGCGCTTGAATCGGGACGGTCCGGCGCGCCGAAGAGCTGGCGCAATCCCGATTCCGGCCGCTACGGCTCCATTGTGCCCGGTCCCGCTTACGATCAGGCGGGCGCCCAGTGCCGCCATTTCACCCACACCATCTATATCGATGGAACGCCGCAGACCGCGCGCGGGACCGCCTGCCGCAACCCGGACGGAAGCTGGACGCCGATGGGGTGACCGGCACAGCAAGCTGCTGACCCGCTGATCTCCGATACCGCGCGTGCATCCGCGTCAGCGTGATCGCGACAGCGGGGCGTGTCCTGATTTGATCTTAATGGTTCAGGGTTTGCCGAATGCTTCGACAAGCGTTACGCTTGCCCCTATCAAATAGAATCCATGCATCGCAATCGCTGTTTGGGCCTCGGCCGCAAATCTAAATCCGGTTTCGTCAATTGTCATAAAATCTTCCCAATGCCCGTTCGGGGAAATGCTCGGCAGTTTGTCGGGATTATTCTTATCCAAAACACCAAAAATCGAGCCGCTCTTTGCATGCTCGCTTACCCACGTCATCACTGCGAATTGCATTGTGTGCCTCCTGGCTGACGTTCGGTCCACCAATTCCTCAAGCGACCATAGCCAGATTAGGACACTACCGGACAGCGATTTCCGGGTCGGGTGCGTGCTCTCCCGCTAGCCTTTGCAAACTCCTGGCCGGCGCCGCCGCGGGCCGCAGCCAGTTGCCGATCGCGATTGCGGCCGCCAGCACCGCGATCCACATCAACCGGTTCTGATAGCGATCGTTCGGGTTCGAGAAGACCCCGCAGATGATCGCATTGCCGACCAGGGCGAGCAGAACCGTCGCGCCGAGCGCGCCGGTGAACGCCCCGAACCGGTCCGCGCGCCGGCTCACGACGACGAAGCCGATCAGCACAAGGCTCAGCACCGCCGCCGGCGCATGGACGAGGTTGATCCCGCTCACGTCGGGCTGATCGCGCTGTTGGCGGGCGGCGAGGAAACGGGCATCGGCGCGCGGCGACAGCACGCGGGCGAATGTCTCGATCGCATCGATATTGTCGCTCCGTCGGACCGACAGGGTCGTGCGGAAGGCGGCGAACTGCTCCATGGACGCGCGAATGGCGGCGTCGACATGGGCGGTGGGATAGGCGCGCAGCGTCGCGACGATGAGCCGCCGCGCCTCCGGCGCGTAGCCGTCCCAGCCGCCGAGCTTGTGGATCGGGCTCGCATAGGTCCACAGCCATTCATCGGCGGTGCCGGGCAGTTCGGCGGCATAGTCACAGAGCTTGATCGTCGCATCCGGGCACGTGTCGTCGAGATAGCGCTTGATCAGCCCGTCCTGGAGCACGCGTCCGAACGCGAAACTCGTGCCGCCGGGCGTGAATGCGAATTCCCGGGCGATCAGGTAGTTGGTCGCGGGGCCGAGCAGGACGCCGATGGCGGCGGCGAGCGCGGGCGCGGCAAGTTGGGGGCGCGGCAGGCCCATCCGGCCACCGGCGAGGCGCATGAGGCCGAAGCAAGCGATGAGGCCGAGGCAAAGGGCGAGCGTGCCCATATGGCTTGCGATCGCGAGCGCGATCACGACGCCGAGGGCGAATGTCTCGATGCGGCCGAGCGCCTCGCGCCGCACGGCGATGAGATAGAGGGCGAGCACCGCCCATCCCACCAGAATGTCGGGCATCAGCTGCGAGACATACCAGGGCAGGGACGAGAACGCGGCGAGCGCGAGCGTGATCAGGAGGGCCGGTCCCGGTTTCTTCCCGAGCCCGTGCGTGCGTAGCAGAACCCGCACGATGAACACGGTCCCCGCCGCCTGGATCACGACATTCGGCCAGAAGTCGAAGGGAAGTCCCGCCGCGAGAAACGCGCCGTACAGGGCCGACCGGCCGATCGTGAGCGTGCCCTGCAACGCGCGCAGGAGATAGCCGCCGGTATCGGGAAAGATGAGTGGGAAACCGTTCCATACGGCGGGCCAGAGAAGCAGCGCGAGCATCGCCGCCACGACGAGCCGGTCGCGCCACGCGCTGCGTTGCGTGCTGGCCGCTTCGGTCACGTCATGACCGGGCGGCGGATTCGGGCGGCCGCCAGTCATAGATCCAGTCATAGCGGTTGAGCAGGAAGTCGCTCCCGAGCATGATGGTCATGGCGAAATCGCGCATCAGGGCCGCAGGCCCGCCCAGGTGATAGACCACGCCATTGGACCGCGCGGCGCGTTGAACGCGCGCGGTCCGCTCCCGCCGCTGGTTTTCGTAGTTGCGCATCGCCGCGGCGGCGCCGCCCGACACGCTTGCGAGCGCATGCCCGAGTACGGCCGCATCCTCGATCGCCATGGCCGCGCCTTGCGCCATGAACGGCAGCATCGGGTGCGCCGCATCGCCCAGGAGGGTCGCACTCCCGCGACCCCAGCGGCGCAGCGGCCGATGATCGTACAGCGCCCATTTGAGCCATCGCTCGGGCGCGGCGAGCAGCGTGCGCGCGGGCTCCGCCCAAGCGCCGGCGGCAAAACGCGCCAACAGCTCGTCGCGTTCGGTGCGCGTGCTCCATTGCGTGCCGGTCCACGCGTCGGTCGAGATCGCGACGATGTTGATCGCCTCGCCGGCGCGCACCGGATAGTGCACGAGATGGCTCTCGGGTCCGATCCACAAATGCACCACCGGGTCGCGGAACTCGGCCGGAACGGCCTCGGCCGGCACGAGCGCGCGCCAGGCCGTGCGGCCTGCTGGTTGCGGGGCTGATTTCTCCCCGAGACATGTGCGGACCGTCGACCAGATTCCGTCGGCGCCGACGAGCCCGATGCCGGCCGCATTCCCGGTTCCGGACTGGCCGAGATAGTCGACCGTGACGCCTTTCGGATCGGCCGCAAAGGCCTGAACGCGGGCGCCGAGCTCGAGCGTGATGTCCGGATGCTCGTTCACCGCGGCGAGCAGCGCCGCCTGCAGGTCGCCGCGATGGATCACCCAATAGGGCGCGCCGTAATAATGCTGGGCGCGGCCGACCGGCAGGAGCGCCAGGTCGCGCCCATTGCCCGCCTTGCGGACGCGGACGGCTTCAGGGGCGACCACCCACGGCCGCAGGCGCTCCGCGAGGCCGAGCGCGATCAGGACGCGCGTCGCATTGGGCGATAGCTGGAGTCCGGCGCCGGTCTCCTGGAGCCGCGTCGCCTGTTCGAGCAGGCGCACCCGCAGCCCGCGTGACGCGAGCGACAGCGCAGCGGTCAGGCCGCCGATGCCGGCGCCGGCAATGATGATCGTTTGCGAGGAGGACACGACACCCGTTCACCGCTCCATCGATCACGCCGCGGTCGCCTCGGTCAGGGCGCATTCGGGCGGCCGCGCTTCGAACGCATCGAGATTAGGATCGTGCCGATAAAGCGTCGAGCAATAGGGGCAGACAATCTCGGTGTCGTTTCCCATATCAAGGAAGACATGCGGATGATCGAAAGGCGGCAGCGCGCCGATGCACATGAAGCGCTGAGCGCCGATCTCGATGACAGGCACGCCCAGATCATTATGGAAATGGGGAACGACTCTTTCGGTCATGACCGTATCTTCTCGCGAGCGTTGGATTGCGCCGTCGGCGCGATGCCGGCGCGGACCATAGCGGGCAAGCAATGCGATTCCTAGTCCGGCGCCCGGGGGCTTGGCGAAACCGGCGCGACGCTGGCGCAGAGGCGTGCGCGCGGCCGGGGGTACCGGAACAGCTGTGCGGCGGACACGACCTGAGCCCATCCCCGAAGCGGGCACGCGCCGGCGCGGCGCTGACAATCCTTCTCGCATTGATCCTGGCGGGGGCCGTGGGACTCCTCGGGCCGCGCGCCTTGGACGCTGGATACCTGCTGCTCCATCAGGACGATCCGGTCGCGCTCGCCGATCGCGTGGTCGGGACATCGCTCGACCCTGCGGCGGCGCGGCGCGAGATCGAAGCCGCGCTCGCGGCGAACGATCCCGAACTCGCCGCAAGCTTTGTCGCGCTTGCCCGCGGGCAGGGGGTCGCGGTCGACGCGGATTTGCAGCAGTTGGTTGAAGCGGCCGACTCGACCATCGCCCGCACGTCGCAAGCCGCCGGCAGCTTCGCGCATGGTTTGCTCACCGGCGAGCCGCAGGACGCCGTCGGGCTCGCCGGGACGGCGGCGGGCGATCTGTTCGTGTTCGGGGACATTCGCGACGCCTTGCGCGAGGGCCGGCGGCTTGCCTCCGGCGAGGAGGCCGACGAACTGATTCTCGGGCTCGCTTTGGTCGGCATTGCGGTGACGGCCGGGACCTATGCGTCGCTCGGCGTCGGCGCGCCGGCGCGTATCGGCGTGTCGGTCATCAAGGGCGCGCGCAAGGCGGGACGGATCGGCAGCCGCCTCGCCGGCGAGATCAGCCGCGCGCTGCGCAGCGCGGTCGACCTGCCGGCGCTGAAGACCGCCGTCGCGCCCGTCTCGCTGGCGCAGCCGGCGACGGCGGTGCGCGCCGCGCGCGAGGCGGTCAAGCTCGAGCGGGCGCGCGGCCTCGTCCGCCTGATGGAGGATACCGGCCGCGTGCAGGCGAAGGCCGGAACCCGCGCCGCCATGGACGGATTGAAGGTCGCCGAGACCCCGAAAGACATGGGGCGCGTTGCGCGGCTCGCCGAGGCGAAGGGCAGCAGGACGCGGGCGATCCTCAAGCTCGGCGGGCGGGGAGCGATCGCCCTCACCGTCGCCGTGTTCAATCTGGCGAGCTGGACGTCCAGCGCGCTCGTGGCGATGCTCGGCTTCTGCGCCGCGGTCAAGGGCCTGACCGAGGGCGCCACCCGCCGCTGGCTCTCCTGGCGCAAGGCGCGCCGCGCGCGCTTGGCGTCGGCAACCTGAAGCGCGATGATTCATCCTGCCCCAGGTCGGATTTCCGGCAATGAAATGGCTCGGCCCGCTGCTCATCTGTTTTCACAACTTGTTCAGATAAGCCGATGTAGATCAAGGACCGCTCGCTTGTTTAACGCCTGCAATTGACAGCCCGTCCATGCCTAGTTTCCGCCACGGCCCGGTTGAGATCGCCTATCTCGAGGAAGGGGAGGGCGAGCCGATCGTGCTGGTGCACGGCTTTGCCTCCAACAAGGAGGTCAACTGGGTTTTGACGCGCTGGGTGGCGACGCTGACGCGCGCGCGGCGGCGGGTGATCGCTCCCGATATGCGCGGCCATGGCGCTTCGACCAAATTGTACGATCCCGCCGCCTACCACACGTCGATCATGGCTGATGACGTGCGGGCGCTGCTCGACCATCTCGGGCTCGGCTGGGCCGACATTCTCGGCTACTCGATGGGAGCGCGCATCGCGGCCTTCCTGGCGCTCGCCGATCCCGAGCGGGTGCGCTCGGCGATCCTGGGCGGTCTCGGCATCCGCCTGGTCGAGAGCGCCGGCCTGCCCGAGGGGGTCGCCGAAGCGCTGGAGGCGCGATCGGCCGCCGACGTGCCCGACCGGCAGAGCCGCGGCTACCGTGAATTCGCCGAGCAGACCGGGTCCGATTTCGCCGCGCTCGCGGCCTGCATCCGCGGGTCGCGGCAAAGCCTGACGCCCGCCGAGGCGGGGCGAATCGCGCTTCCCGTCCTGATCGCGGTCGGGACCAAGGATGAAATCGCCGGCTCGCCGCACGAATTGGCGGCGCTGATCCCGGGCGCGCAGGCGATCGACATTCCCCGCCGCGATCACATGCGTGCGGTCGGCGACAAGGCGTTCAAGCAAGCCGTGCTGCAGTTCCTCGGCGAGCGGCCTTAAGACCGCGCCGTCAGCGACGATCAATGAAGTGCGATCGGATGTGGACAAAGAGCGGACCCCGATGCGCGAGCCCGAATCCCGGTCCGGTGGAAAAGAGAATTCGCTCAAGTTATTGTTTGCGTGATCGCGTTGCTGCCGCGATCCGGTTCCCACTTCGCGCGAAAATGTTCTAACGTGCAGCCCGCAGGCGGCTGCGCCTGCGGAGCCCGACCACGCGCCCGCCTCACGACGCCGGGCTGTGATGCGCGGCGCGCCGAGCACGGTATATTGGATTTGTTGAAACTGCCGGGAGGGCCCTAAGTGGACGCGCTCGAAATCAGGAAGCTTGAAGCCTATATGCGCCGCCTGTTCGGCAATGCGCGGCTGCGCGTCGTGCCGCGGCCCAAGAAGGAAGACTCGGCGGAGGTCTATCTCGGCGAGGAATTCATCGGCGTCATGTTCGTCGACGACGAGGACGAAGACCGGTCCTACAACTTCCAAATGGCTATTCTCGGGACCGACCTGGATTAGCCGGCGACCGCATCACCCCGCCGGCTTGGGCCGCAGTTCGGCGATGAGCCGCTCGAGCCCGCTTGCGAGCGCGCGCCAATCGGCGAGCCACGCGCGCGGGAAACGGACGGTGACGTTCGCATGCCCGACGAACCGCTCGAGCAGACAGGCGGCCGGGGCGAGCGGGTTGGTCGACCGGCTGCAGCGGGCGACGAAACGCTCCGGCGCGCTCTCGTCATAGACGAGGTCTTCGCCCTGATAGGGCGTGCCGGCGCGGAACGCGATGACGGCGAGCCCGTCCGGCGCGAATGGCGGCTCCGTCTCCGCATAGCGCAGATAAATCGTGCGCAGTCGCTCCACGGGTTCGGCCGCCCCGTCATTCGGGGCGATCGTGACGAACAGCCGATCCGACGCCATCGCCGCCCCGCCGTTCGGCGCGGAGGCGGGCGGCGCGAGCGCGGGCCATGTGTAGACGAGATCGATGCGCTCCTGCGGGCCGGGACGGCGCTGCAGCTTGATGCGGATCGCCGCCGGCGGCACGTGGAAGGTTTCCCCGGCGATGACGATCGGCACATGCGGGGCGTCGGGCGCTGGCAAGGCCTCGGGCCAGCGCGGCCACAGCGCGTAGACGACGAAGCCCGCCCCAAGCGCGGCGACAACGAGGCCGGACAGCACCGGTAAGAGCAGGCGGCGGCTGTGGCGCCCCGGCGCGCGCGGGCCGGTTTCCTCGCGTCTAATGATCCCCTCCACCCGCCATTCCCGTCTCCCCATTCGCGAATCAGCGCGGGAGTATGGCACGGCCTTGCCGGCGGCGAAGTCTCCCCCGCGCAAGCAGGCAGGGCGGCGCAATCCTCTTTCGAAGGGCCGCGCCGGCGCCCCCACGCACCCCCACGCGCATCCCCCGCGCACCCCGCTCTCCGCTCGCCAAGACGTGCGCGCCGTGGCAAGTTCGCCCGCGCTTCGGCGTCACAGGGAGAGCGTTCATGCCGATCTACGAAATGGACGGAGTGCGTCCGGAATTTCCGCCCGATGGTCAATCCTGGGTCGCCGAGACGGCGGTGCTGATCGGCCGCGTGCGGCTGCTTGCAGAGGCGAGCGTGTGGTGGAACGCGGTGCTGCGCGGCGACAACGAGTGGATCGAGGTCGGCGTGCGCTCGCAAGTCCAGGACAATGCGACATTGCACACCGATCCCGGCTATCCACTGACGATCGGCAGCGATTGCGTGATCGGCCACAATGTCATCATGCACGGCTGCACGATCGACTCGCATTGCCTGGTGGGCATGGGCGCAATCGTGATGAACGGCGTGCGCATCGCGTACGGCTCGATCGTGGGCGCCGGCGCGGTCATCCCGGAGGGTAAGGAGTTCCCCGAACATTCGCTGATCGTCGGCTCGCCGGCGCGCGTCGTCCGCACGCTTGACGAGAAAGCGGTGAAGTCGATCGCCGCGGGCGCCGACAACTATGTGCGCCGCTGGAAGGCTTACGCCAGGGGGCTGACGCCGCTCGCCTGAACGGTGCGCAGGCGACCTGGGCGCAGCCGAAGCTGGCCCTGCGGGCGCTACAAACCGTCATGATTGCGACGTAAGACCGGTTCGGTTCGGTCCGGCCCGCCGCAGGGCGGCGGCGCAACGCAGGAAAGTCCCGTCAATGGCAGCCCTCACGCTCTATCATATCGCGCCCTCGCGCTCCTCGGTCGTGCATTGGATGCTGGAGGAAATCGGCGAGCCGTTCGACCTGCACGTGCTCGACTCCAAGAAGGGCGAGAACCGGCAGCCTGACTATCTCGCGATCAATCCGATGGGGAAGGTCCCGGCGCTCCGGCACGGCGACGTGATCATCACCGAACTGGCGGCAATCTGCTGCTATCTCGCCGACGCCTTCCCGCAGGCGAAGCTGAACGTTCCGCTCGGCGACCCGCGCCGGGGGCCCTATCTCAAATGGTTGTTCTTCAATCCGGGCGCGCTCGAGCCGGCGATCCTCGACCGCGCCTTCAAGCGCGTGGAGGAGGCGCCGCGCCAGGCGCTCGGCTATGGCGACTTCGACACGACCATGGACGTCGTCGCGCGCGCGGTGACGCCGGGCCCGTTCCTGCTCGGCGAACAATTCACCACCGCCGACCTCGTGATCGGCTCCTCGCTGTGCTGGAGCATCAAGTTCAACCTGATCCCCGACCGGCAGGAGTTCACCGACTATATCGCCCGCTTCGCCGATCGCCCGGCGCTCAAGCGCGCGACGGCGAGGGACGAGGACATCGCCAAGGCGCAACAGGAGTAGTTGCGCAATGGAATTTCGACTGACCTACGCCGGCAAGCTGCTCTCGCACAAGGATGGTGAGAAGCTCCCAGAGAGAAGCCGCCACGTGCATGAGGTTCGGAAGGCGTTTCACAAACAACTGAAAGTACTTTGGCAACACCACCCTGTTTTGCGTGACATCAAAAAAGCTGGCGCGTTTAGAATGCCGGGCGGGCCGCAGATGTATGAGATTGTTAGTTCTGACGGGTTCAATTGGCTTCCAATCGTAACCGATACCAACGGCCTTATCTGTAAACTCGATATTTTGATGCTTCGGAGCTGCCCACCGGGTGAAGTCGTTCACGACGTTGATAATCGACTGAAAACTTTGTTCGATGCGCTTCGCAAGGCGAATGGGCCAGATGAGTTAGGCGCAAAAACGGCACAAGGGCAGATCAGCCAGAGCGTCGACGAAAACCCATTCTATGTACTTTTAGAAGACGATAAACTGATCACTCATGTTGCCGTTACGAGTGATATGCTGTTGGAACCGGTAAGGGATGAGCATGCAGATAAAGCCGTGAGGCTTGTTGTGAACGTAACCGTGCGTCCCTATAGGGCCTACCTAGAAAATCTCGGATACGGCTAAGGTTAACCAGGGTTTGTTCCTCGGTTCAACGGCGGCGTACCATCTCGGACGCAATATGCTCTCGACTGGCGTCCAACCACTGAGGCATGAGCCCAACTGACGCTTCTTCGTGGTTAAGCCTGCCCTCACAGGTCCTCCGGCATTGATTTCGCTTCAGCGAACTCGTAGTCTGCGGAGCGACTGGACTTCGACGGCTCTTCAAGGTTTGTGCTTTTCATTGCCGCCAGCAACGCACTCTCCGCCTGGCTGAACGAGCATCGAAGTAGCTCGATCGCGGTCTGTCTCGAATTATTCTTCCAGTAATCTCTACCAACTACATACCGCGACAGACGTGAGCGTGCGGTGTACTCGACCGCTCCGGCATTCCGAACTTCGACCGAATAGACGATACGCCAATCTCTCGCTCCGCCATACCTTTCGGCTCGAAGCTGTTTTTCACGTTGCGCGCAGTCTCGGCATGTGCCGATCTTGATGATCTTGGCGGACCGCGAGCCAGCTATATAGACGTACTGGTCAGCGCTGTAGCGGGCGACGAAACTCAATTTCTCGGTGTGGCACTGGACGCAATGACCTCTGCGAGAACGAAGGCGATGTCCAGCTGTCCTGCACGGGCTACCAAGCGCGATCGTCTTGTTCTCTTCCTCAATGCGCCTGAACCAAAGCCACTGATTCATCCCGCGCACGTCCATCACGTCGTTCGGACCAAGGCCCTGCCTCGACAGAAAGTTTAATTCGGAAGGCGTTAGTAAGTTTTCCATTGCCGATCCCACTATTTAATCGGGAAGCCTTACTAGGCTCACCTCACGGATGAGATCCGCAAACGCTGTCGTCGGGATAGCGCTCGCAGAACCTTCGCCCTTGCTCGATGAGCGACTGCTTCCATTCTTCGCGCGTCATGGACGGCTGCGGTGCGGACGGCGGTGGGGGAAGCGGCGCCAGGCCGAGTGTTTCCGGCGCGGCGCGCGGTTTTATGAACAATGGCGCGACGCGCGTCACCGCATTCGCCAGCGCATTGATCGTGCGTTCCGGTTCGCATGGACCTTGTGCTTGCGCGCTGCAAGCGCCGCCGAGCACGAGCGCGAGCGCGAGCCATTTCGCGTTCATTGTCTTGCCGCCTTTCTGTCAGCCAGCGCGTCGACGCGCAGCGCCTTCGCCAGGACGGGCCGCACTCTCTCCATCTCCTGCTCGGTCGGCCTGCGGCCGGTGATCCGCTCGAACAGCTTGGCGATATCCGCGGCGCTGGGTGTTCGGGGAAGAAGGGTCAATTGCGGCTTCATCGCGCTACCATCGACGATCTGTTCACCCGAACGGCGCCCCATCGCGATTCTGGACTCGTCTGTTCCGAAACCGCCACGCAAGTACTTGACATCGTTGGCGACCCCGGCAGGAATCGAACCTGCGACCGTCAGCTTAGAAGGCTGCTGCTCTATCCGCTGAGCTACGGGGCCGGACGCCATCTGACAGATAGCCGATGCCGGGCCGATTAAAAAGAGAACGTCTCGCGCGCGGCTGCAAAGGGCGACGCGGGTCGGGGCGCAGGCGCGGACGTCTCGGGCGATTTCCCGGTCCGGCAAGGCCGGAACTTGCTCCCCTTGCTCCGGGCGCGATCGGGGCTCTGGGGCGATGCCGAAACACGCTGAAACTTCTTCCCGCGCCGCGCGCCTGCCTGCACGCGCTGGTCGAACGCGCCCGGCAGGCGCGGTTGCCGCCCGGCGTCAACTCCGCTAGACCAGCCTGACCTCCACAAACCGTCAGTCCCCATCGATGCCTGAACTCATTCTCGCCGTTCACAACGGGCCGCATGACGCGGTCGCCGCGGTGCTGGTCGACTACGACCTGAAAGCGGCCGTTCAGCTCGAACGGCTGACCCGGGTCAAGAGCGACGGCGGGTACCCCGACCTGTCGATCGACGAGACGCTCGGCATGGTCGGCGCGACGCGGCGCGACGTCGACGTGCTCGCGGTGAGCCGGTCCGACTACCCGGTCAAGTATTTCCGCCATTTCCACGGGCTGCGCTGGCTGCGCGAGCAGTGGCGCACGCATGTCAAAGGCAAGACGCTGCGCTGGATTCCGCGCGAGACGCTGCGCGCCGGCAATCCGCGCGTCGAGGACTTCTTCGACGTCGCGGCGATGCGGCGCGATGTCGGGCTGCGCGACGACGTCGCCGTGCATTTCTACAACCATCATTGCGCGCACGCGCTGCCGACGCTGTTCTACACCGAATGGGACGATGCGCTGCTCGTCACCTCCGACGGCGGCGGCGACACCGTCAACCACAGCCATCGTCATTTCGCCAATGGCGAGCTCAAGACGCTCTATGGCGGCGACGAGTGCCTCACCACCTGGCCGCCGATCGACAGCCTCGGTCAGGCCTATGCGGCGGCGACGCGCGCGCTCGGCTTTCGCGACAACCGGCACGAAGGCAAGCTGACCGGCCTTTCGGCGATGGGCGACCCGATCCACGCCGAGCGCATCGGAAAGCATTTCCATGTCGACCAGGCCGGCCGCGTGCATTCCAATTTCCTCAACAACAAGGCGATGTTCGACCTGCTGCGCGACATCGCCAAGACGAGCCGGCGCGAGGACGTCGCCGCCTCCATCCAGAAGGTGCTGGAAGACACGATGCTCACCTCGGTGCGCCGCCTGCTGGAGCGCAATCCGGCGCGCCATCTCGGGCTCGCGGGGGGCGTCTTCGCCAATGTGCGCCTCAACCGCCTCCTCGCCGAGCAGCTCGGTCTTGAGGAGATTTTCGTGTTCCCGCCGATGGGCGACGAAGGGCTCCCGGTCGGCGGCGCGCTGTCCTATCTGCTCAAGCGCGACGGCATCGCGCGCTGGCTCGGCCAAAGGCGGCGTCTGAGCGACGTCTATCTCGGCCGCGATTACACCGACCAGGCCGACGACGATCTCGCGGCGATCGCCGGGGTGAAGCGGCTTCCCGGCAATCCGGTCGCCGCGGCGGCGAAGCGGCTCGCCGCGGGAGAGATCGGCGCGGTCTATACCGGCCGCATGGAATACGGGCCGCGCGCGCTCGGCGCCCGCTCGATCCTCGCCAACCCGTCGCGGCGGGAAACGCATGATCTCCTCAACGTGCGGCTCGACCGCACCGAGTTCATGCCGTTCGCCCCCGTCGTGCCGATCGAGAGGGCGGCCGAGGTGTTCGACGTCAATGCAGTCAACGCCTATGCCTGCCGGTTCATGACGACCACCTGCGACGTGCGGCCCGCCTGGCGCGAACGCATCGCCGCGGTGGTCCATGTCGACGGCTCGGCGCGGCCGCAGACCATCGATCGCGTGACGAATCCGCTGTACTACGATCTGGTCACGGGCTTCGAGCGCGAGACCGGCGTTCCTGTGCTCGTCAATACGAGCTTCAACGTGCATGAAGAGCCGATCGTCAACACGCCGCGCGAATGCGCGCAGGCGCTGCTCGACCGGCGCATCGACTTCGTCGTGACGAAGCGCGCGATCTACGAAGCGGCCGGGTCGAAGCCTGACGGCGGGCAAAGCTGAACGGGTCCGCCGCGCGAAATGTCGGCGGAGAATGCATGCTGAAACCGCCCCGCTGCACGGTCATCCTGCCCACCTATAACCGCGTCAGGACCTTGCCGCGCGCCGTCGCAAGCGTGCTCGCGCAGGACGAACCGGATTTCGAACTGATCGTCGTCGATGACGCCTCGACCGACGAGACGCCTGCCTGGCTCGACACGCTGGGCGATCCGCGCATTCGGCGCGCGCGCTGCGAACGCAACCAGGGCCCGAGCGCCGCGCGCAATATCGGAATCAAGCTGGCGCAGGCGCCGGTGCTCGCCTTCCTCGATTCCGACGACACCTATTGCGCCGATCGGCTGTCGCTGCCCCTCGCCGTGCTGGCGGCGGAGCCCGACGTGGTCTGCACGCTGTCCTCCTCGCGCAAGGAGGACAAGCGCGGGCAGGCGCGGGCGGCGGCGGCGCCGGCGGCCAAGCTTGCTCCGCCCGCCTTCGAATGGGCGATGCTTGCCGATCTCGTTGGCGTGGAAAGCACGAGCATCACCGTGCGGACCGAACAGGCGGTGATGGCCGGCGGCTTCGACCCGGCCTTGCGCCGCACGGAAGACCGCGAATTCCTCATTCGGGTGGCGCGGCTCGGCGCGTTGCGCATTCTCCCCGACCTGCTGTTCGAGAAGGCCTGGTCGCCGGACGGCCTGTCGAACGAATGGGCGGGAGCGGGCCGCGACCT
Source organism: uncultured Rhodoplanes sp. (assembly GCA_964354425.1). Lineage (GTDB taxonomy): Bacteria > Pseudomonadota > Alphaproteobacteria > Rhizobiales > Xanthobacteraceae > Rhodoplanes. The sequence continues at coordinate 2,014 of CAYGZV010000046.1, read as the reverse complement.
GATCCCCTATTTCCGCGCGCGCCCGGAATATCTCGGGGCCTATCGCAAGCTCGGCCACTATCTCGCGACCAAGATCCTGGTCATGCATATCCGCCATCGCGATCTTCCGAGCCTCGTCGCCGATATCCGGCGCTTCCGCGCCGCCGGCGTGCTCGATGCGGGCGTCACGCGGCTCTGGCGCGACCATCTCGCGGTGAAGCGCTATCGCCGCGCGCATGCGAGCGCGGAAGCGCTGGCGGCGCTGGCCGGCCCGCCGGCCGATTGGGCGTAGGCACAAAACAAGCAGAACCAAGCGCCGCCGGCTCCGCCGGCGTTGCGGGTTGATCGGGCGCAGCCTCCATTCTTATGCCCCGATGCGGGGTTACACGAGAGCGGGGCAATCGCAATGATTTCCGGAGGGGGACCATGAAGCCGATCTTTGCCGCGGCGCTGATCGCGGCCGCATTGACGCCGGCGGGCGCGCTCGCGCAGGAGCGCGTGGGCGACGCCGCCTTGGGGGCGGTGTCCGGCGCGGTCGTTCTGGGGCCGGTCGGGGCCGCGGCGGGCGCGGTGATCGGCTACACCGCCGGACCCGCCATCGCGCGTTCGTGGGGCATCGGCGGCTACCGCAAGCGCTATGTCCGCCGATCGTATAGACGCTCGGCCAGAGCTGCTCCGAGCGGACCGGCGGCGACGCGGGACGGCTCGTCCCGCAAGGGACGCTGGTACAACGTGGTCCGGTAAGGGCTTGACCTGCGACTCACGCGCCTATCACGATTACGGCCTAGCCGCTTCGCCTGTGCCGCTAGGTTGGTTCTCCGCAGCTACCACTTGAGCCATCGTTATGGACATTAGCTTTCCATTCAAAGCCAGCGCAATCGCCTTGGCGCGCCACTCGATGAAGCGGTCGTAGTCGTCGGTGTTCACTCAAAAAGTGTCCGCATCTTCGATCAGGTGTGTTTTAAGTGTTTCAGAGAGTGACTTGTTGCTCTTGGCGAGTTTGCCAATGTATTCGCTCGGCGCTTTCTTACCGATGCCATGTTTGTTGGAATATCCATCGATCAAAGTGATATTAGAAATGAGATTCGGCTTTTTGTTCGGGGCGGCTATGGCCAGGTACGCCGTCGGGAAGAAGTGATGATAGTTCCGACTAGTCGCGATCTTGAGATGGCTGTTATCCAGAATCACGATTCCGTTGGTGTCGAAGGATTTGGGCTGCTGATAGGCGAGAAGGCACAAGATCGCTTTGCAGTATGCATTGCCAGCCGAGAACCCAGTCTCCTCGATCGCCTTGGGATCGATCGTCAGCTCGGTGCTGGGGTACTTGGGCATATTGCCTTTGGCGATTGCATCCATCTTGTTTAAGTCTTCTCCTATTTTAGATTCGCTGCCGGAGCTGTAGCGTGTGGTCAGACCTACTCAGTAGAAGAATTGTTCGAGCAGGCGCACCTGCTCGTTAGTCGGCTTTTTGTTACCGATAGTATGGAAGAAATAGGTCAAGGGCACCACAGCGGCCGGGTAAGGCACCAGTTGCGACACTGGCACCCGCAGTTCAGAGCGGATGAAATCGATGGCCATGAACAGCGCCGACTTCATCGGCTCCCAGTTGGCTATGAAGGTCTCGCGCCGAATTTTAAGGATGTCGCGGCTGCGTACCGCCCGCAGGATTATCGCCGCGACACACTGCATAATGATGGATTCGGGGATCGTCTCGAATTTGGCGGCAGTTAGACACTCCTTTTCGTCGTCCGAACCATCCCGGAGCACCTCGTACTTCTCGGCCAAGTCAAATCCCTTCGTCTCATCATACGTCTTCGCCACCATGATTTCGAACACCGTGAGCACCTTGCCGCCGGTGTTGATGCGCGAGAACACCTCACACGCCACGTCGATGGGGTAGTCTTTAATAATGATGGTGGAAAAATCGTAGTTGGTCAGCTTGCCCTTGTATGCCTCAACCTGATCGGCCTTCTCGTGGCTTAGGGTCTTGTAAAATGTGCCAAGAGGTTTGCTTAGTACGTCATGTACGGACACA
>CAYGZV010000045.1:0-19622 GCA_964354425.1 uncultured Rhodoplanes sp. | reverse complement strand
ATAGTCGGTCTTCTTCGACACCGAGCCCGCGACCTTGGCGCCGAGCCGCTCGGCCATCGCTTTGGCCTCGTCGCGCGTCATCTTTTCGAGCGCGCCGGTGAACACCACCGTCTTGCCGGCGACCGGCGAGGAGGTCGCGACCTTCTCGGCGTCGAGGATGCGCACCTCGCCGGTCAGCCGCTCGACGATACGCCGGTTGTGCGCCTCGCCGAAATAGGTCGAGAGGCTCTTGATCACCGCGTCGCCGATCTGGTCGAGCGCGTCCATCTCCGCGCGGGCGTCGGCGTCGCCCTCGGCGAGCCGGACGCAGGCGTCGTGAAAAGCCTGCCACGTCCCGTAGGCGCGGGCGAGCGCGCGCGCGGTGGTGTCGCCGACATGGCGCATGCCGAGCGCATAGATGAAGCGTTCGAGCGCGATCTCGCGGCGCGCCGCGAACGCCGCGAACAGGTTGCGCACGGACAGTTCGCCATAGCCCTCGCGCTCCTGCAGCCTGATCTGCGGGTTGCGCGCTTCGAGGGTGAAAATGTCTGCGGGCTCGGCGAGCCAGCCCTGCGTGAAGAAGAACTCGATCTGCTTCTCGCCCAGCCCCTCGATGTCGAAGGCGCGGCGCGAGACGAAATGCTTCAGGTGCTCGATCTTCTGGTAGGGACAGGCGAACTCGCCGGAGCAGCGCGCCACCGCGCCCTCCTCGCCGCTCGCGGTCGTCTCGCGCACCACCGGCGTTTTCAGCGAGCACGGGCAATGCTGCGGGAACGCAAATGGCTGCGCGCCCTTTGGCCGCTTCTCCTCGATCACCCGCAGCACCTGCGGGATCACGTCGCCCGCGCGCTGGATTTCCACCGTGTCGCCCACCCGCACGTCGAGGCGGGCGATCTCGTCGGCATTGTGCAGGGTCGCGTTCTGCACCACGACGCCGCCGACGGTGACGGGCGCAAGCTTCGCAACCGGCGTGAGCGCGCCGGTGCGGCCGACCTGGATCTCGATCGCATTGACGACCGTGGTCGCCTTCTCGGCGGGAAATTTGTGCGCCAGCGCCCAGCGCGGGTTTCGCGAGACGAAGCCGAGCCGGTCCTGCCAGTCGAGCCGGTCGACCTTGTAGACGACGCCGTCGATGTCGTAGCCGAGGCTCGCGCGCTTCTCCTCGATCGCGCGATAGGCGGCGAGCATCTCCTCAAGCGATCGGCACAGCCGCGTCAGCGGATTGACCGCAAACCCGCAGCGTTCGAGCCAATGCATCATGCCGGACTGCGTCTCGGCCGGCCGCGCGCTCATCTCGCCCCAGGCATAGGCGAAGAACTTGAGCGGGCGCGCAGCGGTGATCGCCGGATCGAGCTGGCGCAGCGAGCCCGCCGCCGAATTGCGCGGATTGGCGAACGCGGGCTTGCCCGCCGCCTGTTGGCGCGCATTGAGGTCGAAGAAGTCGGCGCGGCTCATATAGACTTCGCCGCGCACCTCGACGATCTCCGGCGCGTGCGCGCCATGCAACCGATCGGGAATCTCGGCGATGGTGCGCACATTCGCGGTGACGTCCTCGCCTTCGTAGCCGTCGCCGCGCGTCGCGCCGTTGACGAGTTGTCCGCCCTCGTAGCGCAGCGTGCAGGATAGGCCGTCGATCTTCGGCTCCGCCGTCAAGGCGAGCGGTTCGACTGCGGAGAGGCGCAGGAAGCGGCGGATGCGCTCGACGAAATCGGCGACCTCTCCCTCGCTGAACGCGTTGCCGAGCGAGAGCATCGGCACGGCGTGACGCACCTTGGCGAATTTCTGCGCCGGCGCGGCGCCGACTTTCCGGGCCGGCGAATCCGCGCGGATCAGGGCCGGAAAGCGCGCTTCGATCGCGGCGTTGCGTTCGCGCAGCGCATCATAGGCCACATCCGAGACGGTGGGCGCGTCCTCCTGGTAGTAGCGCTTGTCGTGCTCGGCGATCTCCGCGGCGAGCCGCTTCAGCTCGGCCTTCGCCTGCGCCTCGCTGAGGCCGGCGACGGGGATGGCGCTATGATCTCTTGCCTTCATGCTTTGTCATTCCGGGGCGCGGGCTTTAGCCCGCGAGCCCGGAATCCATAATCGCCGGACTTCGCTGATGTACTACGTCTACCTCATGACAAGTCGGAAACACGGGACGCTGTATCTCGGCGTAACCAATAACTTGGTCCGCCGAGTTTATGAGCACAAGTCGAAGGCTGTCCGCGGCTTCACAGCGCGGTACAATGTCGACCGCCTCGTATGGTTCGAATACTACGATGATCCGACCAACGCGATCGAGCGAGAGAAGGACATCAAGAAGTGGCGGCGAAACTGGAAAATTCGGCTCATTGAAGAGGTGAATCCCCAATGGGACGATCTGTACGATGGCATTACTGGCTGACGCTCTGCTGATGGATTCCGGGCGGCCTCGCTTCGCTCGGGCCCCGGAATGACCTTGATTACGTAGCTGCCTTGATCAGCCGCTCGGCGTCGACACGCAATGAGACAGTGCCGCTCGCCGACCTCTCCCCGCCGGGGAGAGGTCGATCACAAGAACGCATTCACCCATCGCTGGCTGAGTCTCCTGGTATGGATTCCGGGTTCCCTCGCTTCGCTCGGGCCCCGGAATGACGACTATGTAGCCGCCTTCATGAGCCGTTCCGCCGCCGCCCGCGCCTCGGCGGTGATTTCCGCGCCGGCGAGCATGCGCGCGATCTCCTCGCGCCGGCGCTCCGCGTCGAGGAGGGCGACGCGGGTCGCGACTCGCTTGCCGCGATCGAGCGCCTCCTTGGCGATGAGATAGTGGCGTTCGGCGCGCGCGGCGACCTGCGGCGCGTGCGTCACGGCGATCACCTGCACCTTGGCGGCAAGCCGGGCGAGTCGCACCCCGATCGCGTCGGCCACCGCGCCGCCGACCGCGGTGTCGACCTCGTCGAACACGAGCGTGGGCGCCGAGCCGCGATCTGCGATCGCCACTTTCAGCGCGAGCAGGAAGCGCGCGAGCTCCCCGCCCGAGGCGACCTCCATCAGCGGACCGGGCTGCGTGCCCGGATTGGTGCGCACGAAGAATGCGACGCGGTCGATCCCGTGCGGCCCCGGCCGGTCCGGCTCCGCGGCGATTTCAGTGGAAAACTTCGCCTGCTCGAGCTTCAGGGGTCCGAGTTCGCGGTTGACGGCCGTGTCGAGCGCCGCGGCTGCGCGCGCTCGCCGCTTCGACAGGGCGGCGGCGGCGCTGTCGAAGCGCGCGCCCCATTCCGCCGCCTCGCGTTCGAGGGCGGCGAGCCGTTCCGCCCCGGCGTCGACCAAAGCGAGATCGGCGGCGTAGCGCACGCCGAGCGCGGCGAGGTCGTCGACCCGGACGCCGTATTTGCGGGCCGCCGCGCGCAGCGCGAACAGCCGCTCCTCGATGCGTTCGAGCACGTGCGGATCATGCTCCGCCGCCGCGAGCGCCGCCTCGAGATGCGCACGCGCCTCGTCGAGCGCGACAAGCGCCGCATCGATCGCCTTGATCGCCGGCGCAACAAGCCCCGCCGCCTGCGCCTGCCGGCGTTCGAGCCGGCGCACGGCGGCCGCAAGCAGCGGCGTCGGCGATTGCGCGCCCGCGATCGTCGCATGCGCATCGCGGAGATCCTCGGCCGCCTTCTCCGCCTGCATCATGCCGGCGCGGCGGTCCGCGAGCGCGGTCTCCTCACCCGCCTCGGGCGCAAGCGCGCTCAGTTCCTCGACCGCATGGCGCAGCCAGTCCGCCTCGCGCTCCGCGCGCTCGACCTCCGCGCGTTGCGCGGCGAGCGCCTCCTGCGCATCGCGCCGGCGCGTCCAGGCCTGCGCCACGCCGGCCGCCATGTCGTCGAGCCCCCCGAAGGCGTCGAGCAGCCGCCGGTGGCTCGCGGGATCGACCAAAGCGCGCTCGTCGTGCTGGCCATGAATTTCGACCAGCAGGAGGCCTAGGCTCCTCAGCACTTGCAGCGAGACCGGCTGGTCGTTGACGAAGGCGCGCGTGCGGCCGTCGGCCAACTGGACGCGGCGGAGGATCAGTTCGTCCGCGCCGGACAGATCGTTGGCCGCAAGCGCCGCGTGAACGGGGTGGCCGGCCTCGACGTCGAACGCCGCGGTGACCTGACCCTGGTCCGTTCCCGCACGCACCAGGCCCGCATCGCCGCGCGCGCCGAGCGCGAGCGCAAAGGCGTCGAGCAGGATCGACTTGCCGGCCCCCGTCTCGCCGGTGAGCACGGCAAGGCCGCCGGCGAACTCGATGTCGAGCCGGTCGATCAGCACGATATCGCGGATCGAGAGTCGGGTTAGCATTGCGCCGTCCACCGCACCCCGCCATGCCGGGGAAAAATCTGCGCTGCGCGTCCGCGGGACGCGCGCCGGCAGCCGAGTCAGCGGACGGGCATGTTTAAAGACGCGCATGGCCGGGACAAGCCCGGCCAGCATGAAATCGACGATGCGTCTATCGACCGATCGGCTCAGCCGAGCCCGACGCGCTTGAAGGCGCGGCTGATCCACGAGCCCGAGTTCGCGGCCGGCTCGAGGCCATTCGAGCGCATCAGGGCGTAAGCATCCTTGTACCACGGGCTGTCGGGGAAATTGTGCCCAAGCACGGCCGCCGCGGTTTGCGCCTCTTGCACGATGCCGAGCGCCATGTAGCACTCGGTGAGGCGCATCAGCGCCTCCTCGACGTGACGCGTCGTCTGATACTGCGTCACCACGACCTTGAAACGATTGATCGCGCCGATGAAGTTCTTCTTCTGCTGGTAGTAGCGCGCGACCGCCATCTCCTTGGCGGCGAGATGGTCGCGCCCGATCTCGATCTTGCGGCGCGCCTGGCCCGCATATTCGGAGTCCGGGAACTTGCGGATGACCTCTTCCAGCGCGGCGATCGCCTTCTCGGTGCGCGACTGGTCGCGGCTCACGTCGGAAATCTGATCGAAGAAGGAGGCGCCGACGAGGTAATACGCATAGGCGACGTCGGGGCTGCCGGGATGCAGCGAGATGTAGCGCTTGGCGGCGCTGACCGCCTCGTCGTACTGCTTGGCTTCGTAGTTGGCGTAGGCCGCCATCAGCAACGATTTGCGCGCCCAGTCGGAATAGGGATGCTGCCGATCGACCTCCTCGAACTTCTTGGCCGCCTCTTTCAGGGCCTTCTTTTCGTTGAGGAGGAAAACGCCTTCATTGTAGAGGCGGTCGGCCGGAACCTCGGGGCCCAAGTCGTCCTTGTCGCCGAAGAAGCTGGACAGGCTGCTGCAGGCGCCGACGACGAGCAGAACCGGAAGGAGCGCGCCAAGCCGCCAAATGACGTTCGGCCGCGCGAATCGCAAAGCCTTGCACGGTGAATGCTTCGGGAACACCCCCTCGCCCCTCCTTGGTCCCGTCGCGACTGCGAGCTTGCTGAGCGCGCGAAAACGCACGCTCCCGCCGGATGTAATCAAACCCGACAATCGGCCAGCAATGTGGCGGATGGGGGAGCGCGGAGTGTTCAGGAGGTGGCGGGCCCGAAGGCCGGCGCGGGATATCCCGTCGCGAGCTCCGCGCGGCCACGCACGCGGCGCGACTCGCTCGCTTCCACCATGGTCCAGGCGGAGCGGTCGGCGATCAAGGCCGACAGGACGGCGTGGTTGAGCTTGTGGCCGCCGCACACCGAGCGATAGACCCCGAGCAGCGGCGCGCCGGCGAGCGCGAGATCGCCGATGGCGTCGAGCGCCTTGTGGCGGACGAATTCGTCGGGGAAACGCATTCCGTCCGGGTTGAGGACACGATCATCCCCCAGCACTAGCGTGTTATCGAAGCTCGCGCCGAGCGCATAGCCGGCGCTCCACAGCTTGGCGACGTCGCTCATGAAGCCGAAGGTCCGCGCGCGCGCCACGTCCTGGCGGAACGTCGTCGGATGGAGATCGATCGCAAACGCCTGGCGGCCGATCAGGGGATGGGCGAAATCGATCTCGGTCTCGACGCGGAAGCCGAAGTCATACGGGCGCAGCTCGCCATAGGCGCGGCCATTGGCGACCCGCACCGGCTTGAGCACCTTGAGATAGTGCCGCCGGCGCGCCGTGTAGACGATCCCGGCCCGATCGATCGCCTCGACAAACGGCTCGGCGCTGCCGTCCAGGATCGGAACTTCCGGCCCGTCGATCTCGATCACCGCATTGTCGACGCCGAGGCCGCACAGTGCGGCCATGACGTGTTCGGCGGTAGAGCAGAGGGGTCCCGTGTGGTCGCCGAGCACAGTCGCGAATTCGGTCGCATAGACCGAGCGCACGTCAGCGCGTAATTCCTGGGTGGCGCGGCCGTCGGCCCCGGCGCGAACGAACACGATTCCGGTATCATCGTCCGCGGGCTGCAGCGAGAGCGTTGCGGGAGCGCCCGAATGAACCCCGATGCCGGTAAGGCTCACCGCGCTGCGAAGCGTCGTTTGTCGGCCCGCTTTCATGCCCCACCCACATTTTCAGCGTCGCTGGCGGCGACGCCAGACCAAGCTCCCAGGCGGCGTTGTCGGCGCCTGGCCGGATCGTTGTCCGAAAACGCGGTTTACTGAAGCTGCCCCGTTACCGCCTGATTCGTACCCCCATGCGCGGCAAACATTAACCTCGCGGTGCGAAAGGACCAATTCACGGTTTCTTACCAATTGTTACCTCGAATTGGCGGATTGCGACCGCTTTTCCGCCCAAAAGACACACGCAGCCGCTGGGCAAACGGGCGCAAACACCTCCAATCAGCTGGATCCCGGGCGGCGAGCAAGCGCGCCCGCGAGCCGTCTGGCGGATCAATCACAGAAGAAAATTTTTATGAGTTATTAACCAGTTCGCACGAAATGCGATCAAACTACTGCAAGAGAAAAAAAACCGGATCGCGCGAAGTCCGCCGCGAGGGAGATGGATGAATTGAAAATCAGTCCTTGGCCTGCAACCTTCGATCCGGCGAGCGTCTGACGCTCGCCGGATCCGTGTCGTCGCGCCCGTCAGTTAGCCTGCCGCCGCAGAAAAGCGGGGATATCGAGCTGATCGTCGTCTGCGTCTTTCGGCGCGGGCGCGGAACGCCCGTGCATGTCGAGGCCCTGCGGGGCCTGACGGCGCGCATATTCCGAGACCGGCTCGGGAGCGCGCGGCTCGGCGCGCGGCATTCGCTGCGCCGGCCACTCGGGCAGGAACGAGCGGGAGGGCGCGGCCTCAGGCTTGGAGTCATCGCTCTCGCGCCGGCCAAGCCCGACGGCCGCAAGCCGCTGCAGCAGTGTCATCCGGCGCTTCTCGGGCTCCGACCCCGGGAGTTCGCCGCGTTGCGCGCGAAGCTCGTTCTGCGCCGGCATCGGCAGTTCGTCGATGCGCGGCATACGGGGGCCCCGTCCGGCCGGCCGCTCGGGCTGCGGCGGGATGAAGACCGACGGCGTCGGCGCCTCGTCGTCGATGGACTCGTCGTCACGCGCGGCGGGCGCGGAGAAGAACGACGGCTTGGGCGGAATCGGCCTGATGGTGACGTCCTCGATGGCCCGCTCGACGAGCGCGCCGGCGACCGCCGCGGTCGCCACCGCCTCGATCTCCAGCCGCGATTCGGACGACGGCTCGAGGCCTTCGTCGTGTTCCGCCTGGGACGCCAAGCTCCGTTCGGCCTGCGACGGATACTCCATCCGTTCGGCCCGCTCGGCCACGCGCTTGTTGTCGGCCCGCAGCCGGAAGGCGAGTTCGGCGAGCCGCGCCTCGTGCGCGGCGACGCCATGCGTCTCCGGGCCCCGGCTGAACGTCTCCGCCGGCGTCGTTCCCGCCGGATGCATCATGACACCGGTCTGGTCGACGCCGGTCGCCACCACGGAGACGCGAATGACGCCGTCCAGGCTTTCATCGAAGGTCGCGCCGACGATGATATTGGCGTCCTGATCGACCTCCTCGCGGATGCGCGTCGCCGCCTCGTCCACCTCGTAGAGGGTGAGGTCCTTGCCGCCGGTGATCGAAATCAAGAGCCCGCGGGCGCCCCGCATCGACACGTCGTCGATCAGCGGATTGGCGATCGCGGCCTCGGCCGCGCGCAACGCCCGCTTCTCGCCGGTGGCTTCGCCGGTGCCCATCATGGCCTTGCCCATCTCGCGCATGACGGCGCGGACATCGGCGAAGTCGAGATTGATCAGGCCTTCCTTGACCATCAGGTCGGTAATGCAGCCGACCCCCGAATAGAGCACCTGGTCGGCCATCGCGAAGGCGTCGGCGAACGTCGTCTTCTCGTTGGCGACCCGGAACAGGTTCTGATTGGGGATGATGATCAGCGTGTCGACCACGCTCTGCAGCTCGGCAATGCCCTGCTCGGCGATCCGCATCCGGCGCTGGCCTTCGAAATGGAACGGCTTCGTCACCACGCCGACGGTCAGTATGCCGAGTTCGCGGGCCGCCCGCGCGATCACGGGCGAAGCGCCGGTGCCGGTGCCGCCGCCCATGCCGGCGGTGACGAACACCATATGCGCGCCGGCGAGATGATCGCGGATCTCGTCCAGCACCTCGTCCGCCGCGGCGCGGCCGACATCGGGATGCGAGCCGGCGCCGAGGCCTTCGGTCACCTGCACCCCCATCTGGATGATGCGCTCGGCCTCCGACATTGTGAGCGCCTGGGCGTCGGTATTGGCGACGACAAAATCGACCCCCTGCAGCCCCGCGCGGATCATGTTGTTGACGGCGTTGCCGCCCGCACCGCCGACCCCGAACACGGTAATCCGCGGCTTCAGCTCCCGGACATCGGGGATCTTCAAGTTGATGCTCATGGCTGCCTCTTCGATGCGGGGGCGTGTGCAACGCCGCCGAGTCCCGCCGGTCCGCCACCGGCGCGTTTCCTTGGGTGGATCGGGTCGCTCAAAAGCTCTCGCGAAGCCATTGTCCGACCTTTGCTAAATAGCCGCCTCTGGTTCCCGCCCGAAAGCGGTGGGCGAGTCGCGAATCGAAATGCTCCAGATGCGCCATCTGGGGATAGACAAGGAGGCCCGCCGCCACCGCGAAAGCCGAACCCTTCGCGCCTTCGGGCAGGCCGGCGATGCCGAGCGGGCGGCCGATCCGCACCGGCCGGCCGAGAACGCGCGCGGCGAGATCGGCAAAGCCGGTCAGTTCGCTCGCGCCTCCGGTTGCGATGACGCGGCCGCGCGGCTCGCTCGCGAACGGCGAGGCGGCAAGCCGGTCGCGGACCATTTCCAGAATCTCCTCCATCCGCGGCTTGATGATCCGAGTGAGCGTCGCGCGGGAGACGAATTGCGGTGATTCGCGATCGTCGCCGGCGACGCCAGGCACAGGGATCATCTCTCGGTCGTCCATGGCGCCCGTAAGTACATTGCCATAGAGCGTCTTGATTCGCTCGGCATCGTGCAACGAGGTGCTCAATCCCCGGGCGAGATCCATCGTGACGTGGCGGCCGCCGAGGGCAAAGCCGTCCGCATGAACGAAGCGGCCGCCTGAAAATACGGCCATCGTCGTCGTGCCGGCCCCCATATCGACGACCGCGGCGCCGAGATCGGCCTCATCGTCGGCGAGAGCGGAGAGCGCTGCGACATAAGGACTCAGCGCCATCGCCTGCACCGTCAGGTGACAGCGCTCGATCGCGAGCATCAGGTTGCGGGCGGCGGCGGCTTCCGCGGTGACCATATGCATGTCGACGGTGAAGCGGCGCGCCAGCATCCCGCGCGGATCGCGAATGCCCTTTTCCTCGTCGACGCCGTAGCCGATCGGAATCGAGTGCAGGACCGCCCTGCCCTCGCGCACCGACAGCCGGCTGCCGGTCGCCAGTACGCGAAGAATGTCGTTCTCCCGCACCTCGCCGGGCACATCGACGGTCGCCGCGAGGAGTTCGCTCGACGGACGTCCCGCCGACAGCGACACGACGAGGGCCTCGATCTGACAGCGCGCGGTGCGTTCGGCGAGATCGACGGCGTGGCGGATCGCAGCCTCGGCCTCCGCCAGCCCGGCGACGCCGCCCGCCTTTATCCCGCGCGCCTCGGTATGGCTGAAGCCGATCACCTCGATGGCGTGGGTGCGGCGGCGCAGCACGTCCTGCGGCGGGCGCGGCTTCAAGCGGGCGACCAGGCATACGATCTTGCTTGTGCCAATATCGAGGGCGGCGATGAGGGCGCTGCGGCGCGGCGTCAACGGCCGCATTTTCGGGGTCAGGCCGTATTGCAGAGGGCTCATGCGCTGCCCCCTTTCGGCTTCGAGCGCTTGGCCTTCAGCGCTTCCTCGCGCGCCTGCACGACGGACTCGCTGAGCCGCAAGGTGACGCGGTCGGCAAGACGAAGGTCGACGAGACTGATGTCGCGGGCGAGCAGGTTCTTCTCGCGGTCGAGCGCGGCGAGCTGATCGAGCGCGCGCGCGACCCCCGTTTCGGGCAGCCTGACATCGACGCCGTTCTTCAGCCGCAGATTCCAGCGCCGCTCCCCGATCAGGACCGAGGCGCGCACATGCTCGCGCAGGTCGGGATGCCGGTCGAGCAGCGCGAGGAAATCCTTGGCGCGGGTCGCAGCGCCCGCGCCGACGACAAAGGGGAGCGTCAGCACGGCGCGGGAGACAAACGATTCGAGCACCGTCCCGTCATCGGCGATCACGTTGATCTGACCCTCCGTCTGCCACAGCGCGAAGGCCGCGCGTTCCGTGACGGTGATGGCGAGCCGGTCGGGAAAGAGCTTCTGCACGGTCGCGTCGCCCACCCACGGGTTCGATTTCAGTTTCGCGCGCGTCTCCGCCGCGTCGAGAAACAGCAGCGAGGTGCGCCCGCCGATGCCGGCGATCGCCAGGATTTCTTCGCGCGAGAGGTGCTTGTGGCCGACGATGGCGACCGCGGCGATGCGGAAGCCGACCGCGTTGGCGGCCATGTCCCGGCCGTCCTTGAACCAGTCGACCAGGGTCGGGAGATACCCGCCGCGGGAGACGCCGTAGAAAAGCCCGGCGAGAACGATCAGGACCGACGCGGCGCCCCCGACAAAGCGATAGCGGCGCAGCCTGCCCAAGGAGAGCAAAGGCCGGCGCAGCGGCGTCCGCCTGGAGAACAGCCGGGCGAACCCCCGGCGGGAGGCCGGAGCGCTTGTCGTCCGGCGCCGTCCGCCCTGCCCCGCGCGACCATCCGGACGCGGCAAAGTTCCGGGCGCAAGCGGCGGCCCGGTCAGCGGTTCAGCGAGGCGTCCTCCACCATCCATCCCACCAACTCTTCGAACGAGATGCCTGCGTAAGCCGCAAGCTCGGGCACCAGGGACATCTCGGTCATGCCGGGCTGGGTGTTGACCTCGAGGCAGAACAGGCCCCGCGTCTCCCCCAGGCGTTCGTCGTAGCGAAAATCCGCACGGCTTACGCCCCGGCAGCCGAGCGCCTGATGCGCTCGAAGAGCCAGTTTTCGGACCTCTTGGTAAACATTTGGTTTAATTTCTGCAGGAAGGACGTGTTGGGAGCCGCCGGGCGCATATTTCGCCTCGTAATCATAGAAGCGCACCGTCGGCACGATTTCGATCACACCGAGCGCTTCGTCGCCCATCACGGCGCAGGTCAGTTCCTTTCCGGCGATGAACCGTTCGCACAAGACCTGTTCGCCATAGGGCCAGTCCTCCCGCGTCAGCTCTTGCGGCGGGTGCGCATGCTCCTTGGTGACGATGAATACGCCGACGCTCGATCCTTCCGACACGGGCTTGATCACATAGGGCCGATCGAGCGCATGCGCCTTGGCCGCTTCGCGCCGCGCGATCACCACGCCGTCCGGGACCGGCACGCCGGCCGAACTCATCATCACCTTGGCGGTGTCCTTCTGCATCGCGAGCGCCGAGGCGAGCACGCCCGAGTGACTGTAGGGAATCTGCAGGATCTCCAGGATTCCCTGGATGGTGCCGTCCTCGCCGGGGCGTCCATGCAGCACGTTGAGGGCGACGTCGGGCTTGAGCTCGGCGAGCACCGTGGCGATGTCGCGGCCGACATCGATCGGCTTGACGTTGTAGCCCTTGCGCGCGAGCGCCTCGGCGCAAGCCTTGCCCGAGCGCAGCGACACGTCGCGCTCGGACGACCAGCCTCCCATGAGAACCGCGACATGTTTGGGCATTTGTCCCCCTTCCGGCCCTCTCCCTTATGGGAACGGGCGTCGAGCGACCCCGAGTTTTCCGGGGGCACGAGGTGAGGGGTTCCTGGCTGAGCCGCCCAGCAAGAACCCCTCACCCGGACTGCGCGGCCTCACGGCCGCCCAGCCACCCTCTCCCACAAGGAGAGAGGGATCACGAAACCGCAACGCCGATGCGCTTGATCTCCCATTCGAGGTCGACGCCCGACGTCTGCTTGACGCGCGCGCGCACGGTCTCGCCCAGCGACTCGATGTCGGCGGCCGTCGCCGCGCCGCGATTGATCAGGAAGTTGCAATGCATCTCCGATACCTGCGCGTCGCCGACCACGAGTCCGCGGCAGCCGGCGGCGTCGATCAGCTGCCATGCCTTCGCTCCCGCCGGATTTTTGAAAGTCGAGCCGCCGGTGCGGCTCTTGATCGGCTGGGTGAGTTCGCGCGATTCGGTGATCTTGTCCATCGCCGCGGCGATGTCGGCCGGATCGCCCGGCGCGCCCTGGAACAGCGCTTGCGTGAAGATCACGTCGTCGGGCGCGCCGCAATGGCGATAGGTGTAGCGCATGTCGGCATTGGAGAACACATGGATATGCCCGGCGCGGTCGACGCCCCGCGCCTCGATCAATACGTCCTTGGTTTCCCCGCCATAGGCGCCGGCATTCATGCGCAGCGCCCCGCCGATCGCGCCGGGAATGCCGCGATAGAAGGCGAGCCCTGCAAGCGCGGCCTCCTGCGCGGCGCGCGCGACCTTCACGTCGGGCACGGCCGCGCCGGCGCGGATGCGATGGCCCGGCTCGACCTTGATCTCGGAAAAGCCGCGCCCGAGCCGGATGACGACGCCATGCACCCCGCCGTCGCGCACGATCAGGTTCGAGCCGAGGCCGACCGCCGTGACCGGAATCGCTGACGGCAGCCGCGCCAGCAGATAGGCGAGGTCGCGCTCGTCCTCCGGCATGAACAGAACCTGCGCCGGCCCGCCGACGCGGAACCAGGTCAGTTCGGCGAGCGACTGGTTGGCGAGAAGCCGGCCGCGCAGCTCCGGCATTGTCTCGCGCAGGCCGGGGATGATGTCTGGGAAGGGCATGGTTGGACTTGGGGGACCGTCTGTCAGATTCGTTCTTGCCAGAGCTTCGGGTTTCGCCGGCCATGAAAGCAAGCCACCACGATAACTTGCCGATCCGTCGCAACATAGATCAAGCCGTAAGGGAATCGGCGCAGTCTTGCTCGGCGGAATTGCCCCCATACAGCCTGATACTGGAAGGGGTCTTGCTGGATCGCCGCCAAAGTTGCGTCCACCGCACCAACAAAGTCGGCGCCTAAACCATGACGTCGCCGGTCGTACCAGTCTCTGGCCGCGGCGATTTCGAGTTCGGCCTCCGGCGCGAGGATCAGCTCCCGATTCACTTATAACGAGCCAACAGCCGCGCTCTGACATCTTCCCAGTTGGACGCCCTGGCCGGATTGCGGACGTGCTCGGCATATCGCCGCTCGACTTCCTGCATTTCGTCTGCCGTCAAGGGGGGCATCTCCTCCGGTTCGATGCTGTCCCACAATTCTTCCGCGAGCTCGATCCGCTCGGCTGGGCTCAACTCTAGGAGTTCCTTGAGCAACGACTTGTTCATTGATCTCTCCTCGGAGCGCCGCTATCCGAGGATATTGAGTTTGACCACGAGTTACAATGAAGCGCCTATCGCGCCGCCCCGCCAAATCGCAGCAAGCGTCGCCTCGACCGCGCCAGCGGGAATATCAGAAACCGGAAACGATGTAGCAGCGTTGCGGTCCGTGCGCGCGGATCATGCACTTGGCTACGGCCATTTTGCATGTGGGAGCGGAAAAACGGGCCCGCTGCGCACCGTTGAACGGATTCCGCAACACGGCCTGACAATAAGCGTTTGCAATCGAGGGCAAAGCCACCACTGCGCACGCAACCAAGATCGCAAGGACATATCTCGGATGTCTCACCATAGAACAATTCTAAGCTAGTCAACTGCGGCTTGCAATGGTGGTTGCGGCCGTGATGTCTGAGCCATTGTCCGGCGGCGGTCACGGCTTGAACGCGCCGTCCAGCCACCCCGCGAGCGCCGCCTGGCCTTTTTCCGCCGTGGCGCGGCCGAGCGTCGCCGCCTGCCGGCGAAGATCGCGCGGGTCCAGTCCCGCCTTGCCGAGCTCGACCGTATGCCCGACCAGCCACTGTTCGATGCGGGCGGGATCGACCTCGATGTGGAACTGCAGCCCGAGCAGGTTCGGACCGACCGAGAAAGCCTGGTTGGGGCAGCCCGGCGTGCTGGCGAGCCGGACCGCGTTCGCCGGAAGCTCGAAATTGTCGCCATGCCAGTGCAGGACCGGCGTCGTTTCGAACGCGCCGAGCCCGCCGGCGCGGCCGGCCGCGGTGAGCACGAGCGGCGACCAGCCGATTCCTTCTGCGGCCCAGGCGCGACCGCAGCGCCGAGCGCCTTGGCCATCAGCTGCGCCCCGAGGCAGACGCCGAGCGTCGGCTTGGCCAAATCGAGCCGGGCCTTGATGGCGGCGAGTTCGTTGCGGAGAAACGGATAGAGGTCCTCCTCGTAGACGCCGATCGGGCCGCCGAGGACGACGAGGAGGTCGGGGGCGATCAGGGCCGCCGCATCGATAGGCTCCACCCCTGCTTCCAGGTAGCGCACCGAGAAGCCGCGCGCCGCCAGCAGCGGCGCAAGCAGCCCGAGATCCTCGAAGGCGACGTGGCGGATGGCGACGCAGTCCGGCATGGGGCGCCCGCTACGCCGCCGCGCCGAGCGCGGCGAGTTCGCCGGGCAAGGCATAGGCCCATTGCGTGATGTTGCCTGCGCCGAGACAGACGACGTAGTCGCCGGGCCGCGCGAGATTCTTCACGAGCTGGGCGAGGTCGCGCTGCGCCTCGAGCGCGATCACATGCCGGTGCCCGCGCGCGCGGATGCCGGCGACGAGGCTGTCGCGGTCGATGCCGGCGATCGGCGCCTCGCCGGCGGCGTAGACCGGCGCGACGATCACCGTGTCGGCGTCGTTGAAGCAGGTGCAGAACTGCTCGAACAGGGAGGAGAGCCGCGAATAGCGGTGCGGCTGCATCACGGCGATGACCTGGCCGGCGGTCGTTTCGCGCGCGGCGCGGAGCACCGCCGCGATCTCCACCGGATGGTGCCCATAGTCGTCGATCACCGTCACCCCGTTCCAGGCTCCGGTGCGCGTGAACCGCCGCCCGACGCCGGAAAAACCCGCGAGCGCGCTGCGGATGCGCTCGTCGGCGACGCCGAGCTCGCGCGCGACCGCGATGCCCGCGGTGGCGTTGAGCGCATTGTGCCGGCCCGGCATCGGCAGCGTGAGATCGGCGATCTCGTGCCCCTCCACGCCGGGGCGGTCGCGAAACACCACGCTGAAATGCGAATGCCCGTCGCTGTGGTCGAGATAGAGCAGGCGCACATCGGCTTGCGGATTCTCGCCATAGGTGATGACGCGGCGATCCTCGATTCGTCCCACCAAGGTCTGCACCACCGGGTGGTCGATGCACATCACGGCGAAGCCGTAGAAGGGCACGTTGTTGACGAAGGCCTGGAACGCGGCCTGCACGGCGTCGTAGGTGCCGAAATGATCGAGATGCTCCGGGTCGATATTGGTGACGATCGCGACATCGGTCGGCAGCTTGAGGAAGGTGCCGTCCGATTCGTCGGCCTCGACCACCATCCAGTCGCCCGCGCCGAGCCGCGCATTGGTGCCGTACGCATTGATGATGCCGCCATTGATGACGGTGGGGTCGAAGCCGCCGGCGTCGAGCAGCGATGCGACGAGCGAGGTCGTCGTCGTCTTGCCGTGCGTTCCCGCAACGGCGACGCAGCTCTTCAGCCGCATCAGCTCGGCAAGCATTTCCGCCCGGCGCACCACCGGCAGGCGTTTTGCCCGCGCGGCGACGAGTTCGGGATTGTCGCGCTTGATCGCCGAGGAGACGACCACGACGTCGGCGCCGTCGACGTTCTCCGCCGCGTGGCCGATCGCCACCGCGACGCCCTTCGCGCGCAGCCGCTTGACATTGGCGTTCTCGGCGACGTCGGAGCCGGTCACCGAGTAACCGAGATTGACCAGCACTTCGGCGATTCCGCTCATGCCGATTCCGCCGATGCCGACGAAATGCACCGGACCGATGTCGCGCGGCAGCTTCATGCGTTCGTCTCCATTCCATTCGTCATGCCCGGCCTTGCGCCGGGCATCCACGTCCATCAGCCGGATACGTGGATGGCCGGGACGAGCCCGGCCATGACATGTGCAGGGCGCTTAATCAATCCGCTGGCCCGCTGCGTCGCCTGATTCCGGCTTCGCATCGTCGCTCTGCTCGGTCTTCGCCTGCGTTTCGGGCGCGAGCTTCGCCACCTTCAGAACAAGGTCGGCGAGCCGGTCGGCCGCGTCGATGACGCCGATCCTGCGGGCGGCGGCGGCCATCGCCGGCAGCGTCGCCGGATCGGCGGTGAGCCGGGCGATCTCGGCCGCGAGGAACTCCGGCGAAAACGAGGACTGCTTGATGCGAATGGCGCCCCCCGCCTTCTCCAGCATTCCGGCATTGGCCATCTGGTCCTGGTCGAGCGCATGCGGCAGCGGAACGAGGATCGCCGGCCGCCCGATCGCCGCGAGTTCGGCGACGGTCGAGGCGCCCGCGCGCGAAATGACGAGATGGCTCGCCGCAATGCGCGCCGGCAGGTCGCGGAAGAACGGCCGCACCTCGGCCGGCACGCCGGTGCGCGCATAGGCCTCGCGGACCGGATAGAGGTCCTCGTCGCGCGCCTGCTGGACGATCATGAGCTTCGCCCGCAGCGAGACCGGCAGGAGATCGACCGCAGGCGGAACGATGTCCGCCATGATGCGCGCCCCCTGGCTGCCGCCGAAGACAAGCAGCCGGAACGGCGGCTCGACGCCCGGATAGGGCGTAGTGGCCGCATCGACGACCGCCGGGCGAACCGGATTGCCGGTATGCGTGGTCTTCGCCGCAAGGCGCGGATCATGCCCGAACAGGCCGGGAAAGCCGGTGGCGATGGCGGTGACGCGGGACGCGAGCAGACGATTGGCGCGGCCCGGCACCCCGTTCTGCTCGTGGATGAGGGTCGGTATCCCCCGCAGCCATGCGGCGAGCACGGGCGGAATGGTCGGATAGCCGCCGAACCCCACGACCGCGGCCGGCTGGATGCGCCCGAACAGGCGGTACGCCTTCAGAATGCCGCGACCGAGGACGTAGCTCGTGCGCAGGACCGAAGCAGGATCGCGCCCGCGCAAAGTGTCGCTCGGGATGATGTGGGTCGTCTCGGCCGGAAACGCCTCGCCGTACCGCGTGGCCCTCTCGTCGGTGACGAGATCGACACGGATCTTGCGCGCCTGGAGGGCGACGGCGAGCGCTTCGGCCGGGAACAGATGACCGCCGGTGCCGCCCGCAGCCACCACGATGAGGGGCAGGCGCTCCGGCTCGGTCATCAGGCTGTGTGTCCCATGAAGGCCGGATCGCCGGGCGCCGCGATCAGCTCCGCCCGCGGCTGCTCGCGCAGCAGCGCAAGCAGCATGCCGACGCCATAGGCGAGCGAAATCATCGAGGAACCGCCATAGGAGATGAACGGCAGCGTCATGCCCTTTGCCGGGATGAGCGCGAGATTGACCGCCATGTTGATCGCCGATTGCGCGCCGAACAGGATGGCGAGCCCGGCCGCGGCGAAGCGCGTGAACGGGTCGTTCTTGCGAAGCGCGCCGACGAGCGCGCGCAGCACGATGAACGCGAACAAGGCCACCAGCATCAGGCAGACCACGATGCCGAACTCCTCCGCCGCCACCGCAAACACGAAATCGGCGTGGCTATCGGGCAGGATGCGCTTGACCGTCCCCTCCCCCGGCCCGCGCCCGAACCATCCGCCTGTCATAAAGGACTCGAGTGCGGCGTCGATCTGGAAGGTGTCGCCCGAGGCGGGATCGAGGAAGCGCTTCACGCGCCGCGCCACATGCGGGATGGTGGCGTAAGCGCCGACTCCACCCGCGACCGCCACGCCGCCCAGCACGAGCACCCACACGAAACGCATTCCCGTCATGAAGAACAGCGCGCCGAATACGAGCGCGATCAGGAGCGTCTGCCCGAAATCGGGCTGCAACACAAGAACCGTGATGACGGCGACGAGCGCCACCGTGGCGAGCGTATTGGCCGGCACATCGGCCTTCCGGCTCGATTCGGCGAACAGCCAGGAGGTCAGGATGACGAAGGAAGGTTTGAGAAACTCCGAGGGCTGGATGTTCACCCCGGCGAGCACCAGCCAGCGGCGCGCTCCCTTCACCTCGGCGCCATAATAAAGCGTGGCGACCGTGAGCCCGAGACTGACGATGAAGACGACGAGCGCGAGTCGGCGGATCTGGCGCGGCGAAAGGAACGCCACGGTCAGCATCACTGCGATCGCCGGCATGAGATACAGGATATGGCGGTTGACGAAGTGGAATGCGTCGAGACCTAGCCGGGCCGCGACGGGGGGACTAGCGGCAAGCGACAGAATGATGCCGGCGAGCATCAAGGCGATGAGCGCCAGGAGCATCAGCCGGTCGACGGTCCACCACCAGTCGGAAAACGGGGTGCGTTCGACGCGCGAAACCATGGTCCTTCTCCGCAACGCCGCGAGCCCGCCTGAGACTCCGGCGCCTTACTGTTGCTCCGACTATGGTTTCCAGTCGATTAAGAGAGGGTGTGCGAATGTCGCGCCGGGCGCAAAGGCGCCAAGCCGCGCGCGACCTCCTTGGCGTGCGATCGTGTCTGCCGCGATTCAGACAAGCGCCACCCTGTGCTATCGATAGGCCGACCGGCTAATCCGCCCGATGACCGGTGCTTGGAAGGAGTTCGCGTTGATCGATTGGCTTCACGATTTGCCCCCCTTGCAGGGGGCGGCCCTTGTCATCGCTGTCTTCCTCATGCCGACCCTGCTCGGGTCGATCTTTTTCCAGCCGATGGTCGGGTGGCTGGTTTCACGCGAAAAGAACGCCAACACGCCGGTCGGATTCCTGCTGAACGCCTTCACGCTCTATTACGGCGTGCTGCTCGCGCTGCTCTCCATCGCCGTGTTCGAGAACTATAACAAGGCCGAGGATGCGATCGCGCACGAGGCGTCGAGCCTGATCGCGCTGTACCGCAACGTGATCGGCTACCCCGAACCCGTGCGCACATCGCTGGTGAACAATTTGCGCCGCTATGTCGAGGAAGAGACCACCCCGGCCGCATGGCGGGCGCGGTCCCTCGACCAATTCAGCACGGCGGGAACGTCGCTGGTCGACGAACTCAATCGGCAGCTCGTGACCTTCAAGCCGGAAGGCCAGCCCGGCGACGAGGCCCTGCACAGCGCAACGCTGCGCAGCTTCAGCGACTTCATCGGGCGGCGGCGCGACCGCATCCAGGCCATGGGCACGTCCATCCCGCCCGTCATCTGGTATGTCGTGCTGATCGGAGCGGCGTTGAACGCTTTCGTCCTGTGGCTGTTCGATCTCAGCCGCGTGACCCACCTCATTCTCGGCGGCGTGCTGAGCTTTTTCATCGGGCTCGTCATATACATGGTGGCCGCCCTCGACGATCCGTTCCGCGGCGCCAACGGGCTTGGCCCGGACTA
>CAYGZV010000044.1:2699-19749 GCA_964354425.1 uncultured Rhodoplanes sp. | reverse complement strand
CTCAGAAACCAGATTCCCACAGCCCTGCGGGTCAGCCAATTATTCGAGGCTCCCTTTTCTTTAAACGTGATTGGGGCGCAATCACAGGAGAGGAACGAAGCACTCTGTATGCAAATGCGAGCGCCGCAAGACGATCAAGCGGTGCGCAAAGATGCCGTGCGCCAGGGCCGGGCCGCGGGCACGGGCGCGGGCGCAATCCAATGGTCGAGGAAATCGGCGAGCCAGGCGCGGATGGCGGCGTCGTAGACGGGCCGGTCGGCGAAATGTTCGAGGCGCGACTTGGCGCCCGGCAGCGACAGCCGCTCGTGTCCGCTGGTCGTCCAGCGGCACATCATCGCGTGGGTGACCTCGGCATGGAACTGAATGCCGTAGGCGGCGGGACCGTAGGCAAACGCCTGGACGTTGAAGATGTCGCCTTCCGCGAGCAGGCGGGCGCCGTGCGGCAAGTCGATGCCTTCGCGGTGCCACTGATAGACATGGTTCGGCCAGACCGGGCAGACGTCGAACCCGGCCGCGGTCGGCCGGATCGGATAGTAGCCGATCTCCGCCTTGCCCTCCGGGTGGACGCAAACGCGCGCGCCCAGGTGCTTCGCGAGCATCTGCGCGCCGAGACAGATGCCGAGCAGCGGCTTCTGCTCCTTCAGCGGAACCGCGAGCCAGTCGATCTCGTAGCGGACAAAGTCGTCGGGGTCGTTGGCGCTCATCGGCCCGCCGAACACCACGACGCCGGCGTGACCCGCGAGCGTGTCCGGCAGCGCGTCGCCGAAGCGTGGACGGCGCACGTCCACCGGCACGCCGCGCGCGTGCAAATGATGGCCGACCCGACCCGGGGTCGAGTGCTCCTGATGGAGAATCAGCAGGACGGGCTTGCTCATGCGGGACAGATGCAGCGGGCGATCCTAAGCGTTCTGTGAGGCCGATCACATAGGCCAATCACAAAGGCTAAAGCAATTCGCATTCCAATTGCAGGGGTATTGACGCTTATTGTGAGGCAATCGCGTGCGGTCAGGTTTCGCGATCCGCCTCCCCGGCATCGTCCGCAATCGCGCGCCGCAGTTCGATGCGCTCGCGGTTGGATACGCCGAGGAGGTCGGCGACGCGCCACATGACATTGTCCTCGAACTCGGTGACGCTGCCGTCGGCGAAGACCATCTCCCACATCATGGCGATGATCCGGCGGCGCTGCTCTTCGTCGAGCATCCGCGTCAAGAGACTGGTGAACTGGTAGAAGTCGATGGCTTCGCGGTCGGCGGCGACCGCGGCCTCGATCAGTTCGGCCGTCGCGGCTTCGTCGAGCTTGAAACGCGTCTTCAGCAGATCGTGCAGCTTCCCCCGCTCGGTCGGCGTAAGGTCGCCATCGAGCGTCGCCACATGCACCATCAGGGCGGCCGCCGCGACGCGAATGTCGTCGGGGCCGAAGCGCGCGGGATGCTTCGTGCCGCCCGTCAATTCCGCAAATAGCGCCTTCAGTTCGTTGAACATCTTAGTCCCTGCGCGGCCGATCGGCG
This sequence comes from uncultured Rhodoplanes sp., assembly GCA_964354425.1. GTDB lineage: Bacteria > Pseudomonadota > Alphaproteobacteria > Rhizobiales > Xanthobacteraceae > Rhodoplanes. The sequence goes on along the minus strand of CAYGZV010000044.1, from coordinate 18,241 downwards.
TCCCCCGCGAACCGTCGCCTGCAACGGCCGGAGCGGATGCTGATGCTTCGACTGACGTGAACCTCTCATACACATGGGCCGGATCATCCGGTACCGCTATCATAGCGCGCGAGCACGCGATCGATCATGTCGCCCGCCGCGCCGAGATAGTTGGCGGGCTCGGTGACCTGCGCGATCGCTGCGCGGTCGAGACACCGGGCGATCTCCGTGTTTTCGGCGAGGAGATCGGCGAGCGGCCGGCCGGTCGCCGCCACTTGCCGGCTGATCTCCGCGACGAGGCGATGAGCGCGGTGGCGGCCGAGTTTGGGGGCAAGCGCCATCGCCGCCGCCTCCGCCATCACGAGGCCGCGCGTGATGCCGAGATTGGCGCGCATGCGCTCGGGATCGACCCGGAGCCCCTCGGCCAGCACGCGCGTATGCGCGAGCACGCCGGCGGAGAGGCAGAATATCTCCGGGACCGCGATCCACTCCATCTGCCACGCCCCGCTCGCGCGCTCGTGATCCTCGACCATCGCCTCCAGGAGCGCGCCGGCATGCCGGCGCACGAGCGGAACCGCCGCCCCGATCAGGGCTGCGGCGACCGGGTTGCGTTTCTGCGGCATGGTGCTCGATGAGCCGCGGCCCGGCGCGACCGGCTCGGCGGCTTCCTCCACCTCGGTCTGCATCAGGAGCTTCACGTCGAGCGCGAGCTTGCCGCAGGTCCCGGTGAGCAGACCGAGAAACGCGCCGATTTCGGCAATGCGATCGCGCGCGCTGTGCCAGGACGTGTCCGGCACACCAAGCCCGAGTTCCTGCATGAGGGCGGCCTGCACCGCAAGGCCGCGATCGCCGAGGGAGGCGAGCGTGCCGACCGCGCCGCCGAACTGCCCGACCAGGAGCCGCGGCTTGATCTCGCCGAGCCGCTCGCGGTGCCGGAGAAAGGCGGCGAGCAGGCCGGCGATCTTGTGGCCGAAGGTGGTCGGGATCGCCTGTTGCAGATAGCTGCGCCCGGCCATGACCGTGTCGCGGTGGGCGCGGGCGAGCCCGGCCAACCCCTCCGCGATCGCCGCGATGTCCGCCTCGATCAGCGCAAGCGCCGCACGGATTTGCAGGATGGTCGCGGTGTCCATCACGTCTTGCGTGGTCGCGCCGAAATGGCACCACTCGCCGAGCCCGTCGCGGCACAGCCGCACGAGCTGGTTGACGATCGGCTGCACCGGGACGCCGATCGCCGCGGTGTCGGCTGCGAGCGCCGCCAGGTCGAATTGCCCGAGGTCGCAGTGGCTCGCGATCTCCTCCGCCGCCTCGGGCGGGATAACGCCGAGCCGCGCCTGCGCACGGGCGAGCGCGGCCTCGAAATCGAGATATTTCTGGACGCGGTTGCCGTCGGAGAACACCTGACGCATGGGTTCCGTCGCGAACATCGCGCGGAAGATCGTCGAGTCGATGGCGCTGGCAGGCATGTCGTTCGCCTTTACACGCAAGACCTGTAGATGGCGTGAGTGATTTTCTCAGCCGCGTGTTTCGATCGGGCGGGGCGGACGAAAATAGGGCGCGCGCGCCCTTCCCACTCCGAACGCACGAAACAAGGCATATCCCTGCAAGGTCGTATCCTCGATGCAGGCGAAGAATCGCCGTGCCCTCATTGTCGCAGCGTGCCTTCCGGGCGCAACCGGCTTGTACGCGCAAGGGCCGGCGCGCGACAGCGGAGATCGAGCGCGACCTGCCGATCACCCGCCGGCGGGGGGATTGACCCGTGCGGACGAGGCGTACGTATTCGACCGAGGACCCCTGGCGCGGCGCGAAACTGCCGTACAGGATCGCCCGAAAGTATCATTAAAGAATATATTAAGTGCTTGTACTTAGATCGATTGATTTCGATATATTCACGTAATTGAGTAATAATTATCCTTTGAAGAAGACCAATATCTACCCGAATAGACTTTGCTGACAGCTTCTAAGCACGACGGATTGATGAGGATATTTCTTTATAAAGCGCGGATACGCTGTGACTGACGCCCTCCTTGGAAAAGGTCTAATGAAATCTTTCCTTTTGCAAACGAAACGCATCTGCATTATTCTTTTAAGAATACAGGGTCATGCGTTCCCTAGGCGTCACGGAGATATCGCCGCCCAATGATCGTCTGTTCATGCAACGTCTTGTCCGATCATCAAATTCGCGCCGTTTTGCGCGCGAACGGACCGCGCATGACAAGCCAGGTCTATGGCTGCCTCGGCTGCAGCGCCCAGTGCGGGCGGTGCGCACGGACGATCCGGCGGATTCTGGACCAGGCGACGGTCAAGTGCTCCGGCGATTGCGCCTGCTGCCCGCGCGCGCTGGCGAACGGCGTCGCGGCTGCGGGCGTCGAAGCTGCGCCGACGGCCGCGTAGGCGGCCGACCCGCCTGGCATTCCGTGGCCCCCCTTGGGGCCCGTCCAATTTTCTTGCACAGCCTCCACTTGCCACAGCCGTCGCCATCCATCAGTTTGCGGGATGCGCGCACGGGCGTTGCGCCGTACTGAATTGAAGGAACGGAGCGGTCGGTATGAAGGGCGAAGCCAGGGTCGTCGATTATCTCAACAAGGCGCTGCGGCACGAAATGACCGCGGTCAATCAGTACTGGTTGCATTACCGCATGCTGGAGAACTGGGGATTTCTGTCGCTCGCCAAGCACTGGCGCAAGGAATCGATCGAGGAGATGGAGCATGCGGACAAGCTCGTCCACCGCATCATCTTTCTCGACGGCTTTCCCAACATGCAGGTGCTCGATCCGCTCCATATCGGCCAGAACGTCAGGGAGGTCCTGGAGTGCGACCTCGCCGCCGAGATTTCGGCGCGCACCCTGTACGAGGAGGCGGCCACTCACTGCCATAGCGTGAAGGATTATGTGACGCGCGACCTGTTCGAAAAGCTGATGCACGACGAGGAAGAGCACATCGATTTTCTCGAAACGCAGCTCGATCTCGTCTCCAAGCTCGGCCTTGAGCTGTATTCCCAACATCACATGGGCAAGCTCGAAGACGACTGATCCGGGTCGCGCCTCCCCGATCGCCATTCGACAGCAGACGAACGCGCGGGCGACCTCGCCGCGCTGCCGCGTTAGAGCGGGCGGCGGTCCACCGCCCACTCTATTGACACCGCGCTCCGGGTCCGAATGATCGCCGCGCGCGCACCGCGCGACGCAGATCATGGAGGACAGCGTGCTCGTCGATCACCGAACCTATCGCTTGAAGCCCGGATCGGTCCCCGCCTATCTCGACCTTTATCAGAAGAACGGCATGGCCGCGCAGACGCGCCATCTCGGCCAGCCGCTCGCTTATCTCTTCAGCGAAACCGGCGAGCTCAACACCCTGGTGCATCTGTGGGCCTATGAGGACGCGGCCGACCGTTCCCGCAAGCGGGCGAACATGCTCGCGGATCCGGACTGGCAGAATTATGTGCGGCTCAACGCCGAGGCCGGGCTTCTGCTCGAACAGCGGACCTGCCTGATGATCCCGGCGCCGTTCGCGCCGATCAAGCGTTGACGGTCCGCGCAGCATCGCAGCCCGGCACGAACGTTTCACGGCAGGATTTCAACCGAGCATGCGCCCGAAGGCCAATCAGCGCACCGCCGCAGAAGCGCTGGTCGATCAGCTCATCGTCAACGGCGTCGAGCATGTGTTCTGCGTGCCGGGCGAGAGCTATCTCGCCGTGCTCGACGCCTTCCACGACCGTCCCATCCAGGTCACCGTGTGCCGGCAGGAAGGCGGCGCCGCCATGATGGCGGAAGCGGTCGGAAAGGCGACCGGACGTCCCGGCGTGTGCTTCGTCACCCGCGGGCCGGGCGCGAGCAACGCCTCGCCCGGCGTCCACATCGCGCAGCAGGATTCCTCGCCGATGCTGCTGTTCGTCGGCCAGGTCGGCCGCGACACGCGCGAGCGCGACGCCTTCCAGGAGGTCGACTTCCGCGGCTTTTTCGGCCGCATGGCGAAATGGGTGGTCGAGATCGACGATCCCGCCCGCGTGCCGGAACTCGTCTCGCGCGCCTTCTATGTGGCGACGAGCGGGCGGCCCGGCCCGGTCGTGATCGCGTTGCCGGAAGACATGCTCAGCGAGCGCATCGACGCGCCGCCCGCGCCCGGCTTCGAGCCGGTCGAGACCTCGCCCGGCCCGGTGGAGATCGCGAAGCTGCACGCGCTGCTCGCGTCCGCGCAGCGCCCGATCATGCTGCTCGGCGGCAGCCGCTGGTCGGCCGAAGCGCATGCGGCGATCGCGCGCTTCGCCGAACGTTTCGCGCTGCCGGTGGCGACCACGTTCCGCCGCGCGCATCTGTTCGATGCGCTGCATCCCTGCTACGCGGGCGATCTCGGGATCGCGCCCAACCCGCAACTTCTCGCGCGGATCAAGGCGGCCGACCTCGTCCTCGTGATCGGCGGGCGGCTCGGGGAGCTGCCCTCGCAGGGCTACACGCTGATCGACATACCCGGTCCGCAGATGACCTTCGTGCACGTCCATCCGGGCGCCGAGGAGCTCGGCCGCGTCTACCGCCCGCATCTCGCCATTCATGCGACGCCGACCGCCTTCGCCCCCGCCGCGGCCACGCTCGCCCCGCCGTCCGTCATCCCCTGGCGCGCCGAGACGCAAGCCGCGCATGCCGATTATCTCGCCTGGTCGGGCGAGCCGACCGAGGTTCCGGGCGCGGTCAATCTCGGCGCGATCATGGTCTGGCTGCGCGAGAACCTGCCGGCGGACGCCATCCTCTGCAACGGCGCCGGGAACTACGCCGCCTGGATCCATCGTTTCTTCCGCTTCCGCCGCTTCGCGACGCAGATCGCGCCCATCTCCGGCTCGATGGGCTATGCGGCGCCCTCGGCGGTCGCGATGAAGCGCCTGTTTCCCGAACGCACCGTTGTGGCGATCAATGGCGACGGCGATTTCCTCATGAACGGCCAGGAGTTCGCGACCGCGGTGCAGTTCGATTTGGCGGTGATCAATATCGTCTGCGACAACTCGATCTACGGCACGATCCGCATGCATCAGGAGCGCGAATATCCCGGGCGGATATCGGCGACGACGCTGCGCAACCCGGACTTTGCGGCCTATGCGCGCGCCTTCGGCGGCTTTGGCGTCACCGTCGAGCGGACGGAGGATTTTCCCGCCGCGTTCCGCGCCGCGCTCGATGCGGGCAAGCCCGCCATCATCCATCTTCTGATCGACCCCGAGGCGATCACGCCGGCGACCACGCTCGCCAAAATCCGCGCCGCCGCGCTCGCCGCGCGCGACGCCTGAGGCGAGCAGGAAGCGTTGACATTCGTATGTACAAATGACATCTCCATACGATGGACCTCGGCGTTGCGGGCTTCGATTGGGACGAAGGCAACCGCGAAAAGTGCCGCAAGCAGGGCGTCGCGCTCGCGGACATCGAGGCGGCGTTCGGCCAATCGATGGCCGTCTTTCCCGATCCCGCGCATTCGCAGGCGGAGGAACGGTTCATAGCCATCGGATCGACGGCGCAGGGGCGTTACGTTTTCCTCGCCTTCACGCTGCGCCGGCGGGGCGGAGAGACCTTTGTTCGCCCGATCAGCGCGCGCTACATGCACAGGAAGGAAGTCGCGCATTATGAGAAAGAAGCTGCCCAAGCTGCGCAGCGACAAGGCGGCCGAGGCGTTCGTCGCGACCGCTGACCTCACGCAATACGATTTGTCGGGCCTGACGCCGGTCCGCTTCGAGTTCAAGCCGAAGACGGAACGGGTCAATATGCGGCTGTCGAAGGAACTGCTCGAGAACGTGAAGGCGCGCGCCGCCAAGGCCGGCGTGTCTTACCAGCGCTATATCCGCCTCACGCTCGAACGCGCGGTGGCGGAGCGGAAGCGACCGTAGTAGCGATGCAGAGTGGGCTCAACGCGCCTGCCGTTAGCCCGCCCGGTCAATGGCTTTCAGTAGCGACCGCGAAATCTTGATCAACGGGCGATGTGACGGCTACATCCGGCCGTCGACTTGCCGTCGAGGCGTCTCGTCGGTTGACAAATCGGGGCGGTGTTTTTGCGCTTCCAATGCGGATGCGACCGCCTGGTCGACCTGTTCGAGCCAGACGAATTCGAGCTCTTTGCGCGCCGAGTCGGGAATCTCGTCGTAGTCCTTGCGATTGCGCGCCGGCAGCATGACCCGCTTGATCCCGGCCCGGTGAGCGGCCACCACCTTTTCCCTGATTCCGCCGACCGGCAGGACGAGCCCGCGCAGGCTGATCTCCCCGGTCATCGCCGTGTCGCTGCGCACGGTGCGCTCGGTCAGGAGCGAAACGAGCGCAACGAGCATGGCGACGCCGGCGCTCGGGCCGTCCTTCGGAATGGCGCCGGCGGGCACGTGGATGTGGATGTCCGCCTTCTCGAAGCGGCCCGGATCGATGCCGAACGATTGAGCGCGATTCTTGACGACGCTGAGCGCGGCCTGCGCGCTTTCCCGCATCACCTCGCCGAGCTGTCCAGTCAGGATCAGCTTGCCGCCGCCGGGAATGCGCGTCGCTTCGATGAACAGAATGTCGCCGCCGACCGGCGTCCAGGCGAGGCCGGTCGCGACGCCCGGCACGCTCGTGCGCATCGCCGCTTCGTTTTCGAACTGCGGCGCGCCGAGAATGGCGGAAAGATCCTCGGACGCGATGCGGATCGGCCCGCTTTGCCCTTCCGCGATGCGCACCGCCGCGTGGCGCAGCGTCTTGCCGATTTCGCGCTCGAGATTGCGCACGCCGGCTTCGCGCGTGTAGCGCTGGATGATGTCTTGCAGCGCATCGTCCGCGATCTCCACCTGGCCCGGCTGCAGACCGTTCGCCTCCATCTGCCGGCGGACCAGATAGCGGCGCGCGATCTCGAACTTCTCGTCCGCTGTGTATCCGGTGAGGCCGATGATCTCCATGCGGTCGCGCAGCGGCCCGGGGACGGAGTCGAGCACGTTCGCCGTCGTGATGAAGACCACGCGGCTCAAATCGAACGGCACGCCGAGATAGTTGTCGCGGAATGTGTTGTTCTGCTCGGGATCGAGCACTTCCAGAAGCGCCGCGCCGGGATCGCCTTGAATGCCCGAGCCGAGCTTGTCGACCTCGTCCAGCATCATCACGCAATTGCGCGCGCCGGCCTTGCGGATGGCCTGGATGATATTGCCCGGCAGCGCGCCGATATAGGTGCGCCGGTGGCCGCGGATCTCCGCCTCGTCGTGCACCCCGCCGAGGCTCACCCGCACGAATTTGCGGTTCATCGCGCGCGCGATCGATTGCCCGAGCGAGGTCTTGCCGACGCCGGGCGGCCCGACGAAGCACAAAATGGGGGCCTTGCCGTGCGGCGCGAGCTTGCGGATCGCGAGATATTCGATGATGCGCCGCTTGATCTTCTCCAGCCCGTAATGGTCTTCGTCGAGAATGCGCCGCGCCTCCCCGATGTCGATCGGCGTTTCCTCGGGCAGCGCCCAGGGCAGCTCGATCAGCCAGTCGAGATAGGTGCGGATCATGCCGTACTCGGCCGCCGCTTCGGGCATGCGCTGCAGCCGGCGCAGCTCCTTGCGCGCCTGCTCGTCGATCTCTTTCGGCATTTGCGCCTTGGCGATCTGCTCGCTCAGCTCGGCGACTTCGCTCGCCTTGCCCTCGTCGCCTTCGCCAAGCTGACGCTGGATCGCCGCCATCTGCTCGCGCAGGAGAACTTCGCGCTGACGCTCGTCGAGCGCCGCCTTGGTCTGCCGGCCGATCTCGTGCGACAGCCGCAACACCTCGATGCGGTGCGCCAGCATGCGCGAGACCTTCTCCATCCGAGCGACGACGTCGACGGTCTCCAGGATTTCCTGCTTTTCGTCCGGCGAAATGTCCATATAGGTCGCCGTCAGGTCGGCGAGCGCGGCCGGCGACTTGATCGCTTGCACGGCCGCCAGCAATTCCGGCGGCGCCTGCGGCAGCAATTGCACGGCTTCCGCAGCCTGCGCCTTGAGATTGAGAAAGCGCGCCTCGATTTCCGCCGACCAGGCGTCCGGTTCGGGGACCCGCAGCACGCGCGCGACGAAGAACGGCCACCCGGTGAGGAAATCCGTGACCTGGAAACGCTGATCGCCCTGGCACACGAGGTGATGGCCGCCGTCCGGCGCGGTGATGTAGCGCACGACATTTGCGACCGTGCCCATCCCGTGCATGTCGAGCGGCGCGGGGTCGTCCGCCTCCGCATTCCGCTGCATCAGGATGCCGACCTGCCGCTGCTCGCGCAGCGCCTGCTGGGCGGCGGCGATCGAGCGCGGGCGGCCGATCGTGATCGGCATCACATGGCCGGGAAACAGAACGGTGTTGCGGACCGGAACGATGATGAGCCCGTCCGGCGGCACGGGGCGCGCGGCGGCCGCCGGCCCGCCCGTCGTCGTCTCCTCCGCCTCGCTCGGCAGCTCGGTCTCAGCCACGGAAAGCTCCCGATTTTTGCAGCGTGATGAGGAGGCACCCGTCGGCGGCCGCTCGGCGGACCGCGTTGTAGCGCCCAGGGGGAAGCCGCACGCGGCGCTCGAAGCGGCCCTGCGGAAGTTCGAGCCGATGGATGACGGCGGTGGCGAGTTCGGCGGGAAGCACGCGCGTGCCGGCGACCACCAGCTCGTTTCCATCGACGGCCGCGTCCACCTCGTCGAGATGCACGCCGGGAAGAGCCACCAGCACGATGACCTCGCGTTCCGTCTCCAGCATGTCGATCGGAGGCTCCCAGGACGGCGTCCGCGCGGCGAGCCCGGCCGGCCGGAACAGCTCGCGGTGCAGCCGTTCGGCGCGCGCCAGCATCTCGCAGGCCTCCGACCACATCCAGTTGCGTGTGAGATCGCGGTCCATCGTCCCGTTGTCTCCCGTGTCCTTCAGATCCGGATGGCCGCGCCGAGGCGGTTCTTAGCGTTCGTAGACCCCGACAAGCGTCGCTTCGGAGAGAACGTGCTTGCGCGCTTCGTGTTCGACATCGCGGCAGGTCGGCTCCTCGCGCAATGTGAGCGAAGCGGTGGAAAGGGCAAGCAGGCGGAAATGATAATGATGCGCTCCGTGCCGCCGCGGCGGACACGGGCCATTGTAGCCGGGCCGCCGGAAGTCATTGATCGCCTGTTTGAACCCCGACTTGCCGGCATCATGGTCGGCATCGTCCGCAAGGCCGGTTCGATCGGCCGGAATATCGTAGATCGCCCAGTGATGCCAAGTGCCTGCCGGCGCGTCGGGATCATCGCACAGCAAGACCAGGCTGCGCGCGCCGGACGGCACATCGGTCCAATCCAGCGGAGGCGAGGCGTCTTCGCCGTCACAGGTGAAGCGGCGCGGGATGACCCCGCCGTCCGCAAACGCGCTGGAGCTCAATCGCATGGTGGCCTCCTCGCCCAAAAGCGCGCGATGCCTTGCACAGGATGATCGTGCGGCAGATCACGGCATGCCGCGCATGAGCTGAAGCATTCACGTTAGCGCGAGGCTTTGCCGCGCTCTTGATCGGAATCAAAAGCTTCCGCATTTCCGGGCATGGCCTTCGCGGGCAGCAGCCTCTGCGAGGTGTCTCCATGCCGGTCTTCATCATGTTGACGCGTCTTCATCCAGATGCGGCGCGCTCGCCCGCCGCGCTCGAGCAGCTCGAACGTCACGCCATGGATCGCGTCCGCCAGAAATGTCCGCAGGTCGAGTGGATCAGCAGCTATGCGGTGCTCGGCCCGTGCGACTATCTCGATGTCTTTCGCGCGCCCGACATCGAGACGGCGGCCCTCGTCTCGACGCTGATCCGCACCTTCGGTCACGCCCAGACGGAAATCTGGACGGCGACGGAGTGGGATCGCTTCAAGGAACTGGTGCGCACGCTGTCCGGCCCCGGCTGAGCGGTCATTGCTGGCGTCGACGCGAGATCATTCGCCGCGGGCGATCATGTGCGAGGTGGTCATACCGCCCGTCGGACTCGCGGGGGCTCTACATGTTCCGAGCAAAGCGCGCGCGCTCGTGATCTTCGCGCATGGGAGCGGCTCCTGCCGCTTCAGCGCGCAATCGCGCCGTCGCCGCCGTCCGGCTTGGCAATCGGATCGTCGCGACCATCACGCGCAGCTGGCGCGGGTTCTTCACGCTGGCGTCGACGCGCTGTGCTCCTTGCCTGCAATCCGCATGGCGCAGTCGGCGGCGAGCCGCACCAGCTCGCCGGCGAATTGATGGTCCTCCGCGTTTCCGGCGCCCGGGGCCGGCAGGAACACCTCGATGCCGACATAAAGGAAACGCGGATTCCGCCATACCGTCTCGGGAATGTAAGTCCACACCACCGGACGAGCGCCCTCGATCGCTCCGACGCGTTTTCCGCCGCGGGCTGCGTCATGCGCAACGATCCGGATCAGCCTGACATCCTCGGGGCCGGCCAAGCGCCCGCGGCCCGAAGCGATTTCCTGCTCGAGACAGCGGAGAAAGCGCTCGCTGTGACAATAGACGTCGGCGCACCGCGTGTCCTTGTTCAGGCCGGTGTGCAGATCGATCACCGGCCCCTGCTTGCGAGCGACGCTTTGCAGCACCTGATGGTACATTTCGGCGTGGCGGATGCTGTAGTGAAACAGTCCGTCCGGCGTCGGGTTGGCGCCGCTCAGGCCCTTTTCCACCCGCAGCACATCCATCTGATCGCCGAGGCTGAGCGCGACGCGATCGCCGAACTCGAGCTCGTCCTTATGAATGCCGATCAGGAGAAGGGGCATTTCCGTCGTCCGCACGATCGAGCCATTCATAGACCTCGAAACAGGCGGTGCCGCAAGCCGCGCATGCGCCCATATGCGAACACCCATCCTGCGCATCGTCAAGGTCCAGCCGCCGCACCCTTCCCTTGCGAATCCAGTGGTCGAGCATGCCGCGCAAGGCGTCAGGATCGATCCTGTAGTGGTTCGCCAGGTCGAGGATGCTCGCCGGCCTGTGCGTCTGCAGATATGTCTTCAAATCAAGCAGCATCGGAACGCGCCGTGGTCACACGATGTGGTTTGCATCGTCGCGCCACGCCTCCCTGAACCTTGTCAGACGCCGGGAACGATGACCGTTTTCGCCCGGTTGTCGCGTTTGCCGAGGTAACGCATGGCCCAGAACACGACGACGAAAGCCGCCGAGATTCCGACGATCCACCCGGTGGAATACGCCGGGTGTTCGCCGAACCGCGCCGCCTGGTAGAACAGCACGGCGGTCCCGTACCCGAGCAGCGTGGTCCACACACTGATGAAAATGGCCCAGCCCCGGCTCGTTTCCCGGTAGACGGCGGCGATCGCCGCGACACATGGCATGTACAGCAGCACCATGAGCAGATAGGCGAAAGCGCCTGCTTGTCCGTCGAACAAGGTCGCCATCGAGCCGAACAGGCCGGCCTTCACGCCTTGTTTCTCGGCGGCCGCCTCTGGCGAACTCACGTCGCCAATGTTCAAGCCGAGCGGGTCCTGCACCTTGTCCAGGGCTTGCTTCAGCTTGACGCCGATCGAGGCGAATGCCCGGTCGATGCCGCCCCGGAAGTCGAAAGTCTTCTCTTTTGTTTCGGCCGCCTGCTCGGACTCCGCGGCGATGCTCGAGTAAAGCGTGTTGAGCGTGCCGACAACGGTCTCCTTGGCGAGGACGCCGGTGAAGACGCCGACGGTCGCGGGCCAGTTGTCCTCGCGAATGCCCATGGGCTCGAACACGGGGACGAGGCCGCGCCCGATTTGGGACAGCACCGATTTCTCCGAGTCCTGATTGCCGAAGCTGCCGTCGGTTCCCCAGGAATTGAGGAAGGCGATGACGACCACCATGCCGACGATCACCTTTCCCGCACGAAGCACGAAGCCCTTCAGCCGATCCCAGGTACGCAGCGCGATGCCCTTGAGCGTCGGCACATGATAGGGCGGAAGCTCCATCACGAAAGGCGAGCTCTCTCCCTGCAGCAGCGTGTGCTTGAGGACAAGTCCGGTGAGTATGGCGGCGCCGATTCCGATCAGATAGAGCGCGAACACCAGGTTCTGGCCCCCGACCGGAAAGAACGCCGCAGCGAAAAGCGCGTAGACCGGCAAGCGCGCGCCGCACGACATGAACGGCGCCATCATGATCGTCATCGTGCGGTCGCGCTGGTTCTCCAGCGTCCGCGCCGCCATGATCGCCGGCACGTTGCAGCCGAAGCCGACGATCAGCGGGACGAACGACTTGCCGGGAAGTCCGACGAACCGCATGAGCCTGTCCATGACGAACGCCGCGCGCGCCATGTAACCGGAGTCCTCCAGCACCGACAGAAAGAGGAACAGGCAGGCGATCACGGGAATAAACGTGGCTACCGTCTGAATGCCGCCTCCGACCCCGTTAGCGAGCAATGTGACCAGCCAGTCGGGGCTTCCCGCGCCCTTCAACAGATGGCCGAAGCCATCGACGAAGATCGTGGCGGCGGCGATGTCGAAGAAATCGATGAAGGCGCCGCCGATATTGATCGTGAACATGAACATCAAATACATGACCACGAGGAAGATCGGGATGCCCAAGGCGCGGTTGAGGATGATCCGGTCGATATTGTCCGACACCGTCTTCTTCAGCAGCGTCGTTCTGCGCACGGTCGCGGCGGTCAATCCGTTCACGAAGTCATAGCGTCCGCTCGCAACCAGCGTGTCGGCGTCGGCGCCGAGCCGCGTTTCGAGCGTCTTTCTGTGGCGCGCCGCCGCCTGCTGCGCGGCCGTATCGGCGGGGGTCGCCGAATTTTCGCCTTCCTCCAGGAGCGTGATGGCGAGCCAGCGGGATGATGCCCCCTGCACCGTTCCGACGATCGGTAGCAGTTCGGCGATCGCCTCTTCGACCTCAGGCAGGTAGGCGAAGCGCGCGGCCGACGGCAATCCCTTCAGCGCCGTGTGGGTCAGCTCCGCCTTCAGCGCCTCGATGCCTGTCTCCGCGGAGGCGACGATCGGGACCACCGGGCAGCCCAAGCGTTTGGCGAGCGCCTCGGCGTCGATATCGATATGGCGGGATTTGGCGATGTCCACCATGTTGAGCGCGACCACGACGGTTGCGCCCATCTCCAGCAATTGCGCGGTCAGGTAGAGGTTTCGTTCGATGTTCGACGCATCGACAATGTTGACGATCAGCTTCGGCTCGCCGGACAGAATGAAGTCGCGCGCGATCTGTTCGTCGAGGGAGGTCGAACCGCCGGCGGCGCTGAGCGAGTATACGCCCGGCAGGTCCACGATCTCCACCCGCTCGCCCTTGAAGACGAAGTGGCCGACCTTCTTCTCGACCGTGACGCCGGGCCAGTTTCCGACGCGTTGCTGGGTGCCCGTGAGCGCATTGAAAAGCGTGGTCTTGCCGCAATTAGGATTGCCGACAATGGCAATGGTCAAATCGCTCATCCGATCAGCCTTTCGATCTGCAGCGCGTCCGCCTCGTCCTTGCGCAAGCTGAGCGAAAATCCGCGCACCTTAATCTCAACCGGATCTCCCAAGGGCGCCACACGCACAATGCTCAGTTGCGTGCCGGGCGTCAGCCCCATCGCCAGGAGTTTTTGCCGATAGTGTTTTGCGCCTTCCCGGAAGCCGACGACGGCCGCCCGTTCGCCGACCGCCAGGTCCTTGAGACTTTCCGTCATCGCTTCCCCTCGTCGATTACCGGCGTGACCAGAATCTTATGCGTCACGCCCAGCCCCAAGGCCAAGCGGGCGTCGCCGATCGCCGCGACCATGGAACCCTTGGTTTGGCGCTGGATGACCGTCAGTTCCTTGCCGACGACGAGCCCCAGATCGAATAGCCGCTTTTGCAGGGCCCGGCCACCGATCACCGCAACGATCGTGACCCGCTCTCCTTCCCCTGCCATAGCGAGCGGCAAACGTTCGGGACTCATGGTTCCTACGCCGATGGCCGCGCTGGGGGCCTCAAACAGATACTCAGCTTGTCAGCAGCTTGTAAAGTTTTTTAGCGGCTGTTATTGATTTTGATCAAAGCCCGATAGCAGGCTGGCCAGTTTAGATAGTTATACTGAGTAGCTTTATAGAACGCTTATACTCAGTACTTTAGAATGATTACACGGTACATTTTTAGAAAGGTTAAAAAGAAGCCCGCCCGTCAGCTTGATACAGCACGATTTGCAGGACACGTCACGGTAGCGGCAGGGGAGCACGATGTCGGTAGAGCCCGATCAAGACACGCCGCATTCAGCTGAACCAGAAGCGACGGGCAGCGCCTATTCCGGAGGGGTGGCCGGCGCTCCCCCTCCTCCCTATGGCTGGTATTATTTCGGCCCCGAACCGACTTGGTCGCAACCGGCGGCGAACGCTTCGCAGGGCGGAGCGCATGAGATGGGGCACGGCGACGGCGGCCCGACCGCAGGCCATCACGCCGCCGCCGGCGGCGCTACGCCGCCCTACGGGCAGGCGCGAATTGACAATGCCGATCTCAAAGAAGCGTTCGACCGGCTGTCTCGCGGCGACCTGAGCGCCGATACGATCGGCAAGCTGCTCGGAATGGACGATCGCGATTTCTGGACCGGGGCCGTGCTCGGGGCCGCCGCCGCGCTGCTGGCGACCAATCTTCCAACCCTGATGAGCATGCTCTCCGGGGTGGCGCGGCCCAAAGCCGGCGCAGAGCAGGACAGGGATCGCACCGACACGAAGCAGAAGCGTGACGCCAATGTCAGCGACATGAATGAGGAGCGAAAATGACCAGCCTGGGCGAACTTCAACGCGGCGGCGACTTCGACATCGGTCACTTTGTGCCGCCCGGTCCTTTTTTCCTGCGCGCAGGGGCCGCCGGCGCGATGGTTGCGGGCGGCTGGACGGCGTTTTCCGATGTCCTGCGCGTGCGTGATCAGGAAATCACCTCCCAAGAGGCGATCTCCCACGTGGTCAGGAATGCGGCTTTGGGGGCCGGGGCAGGCGTTCTGATCGGCGCCGCGGCCCATCTCGCCAGAGCCTATCCGGTGACCGGTGTCGCTGCGGTGCTGGCCGTCGGCGCCGGCGCGCTCTACCTGGCCGGCCGGACCCGGACGGAAAGCGAGCAGGCGGCGTCGCCTAGCCCGAGCGAGAGCGCGTGAAAAAAGACGCAGGTGAAAGGACGCAGCGATGAACCCGCAGGAAAATCAAGGCGGCGCCGGCCCGGCGTCCGGTGGGCAGGCCCACGCTTCGCAGGGAGCAGGCGGCGTTCCGGGAAACCGCGGCGGACATGGCGGCATGCATGGCGGGTACGGGCACGGCTACGGCCCGGCCATGGCTGGCCCCCCGTGGGGGGCGCCCATGGCGGCCTGGCAGGGCGCGCATCAATTTCCTTATGCCTATCCCTACGGTCCGGGGTTTGCGCCAGGCTGGGGGCCGCCAGGTTGGGGGGCGCCGGCGGCCGCGGCGCAGGCATCCGCCCCGGGCGCGCAGGCGCTTGGCCTCCTGAACAACCGGTTCGTGATGGGCATGCTGGTGGGCGGCGCCTTGACCTATGTCCTCACCAATGAAGCGTTCCAGCGCGCCGCGATACGCGGAGTCATGCAAATCTGGCTCAACATCCAGAGCGGGATGGAAGAAACGAAAGAACGGTTCCGCGACGCCGAGTCGGAAATCAAAGCGGCGCGCGAAGGGTGAGCTGACCATCCATGCGGTTCGATGATTTCGCGGCGCTCGGCG
>CAYGZV010000044.1:0-2599 GCA_964354425.1 uncultured Rhodoplanes sp. | reverse complement strand
GCGCGAAGGGTGAGCTGACCATCCATGCGGTTCGATGATTTCGCGGCGCTCGGCGGGGAAGGCGCGCGCCCCCCCACGCCGGGCCGAAGATCCAGTGGTCGTTCACGAGCTGCCGGGGCGATTGCGGCTGAAGACGCCGCTGTTGCGGCGGCCGCATCTCGACAGCGATCACCTCGCCGGCCTGGTTGCCGAGATTGACGGCGTCCGCTCGGTCCGCATCAACGCCGGCGCGGAGTCCGTCATCGTCGACTATGACGGAACGCCGGCGGCGCGGCGCGCGGTGCTTCGCAAGCTGGCGCTTCTTGCACCGGGCGACGTGCCGTTTCGCGAGGCCTGCGGCGACGAGGACTCCGGTTTTGCGCCGCTCGCGCTGCGGGCTGCGCTCCTCGTCGCGTCGCTGCTGCTGCCTGCGCCCCTGGGTCGTCTGTTGACCTGGGCGGCGATCACGCCGCGCATCGTCCGGGGTGTCCGGTCGCTCATGACGAAAGGCGTCACCGTCCAGCTGCTGGACGCAGCCGCCGTCTCCCTCGGCGCGGCGCAGGGCAACTATGTCACCGCGCTCGTCACGGATTCGCTGATGGAGGCCGGCGACTATCTCGAAGAAAGCACCCAGCGCCGCTCGGAGGAACTGCTCGAGCACCTGCTGCACCCGCATCCGGCTTCTGTCTGGGTCGAGCGCGACGGGGCGCTGACCCGCATTCCGTTCGCCGAGGTTGCGACGGGAGAGACCGTCGTCATCGACGCGGGCGACCTCGTGCCGGTGGACGGCGTGGTGATCGACGGCGTCGCTCAGGTCAACGAAGCTTCCGTCACCGGCGAAAGCGTGCCCGTCCGCAAGGAAACGGGGGCGGATGTCATTGCCGGCAGCACGCTGGAGAACGGCCGGCTGCGGATCGAGGCGCGCCGCGTGGGCAGCGAGACGACCACCGCGCGCGTCGCGGCGTTCATCCGCGAGTCGCTCGCCGCCAAGTCAGAGACCGAACGGCTCGCCGAGGAGTTCGCCAATGGGCGAGTGCTGGTGACAATGGGGCTCGGCGCCGCCACGTTCCTGCTGACGGGCGACATCAACCGCGTCATTTCGGTCTTCCTGGTCGACTACTCCTGCGCGGTGAAGCTGAGCGCGCCGGTGACGATCCGGTCGACAATGTCGGAAGGGGCGCGCCAGGGAATCCTCATCAAGGCGGCCCAAGCATCGAGGAGCTCGCGCGGATCGACACGTTCGTGTTCGACAAGACCGGCACGCTCACCCGCGGCGATCTCGCCCTCACCGACCTTGTCCTGCTCGCGCCCGAGATCTGCCCGAAAGAGCGCCTGCTCGCCTTGGCTGCATCGATCGAGGAGCATTCGCGCCATCCGGTTGCGGACGCCATCGTCCGCGCGGCGCGGCAACAAGGCATGTCGCATGTTCATCATGATGACGTGGATGTCGTGATTGCGCATGGACTCAAGACGAAGGTGAACGGCGAGCAGGTGCTGATCGGCAGCCGGCATTTCCTGGAAGATCACGAAGGAATCGACTTTCGGGAGCACGAGGAGGTCAGCCGACGCCTGAGCGCGGAAGGAAAGCTGCTCCTTTACGCCGCGCTCGGCCGCACGCCCATCGGCGTGATCGGGTTGCGTGACGAATTGCGTGATGACTGCGCGGAGACGATGGCGCGCCTCCGCAGAACAGGGGTCAACTCGCTCATCATGCTCAGCGGCGACCGCCAGGCGCGGGCGGATGCGCTCGCCAATAATATCGGCATCGACAAGGTCTTTGCCGAATTGCAGCCGGAAGAAAAGGCGAACATTCTGCAACGCCTGCAGCGCGAGGGGCATAGAATCGCGTTTGTGGGCGACGGCATCAATGATGCGCCGGCGCTCGTCACCGCGGATGTCGGAATCGCGATGCCGCTCGGGGCGGATATCGCGCGCGCGACCGCCGACATTGTGCTGCTCGACGATCGTCTCGCCGCCGTCGCCGACGCGCGCGAAGCCGCCCTGAACGCGATGGGCATGATCCGCAGCAATTTCCGCGCGGCGATCGGCGTCAACACGGCTCTCTTCGTCGCGGCTTCGGCCGGCTTGCTCTCCCCCATCGCCGCGGCGGTGCTCCACAATGGAACGACATTGGCTCTGCTCGGCCGTGCGCTGTCCGCTCAAGCGTTCCCGAAACCGCAGTTGGAACGAGCGACGCTGCGCGGCTCATTGCCTGAACGGCAACTGAGTTTGCCGGATGCACGGACCGCCCCGACGGCTGAAGGCCCGCTCTCCTTGGCATAGCCTCCGTCGTTCGTGTCCGGTGCGGCGAGGCTCGTCTTGCGACGATGTGCGACGAGGCCGCGCAGGCCCGCGTCGCGCCGGCCAAGCTTTTCCGCCCGTGATACGAGTGGCGATGACGGGACGTTCGGCGTTCCGACGCCTTCAGCGGCGCGGCGGCTGCGCTGCGCTGCGCTGTTGTCGTTTGTCATAAATATTTCGCGATAACTCGGCCAGTCTCGATAGACTGGAACTATGCTAAACTACACTTGCCGAGTTTGTATTAATTATAAATAGCTTTAGCAAGTCTTGACTTTGATTGACGCAGCCTAATACTCATCGGTGAGCGTGCGGTGGGCCG
>CAYGZV010000043.1:0-19893 GCA_964354425.1 uncultured Rhodoplanes sp. | reverse complement strand
GCCCGCTGCAAGGTCGAGGTCTTCCCGCTCGAAGTGAAGTCGCAGCGCAAGCGCTGGCGCGAGAAGGGCGAACGCAAGGCGCGCTGGTTCCGGCTCGCGAAGGCGGCCAAGGCCGTGCAGGAGCCCGGTTTGCGGCGGCTGCTGCGCAATCTGAACGGACTTCTGGAGACCAGCAACCGGTCCTGAGCATCGTCGGGCCGGAGTCTCGGCTCCTTGACGGCGCGCGCGCCGTCAAGCCTCGAGTTCGAGCGCCGCGGCGCGCAATTCGCGGGTCGGCGCCGGCGTCCTGATCTTGCGCAAGAGGCCGGGCGTTTCGACGGCGAACTCATCGGCGAACACCGCGGCCAGCCCCATGCGCGCGCGCTCGCTCGGCGACCACGCGGCGTCGGCGGCGGCCATGCGCGCCGCCGCGCCCGCCCCCTTCATCAAGAGGGAAGCGCCGAGCGCGATGGCGGCGAGCCGCAGATAGGGCGTCGCCGCATAGAGCCGCGCGTCCGGGTCGCGCCCGGTTGAAGCCAGCCATTTGGTGGCGGCGACGAGATCGTTCAGGGAAGCAGCCGCAAGGTCGGCCGCGGGCGCGAGCGCAAGCCGCTCCTCCGCCGGCAGAGAGGCGAGGGGCGCGAGCATCGCGCGGCACTCCTCGATCAGCGCCTGCATGCCGGCGCCGCCGTCGGGCGCGACCTTGCGGGTGACCAGATCGATCGCCTGGATGCCGTTGGTGCCCTCGTAGATCGGCGGAATGCGGGCGTCGCGCCAATGCTGGGCGGCGCCCGTCTCCTCGATATAGCCCATGCCGCCATGCACCTGGATGCCGAGCGAGGCGACCTCGACTCCGCTCTCGGTGGCAAAGCCCTTGAACACGGGCGTGAGGAGGCCGGCATAGGCCTCGCCGCGGCGGCGCACGGCTTCCTCGGCCGACGCATGCGCGTCGTCGATGGCGGCGGCGGTGAAATAGGCGAGCGCCCGGCCCGCCGCGGTCAGCGCTTTCATGCGCCCGAGCATGCGGCGCACGTCCGGATGCGCGATGATGGGGGCGGCGCCTGTGTAGCCCGCGGCGCGGCCCTGGCGGCGCTCCTGCGCATAGGCAAGCGCCTGCTGATAGGCGCGCTCGGCGATCGCGACGCCTTGCAGACCGGTCGCGAGCCGCGCCCCGTTCATCATGGTGAACATGCAGTGAAGGCCGCGATGCGGCTCGCCGACGAGCCAGCCGACCGCGCCCCCATCGTCGCCGTAGATCATCGTGCAGGTCGGGCTCGCCCGGATGCCCAGCTTGTGCTCGACGCCGGCGCAGCGCAGATCGTTGCGCGGGCCGAGCCGTCCGTCCGGATGCACGAGGAATTTCGGCACGACGAACAGCGAAATGCCCCGCGTCCCGGGCGGCGCGCCGGGCAGCCGCGCCAGCACGAGGTGGATGATGTTCTCGGCGAGGTCGTGCTCCCCGAAGGTGATGAAGGTCTTCTGCCCGAACAGGCGATAGGTCCCGTCGCCCGCTGGCTCCGCCCGGCTGGTCAGGAGGCCGAGATCGCTGCCCGCCTGCGGCTCGGTCAGATTCATGGTGGCGGTCCATTCGCCGGAGACGAGCTTCGGCAGGTACAGGTCGACGAGCGCCGACTCCGCATGGGCGGCAAGCGCGGGCACCGCGCATTGGGCGAGCACCGGCAGGGTCGAGAGCGCCATGCAGGCGCTCGTCAGCATTTCCATCGTGGCCGCGCCGATGGGGACCGGCAGTCCGGCCCCGCCATGGCTGGGCGGCAGCGACACGCCGTTCCATCCCGCTTCCGCCCAGGTCGCATAGGCTTCGCGCCAGCCGCGCGGCGTGCGCACCACCCCGTTCTCGAACACCGAGCCGGACATGTCGCTCGCGCGGTTCAGCGGCGCGATCGTCTCCTCCACCAGAACCGCCGCCTGTTCGAGAATCGTCCGCCATTCCTCGCGCGTTTCGGCGGGGATCTCCGGCGAGACCGGCCCCGGCGCCACCGCAAGAATATTGAACAGGATGTCGTCGAGCGGGGCGCGGTAGGTCATGGCGAAGCACTCACCCTTTGAGATAACTGCTGACGATCCGTTGATCGCTGGCGAATTCCTGCGCCGGCCCGTGCATCGTGAAGAGACCAAGCTCCATCACATAGGCCCGGTCGGCGATGCGCAGCGCCGCGCGGGCGTTCTGCTCGACCAGGAGGATCGAGACGCCGCTGCGGCGCAGATCGAGCATGATGCGGAAAATCTCCGCGACGATGAGCGGGGCGAGCCCGAGGCTCGGCTCGTCGAGCATCAACAGGCGCGGGCTCGCCATCAGCGCGCGGCCGATCGCAAGCATCTGCTGCTCGCCCCCGGACAGCGTGGCGGCGAGCTGGCGGCGGCGCTCCAACAGTCGCGGAAAGCGCGCGAACACCTGTTCCAGCGTGTCGCGCCGCTTGTCCGCCGAGACGCGGAAGCCGCCGAGCACGAGATTGTCCTCGACGCTCATCGAGCCGAACAGCTCGCGCTTTTCCGGCACCAGGCAGAGGCCGCGGTCGACCCGCTGCTCGACTTCGAGGCGGCCGATATCGGCGCCGGCGAAGCGCATCGTGCCGCGCGCGGGGAGCACGCCCATCACGGCGTTGAGGAGGGTGCTCTTGCCGGCGCCGTTCGCGCCGATCACGGTGACGATCTCGTTGTCGGCGATGGAGAGCGTAGCCTCGCGGACGGCCTCCACCGATCCGTAGAAGACGCTGAAGTCGGCAAGGGCGAGCAGCGGCGCGGTCACGGCTCGGCTCCCAGATAGGCGGCGAGCACGGCCGGATCGGCCTTGATCGCCGCGGGCGCGCCCTCGGCGATCTTGCTGCCGAAATCGAGCACGACGAGACGGTCGACCAGTCCCATGACGAAGCTCATGTCGTGCTCGACCAGCAGCATGGTCATGCCCTCGGCGCGCAACTGGTTGAGCAGTTCGGCGAGCATGCGCTTCTCGAATTCGCGCAGGCCGGCGGCCGGCTCGTCGAGCAGGAGCAGGCGCGGATCGAGGCACAGCGCGCGGGCGATTTCGACGATGCGCTGCTGTCCGAGCGGCAGGTTGCCGACCGGCCGGTCGAGCTGGTCGGCGAGGCCGACGCGCGCCACCTGCCGCGTCGCCTCGGCGAGCAGCCGGCCTTCCTCCGCGCGCTCGAGATGAAGGATGCTGGCGACGACGCCCGAGCGGCCGCGCAGATGCGCGCCGAGCGCGACATTCTCGATCACGCTCATCTCCGGCATCAGCTTGACGTGCTGAAAGGTGCGGGCGATCCCGCGGCGGGCGATGTCGCCCGGCCGCCGTCCGTCGATCGCCTCGCCCGCGAAGCGGATGCTGCCGGAGGTCAGCGTCAGGATGCCGGTGACCAGGTTGAACAGCGTGCTCTTGCCCGCGCCGTTCGGCCCGATCACCCCGACGATCGCGCGCGGCGCGATCGCCGTGCTCACGTCGTTGACGGCGACGATGCCGCCGAAGCGCTTGCTCACCCCCTCGATTTCGAGGAGCGGAGAAATGTCGGCTGCGCCGGCGCGGCGAGCCAGCGGTTTCGCCTCGGCCGGCGGAGCAATCGGGGAGGACGCCGGAAAGAGCGCCGCGAGCCGCGGCCACAGCCCGTCGCGCGCGACATGCAGGGTTGCGACCAGCACGATGCCGAACACGATGGTTTCGGCCTGCACGTCGCTGCCGAGCGTCGCCGGCAGGATGCGCTGCAGGGCGTCCTTCAGGATCGTCACGACGCCCGCGCCGAGGAGCGCGCCCCACACATGGCCGGCGCCGCCGATGGTCGCCATCAAGAGATATTCGATGCCGGCATTGAGGCCGAACGGGGTGGGATTCACGCTGCGCTGCAGATGCGCATAGAGCCACCCGGACAGCCCGGCGAGCAGGGCGGCGTAGACGAACACCACGAGCTTCACCTTCATCCGGTCGACGCCGAACGACTCGGCCGCGACGCCGCCGCGCCGGAGCGCGCGAATCGCGCGTCCGACCCGCGAGGAGAGAAGGTTGGACGTGCCGATCCCGGCGAGCAGCACGGCCGTCCAGATCACCCAATAAGTCGCTTTCGGATCGATCAGGCTCCACGGGCCGATCGAGAGGGGCGGGATGCCGCTGATGCCGTCATGGCGGCCGAGCAGGTCGATCTTCCCGAACAGGAAATACAGGCTGATGCCCCAGGCGAGTGTGCCGAGCGGCAGGTAATGACCCGAGAGCCGGACCGTGATCAGGCCGAGCAGCACCGCGGCCGCGGCCGTGACGAGCAGCGCAAATGGCAGGCTCAGCCATGGCGAAAGGCCGTAGGTCGTGGTGAGGACGGCGGTGGTGTAGGCGCCGAAGCCGCAGAACGCGGCCTGCCCGAACGAGGTCATGCCGCCGACCCCGGTGAGGAGGACGAGGCCGATCGCGACCAGCGAGGCAAGCCCGATATTGTTGAGGAGCGTGATCCAGAACGGCGGCACGCCCGGAACGATCGCGAGCAGGGCAAGCGTGGCGGCGAAGAGGGCGAGGATGACCCGTTGGCGCATCGCTCACTCGTCCTCCTCGACATGAACCGTCTGCAGCGAGCGCCACATCAGCACCGGGACGATCAGCAGGAACACGATCACTTCCTTGAAGCTCGACGCGTAGAACGAGGCGAAGGCCTCCACGAGCCCGACCCCGAGCGCCGCCATCGCGGTGATTGGATAGCTCGCGAGCGCGCCGACAATGGCGGCCACGAAACCCTTCAGCCCGATCAGGAAGCCCGTATCGTAATAGATCGTCGTGACCGGCACGATGAGGACGCCGGAAACCGCGCCGAGCGCCGAGGAGAGGGCGAAGGCGACCTGTCCCGCGCTCGCGGCCGGGATGCCGACCAGCCGCGCCCCGAGCCGGTTGATCGCGGTCGCGCGCAACGCCTTTCCGTAAAGCAGGCGGTCGAAGAACAGGTAGAGCGCGGCGATCAGAACCAACGCGACGACGAAGACGGCGATCGTCTGCCCGGTGATCGGCAGCGGCCCGATATCGAAGGACGCGCTGGTCAGCGCCGGGGCGCGCAACCCCTCGGCGCCGAAAAACACGAGGCCGAGACCGACCATCGACAGGTGTACGCCGACGGCCGTGATGAACAGCGTCAGCACCGAGGCGTCGGCCAGCGGCTGGAAGGCGACGCGGTAGACATAAGGCCCCATCGGGGCGACGATCGCGAGGGTGAGGGCGAGATTGACCCAGACGGACTGGTCTGGATGCGCCAGCAGCCAAGTCAGCGACAGCACCGCCGCCGGCAGCACGATTGCGCCGGCGAATTGACGCGCGATCTTGCGGCCGGTCGCGACATGCCGGCTTCTCCACAGTTCGGCCAGGAACGCGGCGACGCCGAAAACCATCAGGAGCCAGGCCGTGGCCGGCATCTTGCCGGTCGAGAGGAGCGCGAAGGTCAGCCCGCCATAGGCGACGAACTCTCCTTGCGGTATGAAAATGACGCGCGTCACGGCGAACACGAGAACGAGGGCTATCCCCAGCAAGGCGTAGATCGCGCCGTTGAGAAGGCCGTCCTGAATGAGGAAGAGCAGAATGACGCCGTCGATCATCGTGCGCCTCCGCGGCGACGGCGCGGCGGGCGCGGATATCGGCCAGTGGCGTTGCGGCGGGTGCGCATGCCGGCATTCCTCCCGGGCGCCCCACATTGTTGGCGCCGCTTATATTTTTATGTAGTATAACTATTATGTTAGATAATCTCAAGCGAAGTATGCAGGGTTGCCGTCGATCGGCGGCCTCACCGAGGCGAGCAGAAATGACCAAAGACGGGGTGCGAAGAAGGACCGCAACTGAGCTCAAGCGGGGCGAACCGGGGCGCGGCGAGGCCGCGCCGTTGGCGCTCGGTCCTTTGCCGGGATATACCGGCTATGTGCTGCGCCGCGCGCAGGTGGCGCTGTTCGAAAATTTCATCAACACGTTCAAGCCGCTGGGATTGCGTCCGGCGCAGTTCAGCGTGCTGCTGGTGGTGCACGCCAATCCCGGCCGCCGCCAGTCGGAGATCGCGGCCTCGCTCGGCATCCGCCAGGCCAATCTGGTCGGCCTGATCGACGAACTCGACCGGCGCGGCCTGACCAAGCGCAAGCGGCTGGCGGCGGACCGGCGGTCGCACGCATTGACGCTGACGGCGAAAGGCAAGGCGCTGTTGAAACGCGCGCTCGCGCTGCAGGCCCGCTTCGAGCAGCATCTGGTGGCCGAACTCGGCGCGACCGAGCATGCGCGGCTGATCACGTCGCTGGTCAAGCTCTACGAGGTGTTGCTCGGTCTCGGCTCAGCCGGGACGGACGACCTCGCGGCGGCGCGCCGCCGGCCGCGCAAGACCGCCAAGCCGAACGGCCGGGCCCGCAAGCTGGCGAAGGCGAACGGGCGCGCCCGCGCGACGCTTCAGTCCTGAACGAAGAGGGCGGGGTGGTTACGCCCGGCCGCTGGTCGGCGCGTAACGCCCCGCGATCATCAACAGTTGCTGTAGTCGGGCCGGTAGGCTCCCGAGAAGACGCAGCTTCGTCCGTAATAGCCGTAGCCGTAGGAAGGCGCATAGCCGTAGCCGACATAGCCCGGCGCGTAGGCGTAGCCGGCATAGCCTGGCGAATAGGCATAGCCCGGCGAATACCCATATCCGGGGGCGTAGGCATAGGCCGCATAAGGGCCGCCATAATAGCCGTAGCGCGGCGCGAGCGCGCTCGCGATCACGCCGGCCGCAAGCAGTCCCACGCCGGCGGCCACCCACCGCCCATTCCGCGCTTCGGAGGGCGTGGACGATGTCAGGGCCGTGACGCTCGCCAGCGCCAGAGCCGCAGCCAGTTTGGGAAAACGATGACCCATGGTGTCGCTCCAAAATCATCCGGCAATACCTGCCGCCCACACCGGTGCCGAATTTCGAAGCTCGATCGCGGGCGAATCGTTCCGCGCGCACACGCATGAGTGATGGGGCCCGCGTCGCCGGGATGAAGGCGCGCTTTGCCGGAGCGGCCGAGATCTGGTTACCGGCGCGGTCCGTGTCACGGACGAAGCAGGGCCGCCGTCTGTTCGTCGAGGGCGACGGTCTTGATCAGCGCGAACACCCGCCGACCGGGCGTGAGGTCGAGTTCGTCGACCGCCATCCGGGTCGCCGACGCCGCGACATGGCCATGTCCGTCGAGGTCGACGACGATGCTGGCGAGCGCGCCGTCATCCGTTCGGATGCGCCTCACCGTGCCGGCGAGAACGGTGCGGACGCTGACCTGGGAAGGACGCGCCGCCGCCAAGGCCACGTCGGTCGCGCGAACGATGACGCGGCAGTCGCGTCCGATCGGCCCGGCATGGCCGACCAGCCAGATGGTCCCGGCGGGGTGATGCAGTTCGGTGAGCCCGTAGGCGGCGTCGAATCCGGCGACCTTCCCGGTGATGAACGAGGCGCGGCTGAAACGGCTTTCGCCCGCCGGTGCGTCGCGCAGCCCGAACACCTCCTCGACCGGCCCCGCAGCCGCCACGCGACCGGCCTCCAGCACCACCACGCGGGTGGCGAGGCGGGCGACCTCTTCGACCGCGTGCGAGACATAGACGATCGGAATGCCGAACTCGTCGCGCAGCCGCTCGATCAACGGCAGGATCTCCAGTTTTCTTTGCGTGTCGAGCGAGGCGAGCGGTTCGTCCATCAGGAGAATGCGCGGAGAGGCGACGAGCGCGCGGCCGATCGCGACGCGCTGGATTTCGCCGCCGGACAGCCGCGCCGGGCGGCGATCGAGCAGATGGCCGATCCCGAGCGTCTCGATGAGCGGCTCGAAGCCGATCAATTCCAGCGATTTCGCCGCGAACCAGCGCCCGAACCGGAGATTCTGCCTGACGCTCAGATGGGGAAAAAGCTGGGCGTCCTGGAAGACAAGACCGACGCGCCGGGCATGGGTAGGCACGAACACGCCCGCTTCGGTGTCGACCAGCGTGCGGCCGTCGAGCACGATGCGGCCGCGTTGCGGCCGCGCAAGTCCGGCGATCAGGTTGATGGTCGCGGTCTTGCCCGAGCCCGACCGCCCGAACAGCGCAAGGACGCCGCCCTCGTTTTCGAACGCGATGTCGAGATCAAAGGCGCCGAGCCGCAGCGTGGCTTCTACGCGGATCATTCGAACCGGGCCAGGCGCTTTTGCGCGCTGCGCTGGACGAATTCGGACACCATGAGCGCCGAAAACGCGATGATGACGGCGACAATCGTGAGCCGCCACGCGCTCGCATCCCCGCCCGGAACCTGCGTGTAGGTGTAGATGGCGGCCGACAGGGTCTGCGTTTCGCCGGGAATGTTGGAGACGAAGGTGATGGTGGCGCCGAACTCGCCCAGCGCCTTGGCGAAGCAAAGGATCGAGCCGACGAGCACGCCCGGCAGCGCGAGCGGCAAAGTGACAAGGCCGAAGGTCCAGAACCGGTTCGCCCCGAGCGTCCCGGCCGCGTCCTCCAGCCTGCGGTCGAGCGCTTCGATGGACAGCCGAATGGCGCGGACCATCAGCGGAAACCCCATCACCCCGCAAGCGAGCGCCGCGCCGGTCCAGCGGAACGCGAAGACGATGCCGAATGTATCGGCGAAAAACACGCCGAGCGGTCCGCGACGCCCGAACAGCATCAGCAGGAAGTAGCCCGTGACGACCGGCGGCAGCACCAAGGGAAGATGCACTACGCCGTCGACCAGGAACTTGCCGGGAAACCGCCAGCGCGCGAGCGCATAGGCGACGAACACGCCGACCGGCAGGCTCACCAGCGTGGCGACGGTCGCGATCCGCAGGGAGAGGAGGATCGCCGTCATTTCCTCCGGCGAGAGATCGAACATGGCTAACCCCGAATCCCCATTGGATGGTTTCTGCCCGACAATCATTCCTCCCAGCAAGCTTCGGGCCGCGGCGGCGGATCGCAGCCCCGCCGGGCCCCCGATCCGGCCCCCGCGAGCAAATCATTGATCTAAAGCAAGTTTGCTCGCAACTTGGGTGGTAGCCTGACGGCCAATATCCGCCTTCGAGAGGGGCCTTATCCCGCGACGCATCTGCACGGTCCTGTTCGCGCAGAGGGACCCCCTCGATCTGCGCGCCGGCGCTTGAATTGTTCTTGCCGCACCGATGATAAACACGCAGTAATCGCCGGCCGTCATGCCCGCCTCCTGAGGTTTCCCCAATATGACGCATCCCGCTTTCGAGGGCGCTGTCGCCTACATTACGCCCGAGCTTGTTCGCGACACGCTGGTCGACCTCGTCAACATCGCCAGCCCGACCGGCCAGGAGTCGGGCGTCGCGCGCTACCTCGTCGAGCGCATGCGGGCTGCGGGGCTCGATACCGACCTGCCATTGGTCGAGGCGAGCCGCCCCAACGCGGTCGGGCATCTGCGCGGGCGCGGCGACGGAAACAATCTCCTGTTCACCGGACACATGGACACCGCCTATGGCGGCCAGGAGGAGCTTCCGCAAGGCGAAGGATTTCAGCCCAAGGCGGCGATTCACGACGGATGGCTGTTCGGGCTCGGCGTCAACAACATGAAGAGCGGGCTCGCCGCCGCGCTGATCGCGATCGAGGCGATCGCGCGGGCCGAGGTCAGGCTGGCCGGCGACATTTCCTTCGGCGCCGTGGTCGGCGAGATCGAGAAAACGGCGATCGAGGAATTCCAGGGCATCGAGTATTCGGGACACGGGATCGGCAGCAAGCATCTCGTCACCCATGGGGTCACAGCGGACTATGCGATTCTCGCCGAACCGACCGGGCTGCGCACCGCGATCGCCAATATGGGCTGCATCTGGCTGCGGGTGACGCTCGGCGGGACGGTCTCGCATTCCGCGCTGGCGCACCGTCCGGGCGTGGTCAACGCGATCGCGTCGATGCACGAGCTGCAGGCGGATATCGCCGCCTGGGCCAACGACTACGAGAACCGGCACGAATTCATGGGCGAGCATCCGAACGTGACGCTCGCCGCGATTCGCGGCGGGGCGCCATGGCGTCTGTCGCGCACGCCTCCTTCGTGCAGCCTCTATCTCGACATCCGCACGGTGCCCGGCCAGAGCGTCGAGATGGTGAAACGCGACCTGCGGAAGCTGCTGCGCTGGTTTGCCGAGCGCACCGGCGTCCCCGAGCCCTCGATCTATGTTTATGTGACCGACCCTCCGGTCGCGCTCGCTCAGGAGCTTCCGGTGGTCGACGCCCTGAGCGTGGCGCAAGTCGAGGTGCTGGGCGAGACGCCGCCGCCGTTCATGCGCCGCCCCGGCGCCGACGCCGTGCATCTGACCGCCTACGGCATTCCCTGCGTGGGCTTCGGGCCGGGCGGGCGGCTCCATCCCGACGCGCACGATTCGTCCATGCACGCATTCGGCGAGCATGTCCTGATCGAAGACGTGGTCGCCGCGGCCCGCATCTATCTCGCCACGGCCCTCGATCTGTGCAGCCGCAAGGCCGAGACGGCGGAGACCTGGGCGATCTGATCCCGCGCGGCGCCGCTCTGAAAGTGGGCGGGCCGGCCCGACGGGGTTTGCCCAGAACCCGAATCAATCATAGTGTATCGGTGGGACGCATTGCTGTAACGCTTTGAATTAAAACGTGTCTGGAAAGAAACAATTGCCGTCGCCAAGCGGCGCCGACGCATGTTAGAAGATCGCTCATGGGGACGAAGCCGCGAAATTCGCCAATGACGGGGCGGGACGGAAAAGCACAGGCGCACAAGCCGGTCCGGATCGGCGTCGTCGGCGCCGGCATCATGGGGTGCAACCACGCCCGCGTGCTGTCGGAACTGCCCGGCGCTGAACTCGTCGGCGTCGCCGACCCCAATGTCGGCCAGACGGAGTTCGTCGGCCGCACCCTCGGTTGCGGCACCTTCTCCGACGTCGCCAAGCTGCTCGACTACGGCGTCGACGCCGTGACGGTGGCGGCGCCCACCCACCTGCATCGCGACATTGCGCTTGCCTGCATCGCCCGCGGCGTGAATGTCCTCGTCGAAAAGCCGATCGCCTCCTCCGTCGAGGAGGGTTACGACCTCATCAATGCCGCGCGCCGCGCCGGCGTCACGCTCATGGTCGGGCATATCGAGCGGTTCAACCCGGCGGCGCAGACGATCAAGGAAGCGATTCGCGGCGAGGACATCCTGTCGATCGCGATCACGCGGGTCGGGCCGTTTCCGCCGCGCATGTCCAATGTCGGCATCGTGATCGATCTCGCTGTGCACGACATCGACCTGATCCGCTGGTTCACCGGTTCGGAGATCGTCGAGGTGCAGCCGCAGCTTTCCAGCGCGCGGGCGGAACGCGAAGACATCGCCCTGCTGCAATTCCGCACCGCTTCGGGCGTGCTCGCCCATATCAACACGAACTGGCTCACGCCGTTCAAGGCGCGCACGGTGCAGGTGGCGACCAAGCGCAAATACATCGTCGGCGATCTGTTGGCGCGGCAGGTCACGGAATATTTCGGGTTCCAGCCCGACGGAAGCTATTCGATGCGTCATCTCTCGGTCGGCCATTCCGAGCCGTTGCGCTCCGAACTCGGCGCCTTCGTGCATGCGATCCAAACCGGCGGCAAACCGCCGGTGGACGGCCAGGAAGGCGTTGCCAGCCTGGAGATCGCCATTCGGTGTCTGGAGCACCGGGCGCCCGGGAAAGAGGATTTACGGGTAGCGCGGCTAGCCGCCCTCTGATATTCGGCGCACCAGCGATCCGAGCAAGGACTCCCGGCAGCGAATGACTCAACACGCTCGTCTGCAACCCAAGCCCATTCCGTTCATCGACCTCGTGGCGCAGCGCCGCGCGCTCGGACCGCGCGTCGACGCGGCGGTGGCGCGCGTCATGGAGCACTGCCAGTTCATTCTCGGCCCGGAAGTGCAGTCGCTCGAGACCGAACTCGCGCGTTTCTGCGGCGCGCGGCACGCGGTGACCTGCGCGAGCGGAACCGATGCGCTGGCGCTGGTGCTGATGGCGAAAGGGATCGGCCCGGGCGACGCCGTCATCTGCCCGTCATTCACGTTTTGCGCGCCCGCTGAAATGACGGCGCTGCTCGGCGCGACGCCGGTCTTCGCCGATGTCGACGAGGCGACGTTCAATATCGCGCCGGCGAGCGCCGCGGCGGCTGTGGCGACCGCACGCCGCCTGGGACTGACGCCGCGGGCGATCATCGCGGTCGATCTCTTCGGCTTGCCGGCCGACCATGACGGCATCGCTGCGCTCGCCGCGGCGGAGAAGCTGTTCGTGCTCGACGACGCCGCGCAGGCGTTCGGCGCCACCTATAAGGGGCGTCGGCTCGGGTCCGTCGCAGCAGCGACCGCAACGAGCTTTTTTCCGGCGAAGCCGCTCGGTTGTTACGGCGACGGCGGCGCGATCTTGACCGACGACGACGCGCTTGCGGATCTCCTGAAGAGCTTGCGCATGCATGGGCACGGGACCGACCGATACGACCATGTCCGCATCGGCATGAACGGCCGGCTCGATACCGTGCAGGCGGCGGTGCTGCTTGAGAAGCTCAAAATATTTCCGGACGAGATCGTCGCGCGCGATCGCGCGGCGCGCCGCTACGCCGAGGGGCTCGCCGATGCTGTGCGCGTTCCCCGCTTGCCGGCGGAACTTACCTCCGTGTGGGCGCAGTACACGATCCGGCTCGCGCCCGGTCGGCGCGACGCCTTCGCGGCCGCGCTCAAGGCGGAGGGAATCCCGACAGCGGTCCATTATCCGCGGCCGTCGCACCGGCAGACCGCCTATCGAGACTTCCCCTGCGCCGCCGATGGCCTGCCCGTCTCGGAGCGTCTCGCCGGGGAGGTGATCAGCCTGCCGATGCACGCCTATCTCGACGAGCCGAGCCAAACGCGCATCATCGAGGCGGTGCGGCGGGCGGTCGCCGTTTAAGCTGTCGCGCTCCGGCGGGGCCGCGGAGCTTTCTGCAGCAGAGGTGGTGACGGCCGCATGCTCGGACGCATCCTCACGGTCGGCGGCTTTACCCTTGTCTCGCGCGTCACGGGCTTTTTTCGCGACATCATGCTCGCGGCGATTCTCGGCGCCGGCCCGCTCGCCGACGCGTTCTTCGTCGCGCTCCGGCTGCCCAACCATTTCCGCGCCATTTTCGCCGAAGGCGCGTTCAACTCCGCCTTTGTGCCGGCCTATGCGCGCATCCGCCAGCAGGACGGGGTCGGGCTCGCGCGCCTTTTCGCCGACCGCATTTTCACGCTTCTGTTCGCGGTCGAGGCGGTGTTCCTGCTGCTCGCGCTCGCGTTCACGCCGGCGGTCATCCGGCTGCTGGCGCCGGGATTCGCCGACGACCAGGGTCAGTTCGCCCTCGCGGTCTCGCTGACCCGGATCACCTTCCCCTATCTCCTGCTCGTGAGCCTGGTCACGCTCTATGGCGGCATGCTCAATGCCGTGCAGAGCTTCGCCTCGCCGGCCGCCGCGCCGATCCTGCTCAATCTGTCGATGATGGCGACCCTCGCGCTCGCCGCCTTCTTTCCGAGCGCGGGGCATGCCGCCGCCTGGGGCGTGCTGATCGCGGGCTTCCTCGAAGCGCTGCTCGTCGGCGCCGACCAGTCGCGGCGCGACGGTCTGCCGCGCTTTCGCGCCTTTGCGATCGACGAGGACACCAAGCGATTCTTCAAGGCGCTCGGACCGGCGACGCTCGGCTCGGCCGGGCTGCAGATCGCGCTGTTCGCCGACACGATCATCGCGACCTTCCTTCCCGCCGGCGCGCTCTCGGCCCTGTACTACGCGGACCGCCTGAACCAGCTGCCGATCGGCGTCATCGGCATCGCCGCGGGAACGGTCGTGCTGCCGGAAATGGCGAGGCGCATCGCGACGGGCGACGAGGCGGGCGCGCGCCATGCGCAGAACCGCGCGATCGAACTGACGCTGCTGATGTCGATTCCTTTCCTCATCGCCTTCCTGCTGGTGCCGGACCGGATCATGTCGGGCCTGTTCTCGCGCGGCGCGTTCACCGCGGCGGACGCCGCCGCCGCAGGTGCGACGCTGGCGGCCTACGCGATTGGGCTCCTGCCATTCGTGCTCATTCGCAGCTTCACCGCGACATTCCTCGCGCGCGGCGACACGGCGACGCCGGTCAAGGCCTTGCTCGTGTCCGTCGTGGTCAATGTCGCCTGCAAGTTTGCCTTGATGGGGACCCATGCCCAGGTCGGCCTCGCGCTCGCGACCGCGATCGGCGCGTGGGTGAACTTCGCCCTCGTCGTATGGTTCGCCATGCGCGCGGGGCTGTTCGCGGTCGATGCGCGGCTACGGATTTCGACGATCAAGTTCCTGGTCGCGGGGCTCGCGCTTGCGCTCGCCCTTGCGGCCAGCGAGCGGGGGATCGACGTCCTCTTCGCCGGGCTCCGCCGGCTGCGGGCGGAAACCGATCTGGCGACGCTCGCCTGCATCGGCGGTCTGGTCTATGGCGGCGCGATCGCGGCTCTGTTCGGCCGGCGGTGGCTGCAGGGATTTCGCAGCACGCATCCGCCGTCGCCGCCGGGGCCGGCGGGCAAGACCTGACCGCGCATGCGCCGGAGGCGGGCAGGGCCTCAGGGGGGCTCAGGCCGCCTTGCGGGGGCGCTCCTGCGGAACCAGCGACGCCCGGCTCACTTTGCCCTCCCGCAACAGCTCGATCTCGACCGTGCGACCGATCTGCTCGCCGGTGAGCAGCCGGATGAGATCGTCGGCCCCGGTGACGGTGCGGCCGTCAATGCCGAGGATCACGTCGCCGGAGCGGATATCGGCCTGCGCCGCCGGACTGCCAGCCTCGACCGAGGCGACCATCACCGCGCTCGCCTGCGCGACGCCGGCCTGATGGCGCAGCCGGCGCGGCAGGGCGGTCTGCGCCGCCGCGATCCCGATGTAGGCACGCCGCACGCGGCCGTGCCGCACCAGCTCGCCCAACACGTATTTCGCCGTGTTCGCCGCGATGGCGAAGCATATCCCCTGCGCTCCCATGATGATCGCGGTGTTGATCCCGACCACCTCGCCATGCGAGGCGACGAGCGGGCCGCCGGAATTCCCCGGATTGAGCGCCGCGTCGGTCTGGATCAGGTCGTCGATCAGCCGGCCATTGCTTGCGCGCAGCGAGCGGCCCAGCGCAGAAACGACGCCCGCCGTCACGGTCGACTCGAATCCGAGCGGATTGCCGATCGCGATCACAAGCTGGCCGCGGCGCAAGAGCTTGGAATCGCCGAGCCTTGCTGCGGGAAGGGCGACGCTTTCGTTGACGCGCACGAGCGCGAGGTCGGTGTCGGGGTCGACGCCGACCACCCGGGCGGTGAGGTTCATGCCGTCCGCGGTGGTCACCTTGACCCGGGGGTTCGATCCGACCACATGGTTATTGGTGAGAATCAACCCGTCGGGTGCGACAATTACGCCCGAGCCCGAGCCGCCGGCGCGATCATTGCGGCTGATATCAAGACGCACGACCGCAGGTCCGATCCGGTCGACCACGCCGATCACGGCGCGCGAATAGGCATCGAGCAGGTCGCTGTCGGCAAGGTGCGGGTCGGACGCCTCTCCGACAGGGCTCGCCGGCAGCGTGCTGTTCGCCTGGCCTCGCGCAAAGGGCGAAGTCGGGCCGCCGACGCCGATGGAGCGGCGACGCGGAGCAGGAACAAACTTATGTTTGGATTGAACTTGCATGACGTCCGGGAATATGGGGAGCGGCGTCGGCGCGAAAAGAGCAGGGGCCGCAGTCACCTCCGTCGGCGCCCGGGCGGGTCGGTTCGCCTGCCTTGGTCAGGCCCAATGGACCGTTTATTCGCTCGGCCAGAATCGCCAACGGAGTCCCCATGAGATCGATTTCGGCGCCCCTTGCCGCCATCCTTCTTGCCCTTGCCGTCGCCAGCTGCGGGGCGCCGCAGCAGCCTGCGGCCGCCCCGCCGCCGCCGCAGGTTACGGTCGCTTATCCCGCGCAGCGCACCGTCGTCGATTATGACGATTATGTCGGGCGCTTTGTCGCCATCGACTCCGTGGAAGTTCGCGCGCGCGTGTCCGGCTATCTCGATCAGGTGAATTTCACCGACGGCCAGATCGTCAACAAGGGCGATCTCCTGTTCACCATCGACAAGCGTCCGATCCAGACCGCGCTCGACCAGGCCAAAGCGACGCTTGCCCAGGCGCGCGCCAATCTCGCTTATGCGGAGAACGATCTCGCGCGCGGTCAGCAGCTCGTGCGCGACCGGACGATCACCGAGCAGACCTTCGATCAGCGCACGCAGGCCAAGCGCGTTGCCGAGGCGTCGGTTGCCGCGCAGGAGGCGGCCGTGCGCCAGGCGAATCTCGATCTGGAATTCACCGAGCTGCGTGCGCCCATCACCGGCCGGATCGGCGACCGCCGGGTGTCGCGGGGCAATCTCGTGACCGGAGGCACCGGCGGGAACACCACTCTGCTTGCGACCATCGTGACCTATGATCCGATCCGGTTCGAGTTCACGTTCGATGAGGCGTCCTACCTGCGCTATCAGCGGATGGAGAAGGGGGAGAGCGATGTTTCGAACCCGTCCGGCGGCGTCGATGTGGCGCTCAAGCTGCTCGATGAGAACGTGTTCAAACATAAGGGCCGCATGGATTTCGTCGACAACGTGATCGAACGCGCAACCGGCACGATCCGCGGCCGCGCGGTGTTCGCCAATCCGGCCGGCGTTTTCACGCCCGGCATGTTCGGCCGCGTCCGCGTGCCCGCCACGGCACCCTATGCGGCGCTGCTCGTGCCGGAAGCAGCGATCGGCTCCGAGCAGACGCGCAAATACCTGCTGGTCGTGAACGCCGACGATGTCGTTGCGCAGAAACATGTCATCCTCGGACAGGCGATCGGCGCCCAGCGCGTCATTCGCGAGGGCTTGGCTGCGACCGACCGCGTCGTGGTGAATGGACTGATGCGGGCGCGGCCGGGGACAAAGGTCTCCCCGCAGCAGGAAAACCCGCCACCCGCAGGACCGGAAAGCCCGCAGGCCGCGGCGGCGCCCCCGCCCGCACGGACGGACTGATCGATGCGGATTTCACATTTCTTCATCGACCGGCCGATCTTCGCCGCTGTTGTGTCGATCGTTTTCGTGATCGTCGGCGCGGTGTCGTTCTCGCGGCTGCCGGTCGCGCAGTACCCCGACATCGCCCCGCCGACCATCACCGTGACCGGACAGTATCCCGGCGCCAGCGCCGAGGTGGTCTCGGCGACGGTGGTTGCTCCGATGGAGGAGCAGATCAACGGCGTCGAGGGCATGCTCTATGTCGGGTCGAATTCGACCGCCGACGGTCGCTTCACCATTTCGGTCACCTTCAATCTCGGCACCGATCTGGACATCGCGCAGGTGCAGGTGCAGAACCGCGTTGCGATCGCCCTGCCGCGGCTGCCCGTTGACGTGCGCAATATCGGGGTGATCGTGACCAAGGCGTCGCCCGATCTGATGATGATCGTGCACTTGTATTCTCCCGACAAGTCGCGCGACATTCTCTTCGTCTCCAACTACGCCACGCTGGAAATCAAGGATCTGCTCGCGCGCGTCGACGGGGTCGGCAGCATCTCCGTATTCGGCAGCCGCGACTATGCGATGCGCATCTGGGTCGATCCCGATCGTCTGCAGACGATGGGAATGACCGCGAGCGACGTCGTCCAGGCGCTGCAGCAGCAGAATATCCAGGTCGCGGGCGGCGTGCTGGGGCAGCCGCCGATGCCGAACCAGGGCGCGTTCCAGGTCGCGGTGCAGACGCTCGGACGGCTCGCCAGTCCGACCGAGTTCGGCAACATCGTCGTCAAGCAGACGCTCGACGCCGTGGTGCGGCTGAAGGATGTCGCGCGGGTCGAGCTGGGCGCGCTGGATTACGGGTCGAATTCCTATCTCGACCGCAACGAGGCGGTCGCGCTCGCGCTTTTCCAGCGCCCCGGATCGAATGCGCTGTCGACCGCCGCCGGCGTCCGCCAGGCGATGCAGGAGGTCTCGCAGCGGTTTCCGCCGGGCATTGTCTACGACATCATCTACAATCCGACCGAATTCATCCAGCAATCGGTCAATGCGGTGATCCAGACGATCTTCGAGGCGATCGTCCTCGTCGTTCTCGTTGTGGTCCTGTTCCTGCAGACCTGGCGCGCCGCGGTTATCCCGATCGTCGCCATTCCGGTGTCGCTCATCGGCACCTTCTTCTTCATGGCGATGTTCGGGTTCTCGCTCAACAACCTGTCGCTGTTCGGACTGGTGCTCGCGATCGGCATCGTGGTCGACGACGCGATCGTCGTGGTGGAGAATGTCGAACGCAATATCGCGGCCGGGCTGAGCCCGCGCGACGCCGCCTACAAGAGCATGAACGAGGTGGGCGGCGCGCTGATCGCGATCGCGCTCGTGCTGTGCGCGGTTTTCGTGCCGTCGGCCTTCATTACCGGCATTTCCGGGCAGTTCTATCGCCAGTTCGCGCTCACGATCGCCGGCGCGACCTTGATTTCCCTCCTGGTCTCGCTGACGCTGTCGCCGGCGATGTGCGCGCTATTGCTCAAACCGCACGATCCGCGGCATCGTGATCGCTGGTACGAGCGCCCGATCCACGGCTTCTTCCGCCTGTTCAATCGCGGCTTCGACGCGCTCGCGCGCGGCTATGGCTGGCTCGCCGCCCGCGTCGTGCGCTTCGCCGTGCTGATGCTCGTCCTCTATGCGGGAATCATCGGATACGGCCTCTTCGAGTTCAACCGCACCCCGACAGGGTTCATCCCGCAAGTCGACCGCGGCTATCTGATCGCGGCGGCGCAGCTTCCGCCGGGCGCTTCGCTCGCGCGCACCGACGCGGTGATGCAGCGCGCGCGTGACATCGCCATGGAGGTTCCGGGCGTCGCGCATGTGGTGAACATTGTCGGCTTTTCCGGGGCGACCTTCACGCAGGCGCCAAATGCTGGCGCGCTCTTCCTCGTGCTGGATCCCTGGGAGGCGCGCGCCGCGGATCCCCGCAAGTCCGCGGGAGGCATCCAGGGCGAGCTGTTCAAGCGCCTTGGCGAAATCCAGGAGGCCTTCATCGTGGTCGTCCAGCCGCCGCCGGTGACGGGCATCGGCAATGCCGGCGGCTTCCGCATGATGGTCGAGGATCGCGGCGGGCGCGGGCCGCAGGCGCTGCAAGGGGCGGTCGGCGCCATGATGGGGAAGGCGGCGCAAACGCCCGGGCTCGTCCAGGTCTTTTCGCTGTTCGAGACCCAGACGCCGCAGCTCTATCTCGATATCGACCGCACCAAGGCGCAGCTTCTGCGGATCAACATCGCCGACGTGTTCGCCGCCCTCCAGGTCTATATCGGATCGTCCTATGTCAACGACTTCAACCTGCTCGGACGCACCTTCCGGGTGACGGCGCAGGCCGACGCGCCCTATCGCGCCGATGTCGACGACATCCTCAACATCAGGGTCCGCAACGCGCTCGGCGAGACCATCCCGCTCGGCTCGTTCACGACCGTGAGCGATATCGCCGGGCCGTTTCGCGTGCCGCGCTACAATCTCTACCCGGCGGCCGAGCTCGATGGGGCGGCTGCGCCCGGCTATTCGCAGGGGCAGGCGATCGACATCATGCAGCGGCTGGCGGCGGAGACCTTGCCGGAGGGCTTCAGCTACGAGTGGACGACCCTTGCCTTCCAGCAGATCCGGGCGGGCAGCACGTCGGAGTTCGCCTTCGCGCTCGCGGTGGTGTTCGTGTTCCTGGTGCTGGCGGCGCAATACGAGAGCCTGACCCTGCCGCTCGCGGTCATCATGATCGTGCCGATGTGCCTGATCGCCTCGATCACCGGGGTGATCCTGCGCGGCCAGGACAACAACATCCTCACGCAGGTGGGCTTCATCGTGCTGATCGGACTCGCGGCCAAGAACGCGATCCTGATCGTCGAGTTCGCCAAGCAGCTCGAAGACCAGGGGCGCGATCGCTTTGCGGCGGCGGTCGAGGCGGCGCGCTTGCGGCTGCGGCCGATTCTGATGACGTCGCTCGCCTTCATCTTCGGGGTGA
>CAYGZV010000042.1:0-19957 GCA_964354425.1 uncultured Rhodoplanes sp. | reverse complement strand
GCCTGAGCGCCCAGCAGAGCGACGCCGAGTTCAACGCCGCGCTGAAAAACGCGGTCGGCAAGATCTACCAGGCGTCGATCACCTAAAGCGCCCGCATGTACGAGCCGCCGCCCAAGCGATTGGGCGGCGGCTTTTTTAGTGTTCTCCGCGGGTTACCTGTCCCGGGCCGGTTTCGCAACGGCTGCCGCAATTGGGTGTCTACCGCCGTATACGGGCGCGTATGATCAGATCGGGTGTGGATGCGACGCGATGAGATGCAGACCGCGACCGGCGCCCGCGCGCGCTAGCGCAAAATCCGATCAAGTTGATTTATCCGCTCACTCCCGCGCAAGCGGGAATCTAGACCAGCTCTTGGATTTCTGGATCCCCGCTTTCGCGGGGACGAGCGGGAACTGGTTCATTGGAATCGACCGATCTCCGGCGTCGTCGCCCGCGCAAGCGGGCGATCCAGTAAGCACAAACGCGCTCCATGCTTACTGGATGCCCCGCTTCCGCGGGGCATGACCACTGAGGGTGGAACGATCAAGCCGAAATTCATCACGCATTAGCGGGAGGGGAGGGCGCGTGCGCCGGTCCCACTCATCGAGCGAACGCCGGGTCGTAAGCCCGGCGGCCGCTTTGGTTCTGTCCCGGCGCGCCATTCCTTCGTGCCGGACGACCCTTGCCTCCAGAGGAGGGATGCGGGCTACTTCGCCCGCAGAATTTCGACGCCGGGCAGCGGCTTGCCTTCAAGCCATTCGAGGAAGGCGCCGCCGGCGGTGGAAATATACGTAAAGCGGTCGGCCGCGCCGGCGTGGTTCAGCGCGGAGACGGTGTCGCCGCCGCCAGCGACGGTGACGAGCCGGCCGGTGGCCGAGCGCTCGGCCGCGGCCTGTGCGACTTGAACCGTTCCGCGGTCGAACGGCGCCGTCTCGAACGCGCCGAGCGGGCCGTTCCAAACGAGCGTCTTCATGCGCGCGAGCGAGGAGACCGCGTATTCGATCGAGCGCGGCCCGATATCGAGGATCATGTCCTCGGGGCCGACATGGTCGATATCGACGATGCGGGTTGGCGCGTTCGCCTCGAATTTCTGCGCGACCACGACGTCGGTCGGGAGCACGATTTCGCGGTCGGTCGCCTTCGCCTTCGCCATGATCTCGCGCGCGGTCGGGATGAGGTCGTTCTCGGTCAGCGACTTGCCGATCGGATGGCCTTGCGCAGCGAGGAAGGTGTTCGCCATTCCGCCGCCGATGATGAGCACCTCCACCTTGTCGAGCAGATTGCCGAGCAGGTCGAGCTTGCCGGAAATCTTCGCGCCGCCCACCACCGCGGCGACCGGCCGCTGCGGCGCTTCCAGCGCGCGTCCGAGCGCGTCGAGCTCGGCCTGCATGCTGCGACCGGCATAGGCGGGAAGCTTGTGGCCGAGCCCTTCCGTCGTGGCATGGGCGCGGTGCGCGGCCGAAAACGCATCGTTCACCCAAAGATCGCCGAGCTTGGCGAGCGCTTCGACGAAGGCCGGATCGTTCTTTTCCTCTTCCGGGTGGAACCGCGTGTTCTCCAGGCAGAGCACGTCGCCCGGCTTCATCGCGGCGACCGCCTTTTCCGCCACCGGGCCGATGCAGTCGCCGGCGAAGGCGACCGGCCGCTTGATCACCTCGGCCACCGTCTCGGCGACCGGCTTGAGCGAATATTTCTGGTCGGGCCCCTTCTTCGGGCGACCGAAATGGGCGAGCAGGATGACCTTCGCCCCCTTGTCGGCAAGCTCGTTGATCGTCTCGGCGGCCCGCTCGATGCGGGTCACGTCGGTGACCTTGCCGTTCTCCGTCGGAACATTGAGGTCGACCCGGAGCAGCACGCGCTTGCCCTTCACGTCGGCCTGATCGAGTGTGCGGAACCCCGCCATGTTGTCCACCTTGCTCCGCAAACGAGCGATGCCGCGCGCTCAGCGCCGGCAAAGCCCCGAAAGAAGTTTCCCCGTCCCTCGTCGCGCCGGGCGCGCGCGACCTGCGCCACGCACGCCCGGCAAGACGATCACATCAGTCAGATCAGCTTCGCCATCGCAACCGCGGTGTCCGACATGCGGTTGGAGAAGCCCCACTCGTTGTCGTACCACGACATCACGCGCACCAGCGTGCCGTCCATGACCTTGGTCTGGTCGATGTGGAAGATCGACGAGCGCGGATCGTGGTTGAAGTCGATCGACACATTGGGCGCCTCGGTGTAGCCGAGAATGCCCTTGAGCTGCTGGTTCGCGGCGGCCTTGATCGCCTCGTTGATCTCTTCCTTCGTGGTCTTGCGCTTGGCCACGAATTTCAGGTCCACCACCGACACGTTCGGGGTCGGCACGCGGATCGCGACGCCGTCGAGCTTGCCTGCGAGTTCCGGCAGCACGAGTCCGACGGCCTTGGCCGCGCCGGTCGATGTCGGGATCATCGAAAGGGCCGCGGCGCGGGCGCGGTAGAGATCCTTGTGCATCGTGTCGAGCGTCGGCTGGTCGCCGGTATAGGCGTGGATCGTGGTCATGAAGCCCTTTTCGAGCCCGACCGCGTCATTCAGCACCTTCACGACGGGCGCAAGGCAGTTGGTCGTGCACGAGGCGTTCGAGACGACCTGATGGTCCTTGGTGAGCTTGTCGTGGTTGACGCCATAGACCACCGTCAGGTCGGCGCCGTCGGCGGGCGCGGAAACGAGGACCCGCTTGGCGCCGGCCGCGATATGGGCCATGGCCTTGTCCTTGGCGGTGAAAAGGCCCGTGCACTCGAACGCGATGT
This sequence comes from uncultured Rhodoplanes sp., assembly GCA_964354425.1. Classification (GTDB taxonomy): domain Bacteria; phylum Pseudomonadota; class Alphaproteobacteria; order Rhizobiales; family Xanthobacteraceae; genus Rhodoplanes. The sequence goes on along the minus strand of CAYGZV010000042.1, from coordinate 17,207 downwards.
CGACGCCGAGGTCCTTCCACGGAAGCTGGGAGGGGTCCCGGATCGCGGTCACCTTGATCGGCCCTGCGCCATAGTCGAAGGAGTCGCCGCTGACCTTGACCTCAAGCGGAAAGCGCCCATGCACCGAGTCGAAGCGCAGGAGGTGCGCATTGGTCTCGACCGGCCCGAGATCGTTGACGCCGACGACCTGGATGTCCTTGCGCCCCGATTCCGCCAGCGCCCGCAGCACCAGGCGACCAATCCTCCCGAACCCGTTGATTGCAACCCGAACAGCCATGCTCTTCTCCTTGTGTGCGCCTAAAAGGGAGCGCGATTTGTTAGTTTATTCAATGCGAAACGCTATTGTGTGACAGGGCCGGCGCCAATCGGCCGATTCCTTCACCGTTGGTTGAGCTTTGTCAACGCGGCCTCCGCCACCTTCTCAGGCGTGATGCCGAAGTGCTTGGAGAGCTCCTGGTAAGGAGCGCTGATGCCGAACCCCCGCATGCCGACGAATGCCCCATCGGAGCCGATGATTGCGTCCCATCCTTGGCGGACAGCCGCCTCGACCGCAACCTTTATCGGAGCATCGCCGATGATCGCGTCACGCGTTTCCGCCGGCGCATCAAAAAGCAGTTCGAAGCACGGCACCGAGACAACCCGCGCTAAAATGCCGCGGTCGGCGAGAAGACGGCGCGCATCGACGGCGGTTCCGACTTCGGAGCCGCTGGCGAAGAGCGATACTTCCGCCGGCCCGCCCTCCGCCGGCAGCAGTTCATAGGCGCCCGCCGCGCATCGGTTATCCGCATCGAAGGTCTTGCGCAGTTGCGGCACGCTCTGGCGCGTCAGCGACAGGATGCTCGGCCGATTGGCGGATTGCAGCGCGAGCTCCCAGCACTCGATGGTCTCGACCGCGTCGCACGGACGGAAGACCTGCAGGCCGGGGATGGCGCGCAAGGCGGCCAGCTGTTCCACCGGATGATGCGTCGGGCCGTCTTCGCCGATCCCGATCGAGTCGTGCGTCATTACGTGAATGACGCGCAGATGCATCATGGAGGCGAGGCGCAGGGAGGGACGGCAATAATCGGAAAAGACGAGGAAGGTCCCGGAATAGGGGATGATGCCGCCATGCAGGACCATCCCGTTCATCGCCCCGGCCATGGCGTGCTCGCGGATGCCGTAATGAATGTAGCGGCCGCCCGGGAACGCCGCCGTGAGCACGGGCATCCCTTTGACCTTGGTGTTGTTCGATCCTGTGAGATCCGCCGATCCGCCGACCAGTTCGGGAAAGGTCGAAACCAGCGTTTCGAGTGCGAGGCCGGAGGCGGCGCGCGTCGCAATGTTTTTCGGCTCGGCGGCGAGCCGCTCCTTCACCTTGTGCACGGCGGCTTGCAATCGCTCGCGCGGCACCTCGCCGCGAATGCGGCGCTCGAACTCCGCGCGCTTGTCCGCCGGCATCGCCGCGAAGCGCCGCTCCCACGCCTCGCGGGCCGGTTCGGACCGCTGCCCCGCAGCGCGCCAGGCCTGCAGGACATCCTCGGGTATTTCGTAAGGCGGGTAAGGCCAATTCAGGTCGACGCGCGTGCCGGCGACCTCCTCGGCGCCGAGCGGGGCGCCGTGTGAGCCCTCGGTGCCCGCTTTGGTCGGCGCGCCGAAAGCGATGATCGTGCGGCAGGCGATGAGGCTCGGCAGATCGCTTGCGCGCGCGGCGGCGAGCGCGGAGGCGACCACCGTCGGATCATGGCCGTCGATCCGGGTCGCGGCCCATCCGGCGGCCTTGAACCGCTGCACCTGGTCGACCGAGTCCGACAAGAGCAGCGGGCCATCGATGGAGACGCGGTTCTCGTCATAGAGAACGATGAGCTTGTTCAGCCGCAAATGCCCGGCAAGCGAGATCGACTCGTGGCTGATCCCTTCCATCAGGTCGCCGTCCGAGGCGAGGACATAGGTGCGATGGTCGACGATCTCGGGTCCGAATTCGGCCGCGAGATGCCGCTCCGCGATCGCCATGCCCACGCCGTTGGCCAAGCCCTGCCCGAGCGGGCCGGTGGTCGTCTCGACGCCCGGCGTCAAACCGACCTCCGGATGGCCGGGGGTGAGCGATCCGAGCTGGCGGAACCGCTTGATCTGATCAATCGTCACGCCCGCATAGCCGGTAAGGTAGAGCAGCGCATAGAGCAGCATCGAGCCGTGACCGGCCGAAAGCACGAAGCGGTCGCGGTCGAGCCAAGTCGGGTCGGAGGCGTCGAACTTCAACGCACGCGTGAACAGGACGGTCGCGAAATCCGCCGCACCAAGCGGCAATCCCGGATGGCCCGACTGCGCCTGCTCGATGGCGTCCATGGCGAGCGCGCGGATCGCGTTCGCCATCCGGTCGTGTTGGGCGCGAGAAATCATTGATTGATCGGCCTTCCTTGTCTTTGACCGGGAGCAGGCCTCGGCCGCGAATGCGCCGGGAGATCTGGGCCAAGGTCGGCGACCGCCGGCCGGCTGTGAGGGCGCCGGCTGCCGGGGAGCCTCGGATGCGAAGTCGCGGACTGATTAGGCATGTGGCGGCCCGGTGTCAACGCGGCTTAGTTCTGATTGCCCGCAAAGAGCGACCCCGACTAGCCTGGCAGAGGGGGATGGTCCGGATTGTTGGCGGATCGATTGACGGGCCACGAAAACCACGTAAGCTTCACGATCCATTTATCTGCCGATAAACGATTTTGGGGCAGGGCTTCGAGGCTGGCCCGAGGGGTGGGAATGACGGAAATCAGCGCCGTGGAAGCGGCGACGACGCGGCTTGAACGGGCCCTGAAGGGGCTGGAAGAAGCCGTGGAGTGTCGTCTCGAACGCGATCAGGGACGCGGCGACCTCACCGACCAGGTGCACAGCCTCGGGATCGATCGGTCGCGGCTCGCGAGCGAACTCGATCAGTCGGTTGCGCGCGCGCGCCGGCTCGAACAGGCCAACCGGGCGGTCGCGGAGCGGCTCGACACGGCAATGGACGCAATTCGCGCTGTGATTGCCGGCGAGCGTTGATCCGAACGGGCGATGGGTGCCGAACGGCCATGCCTCATGTAAGCGTAACGATCAATGGCCGCCAATACCGAATGGCCTGCGACGACGGCCAGGAACATCATCTTGCGCGCCTTGCGCACGAGCTCGACCAGCGCATCGCGCGGCTGCGGACGAGTTTCGGCGAAATCGGCGACATGCGCCTGACGGTCATGGCGGCGCTGCTGATCTCCGACGAGCTCGCCGAAACCTCGCAGCGCATGCGCCGCTTCGAGGAAGAACTCGCCGAGTTGCAGCAGGTGCGCGTGGCTGCTGGGGAGCACGCGCAGAAGACGAACTCCGCGGTTATCGCCGCTCTCAATGCCGCGGCCGAGCGGATCGAGCGCGTGACCACAGCGCTCAATGCGGGAGGCGAGGGGCACGACGTGCCGGCGGGATGACGCGGCCTGCGCCGGCTCGCCGGCCGAAACGGCGACCGGCGATCGCCTCACCTGAGTATGGCGGGCGAAGCCTGGACGCATTACATTGAGTTGCGGGGCTGCGGAGCGCGTTTGGGGTCAGTATCCCCGGGGCCTTATCGATCCTTAAGGGAGCTGTCCCTGACCGAGCCCGTGGGCTCGGACATATGGCGCCCACCTACTTTGGTAGGGGACCCGGGATCGATACCCCGACGGCTCTCGCGGCTCCGCACTTTCGAACGGTCGTTTCCCGCCAATGGCGCACTCCGCCTCTCTGGACGACGACAAGGACAGGCTGCGCCGCGCCGCGCTCGCCCGCCGCGACGCTCTGCCGGCGCAGGAACGCCGCGCCGCGGCGGCGGCCATCGCCGCGCGCCCGCTGCCCGTCGGGGCAGGAGCGCGCCTGATCGTCTCCGGCTATCTGCCGATCCGAAGCGAATGCGATCCGCAGCCGCTGATGCGCCGCCTCGTCGCGGCCGGAGCGCAATTGGCGCTGCCATGCGTGGCCGGTCGGGGCGAGCCGCTCGTCATGCGCGCATGGCGGTTCGGCGATCCGCTCGTTGCATGCCGATGGGGCTTGTGCGAGCCGCCCGCCGATGCGCCCGAGCTGCACCCTGACATCCTGCTTGTGCCGCTCGCCGCATTCGATCGCGCCGGCCATCGCATTGGCTACGGCGCCGGCTATTACGACATGACCATCACGCGGTTGCGCGGGCTCAAACCGATCACCGCCATCGGGATCGCCTATGCCATGCAGGAAGTCCCGAGCGTGCCGGCGAGCGAGCGGGACGCGCGGCTCGATCTCGTGGTAACGGAAAGCGAAGCGATCGATCTCCGATCATGACAGCCAAGCCGCCGACCGCATGCAAACAATCGAAAAGCGAAACCAGGGACGTCCGTAACCGCGGAAAACGAGAAGACGAGATGCGCATTCTCTTCATCGGAGACATTGTGGGGCGGAGCGGCCGGGCGATCGTCGTGGAGCGGCTGCCCGGGCTCATCAAGGACTGGAAGCTCGATTTCGTCGCCATCAACGGGGAGAACGCGGCGGGCGGTTTCGGCATCACCGAGGCGATCTGCAGCGACCTGGTCGCCGCCGGCGGCGACGCCATCACGCTCGGCAATCACGCCTGGGACCAGCGCGACGCCCTCGTCTTCATCGACCGCGCGCCACGGCTCGTCCGGCCGCTCAACTATCCGCGCGGCACGCCGGGCCGCGGGGCCGCCCTTCTCGAGGCCAAGAACGGCGCCCGCGTTCTCGTCATCAATGTCATGGGCCGCATCTTCATGGACCCGCTGGACGATCCGTTCGCCGCGGTCGAGACCGAACTCGCCGCCTGCGCGCTCAGGAGCGGCGCCGACGCGATCATCGTCGATATCCATTGCGAGGCGACGAGCGAGAAGCAGGCGATGGCGCACTTTCTCGACGGCAAGACGAGCCTCGTGGTCGGCACCCATACGCATGTCCCGACCGCGGACCACCAGATCCTCCCGAACGGCACCGCCTACATCACCGATGTCGGGATGACCGGCGATTACGATTCGGTCATCGGCATGGTCAAGGACGAGCCGGTCAACCGCTTCCTGCGCCGCATCCCGGGCGCCCGACTGGAGCCGGCGAACGGTCCGGCGACGCTGTGCGGATTCGCGGTGGAGACGGATGACCGCACCGGGCTTGCAACCCGGGTCGGCGCGGTGCGTCTCGGCGGGAACCTGGAGCCGTGCCAGCCTGCGTTCTGGGCGTGAGCGCGGCCGCGCGCTGGATTTCGCCGGCCCGCTTTTCTATACATATGCATCACGAGATCGCATCAACGCGGTGAGCGCCGGGATTCCGGCGGACCGCGCCGTTTAGGACCGCGCCATGGCCGGACATTCGCAATTCAAGAACATCATGCACCGCAAGGGGCGGCAGGACGCGATGCGCTCCAAGCTGTTCGGCAAGCTCGCCCGCGAGGTCACGGTGGCGGCGAAGCTCGGCTCGCCCGACCCGGGAATGAATCCGCGGCTGCGCGCGGCGATCATCGCGGCGCGCGCGGAAAACATGCCGAAGGACAATATCGAACGCGCGATCAAGAAGGCGCTGGGCGGCGACGCGGAGACGTATGACGAAATCCGCTACGAGGGCTACGGGCCGGGCGGGGTCGCCGTCATCGTCGAGGCTCTGACCGACAACCGCAACCGCACCGCCTCGGACGTGCGTTCCTACTTCACCAAGAGCGGCGGCAATCTCGCCGAGACGGGCGCCGTCTCCTTCATGTTCGACCGCGTCGGCCTGATCGAATTTCCCGCCAAGGTCGCGTCGGCCGACGCCATGCTGGACGCCGCGATCGAGGCGGGCGCCGAGGACGTCGTGTCGACCGAGACCGGGCACGAAATCTACGCCTCGCAGGACGCCTATCGCGAGGTGGCGAAGAGCCTCGAACAGAAATTCGGCGAGCCGCGCAGGGCGGCGGTGGTGTGGCGTCCGCAGAACACGGTGCCGGTCGGCGACGAAGAGGGCGAGCGGCTGCTCAAGCTGATCGAGACGCTCAACGACCACGACGACGTGCAGCACGTCTACGCCAATTTCGAGGTGTCCGACGCGCTGATCGCGAAGCTGGGGGGGTGAAAAGACCTTGCTTTATCAGCCAACCATCCACGTGCTATCATTTTTTCCATGACTAAGCTTGAAGACATCGAAAAAGCCGTAGCGCGGCTCGCGGCCGATGATCTGGAGAAATTCCGCGCCTGGTTCGAAGCGTTCGATGGCGCGCGGTTCGACGAAAAGATCGAGCGTGACGCCCAAAGCGGCAAGCTCGATCCATTCGCCGATCAAGCACTCGCCGATTTCCGCAAAGGCCGCGCCAGCAAGCTATGAGGCATTTCGCGAGCCCCGCTTTCTGGGACGCGTATCGCAAGCTGCCAGACCAAACACGCGAACTCGCAGACAAGAACTTCGTCCTGCTGAAACAAGATCCGCAGCATCCTTCGCTGCGCCTGAAAAAGGTCGGCCGCCTCTGGTCCGTTCGGGTCGGGATTCGACACCGTGCGCTCGCCGTTGAAGCAGATGACGGCCTGCTTTGGTTCTGGATTGGCTCCCATTCGGACTACGATACGCTTATTAGAGCGGGTTGAATTGACCTGGAATCGACCGATCTCCTGCCGTCGTCGCCCGCGCAAGCGGGCGATCCAGTAAACACAATGCTTTTCGGTGATTGCTGGATGCCCCGCCTGCGCCGGGCATGACCACTGAGGGCAGGCCGATGGTACTGGGTGTGGAGAGAGCGAAACAGCTGAACCTCGACCACCTGGAGGATGCTGCGCCTCACCGTCCCTCGAAATTCGGCTTGCGCTTTTCCTTGAAGGCGGAGAGGCCCTCGACATAGTCGCGGCTGTCATAGACGACGCGGCGCAGGCCCTGGATGCGCTCGAAGCCGAGCGGGTCGATCGGATGCGCGCCCTCGAGAATGCGCAGCTGCTCCTTCATGACCGACACCGCGAGCGGCGCGTTTTCGGCGATGTCGCGCGCGATTCCGTAGGTGAAGGATTCGAGCTCCTCGAACGGCACGATATGGTTGACCATGCCGAGATCGAAGGCGCGCGCGGCGGCGACCGGCTTGGCGGTGAACGCCATCTCGCGCACCGCCCGCGCCGGCGCGGCATTGAGGAAGGTCAGCATGCCGGAAATGTTGTAGGGCACGGAAAGCTTCGCCGGCGTGATCGCGAAGGTGGCGTTCGGGGCGATGACAATGATGTCGCAGGCGAGCACGACTTCGCACGCCCCGCCCCATACGCCGCCTTCGATCATGGCGAGGACCGGGGCGGGAAACGCCTCGATCGCCCGCACGAGATGGCGGACGGGATCGTCCCAGCCGAGCGGGTCGCGATGCGTCACCGGCAGTTCCATGATGTTGTAGCCGGCCGACCAGACCCGCACGCCCGGCTCGGCCCGGATCACCGCCGCGCGCAGCTTCTTCTCGCGAAAGGCGTCGAGCGCGGCGATGATCTCGCTGATCAGCTCGCTCGACAGCGTGTTTCGCTTGTCCGCATGATCGAGCATGATCGTGCCGATCCATCCCTCATGCGTCACTTTGGTCAGGGGCATCGGCATGTCCTTTCGATGTCGCTTGCAGGCGTGCGCGAGCGGGCGGGCCTGCATAAGCCGCTTCGCCGTCGGCGCGCAATCGGATTCGCCGAGCGTTTTCCGCTCAGTGCGAATGATTCCGCTCGTCACTGCGCAAGCGTGAGCTTGCTCCCAGCCGTCAGGTCTTTTCCGCCTCGGCCAGTTCGGCGAGCTTCTGTTGTTCGGCTTGGGTGAGCGGCGGAGCGGCCGCCGCGGGAACGAGGTTGCGCCGTCGGCGCAGGGCGATCAGCACGCCCAGGCCGCCGACGAGGAGGATGATCCCCGGCGCGACCCAGAGGCCGACGGTGCGCCAGGAGAAGCGCGGCTTGAGCAGGACGAACTCGCCGTAGCGGGCGACCATGTAGTCGATGATCTGCGGGTCGCTGTCGCCCGCCTTCACGCGTTCGCGCACGAGCAGGCGCAGGTCCTTGGCGAGCGGGGCGTCCGAATCGTCGATCGACTGGTTCTGACACACCATGCACCGCAGGTGCTGCGAGATCCCGCGCGCGCGCTGCTCGAGTTGCGGGTCGGGCAACATCTCGCTCGGCTGGACCGCGAGCGAGGGCGCGGCCGACAGGGCGCAAAAGAATACGATCAGGAGGTGTCGTAGCATCGAAGGCGATCCATCTTGACGTCTATATCGCAAAGGGCGATATTTTGACATGCGGTCGATTGTCTTTACGCCGGCCGCTCTCCGTCGATGGACGAAGTTGTCGCGCCCGGATCAGAACTCGGCTGGAAGCGTTTGCCGCGACCGGCCAGGGTGACGTGAAGGCGCTGAAAGGCCGCGCCGGACTGCGGCTGCGTGTCGGCGATTGGCGGGTGATTTTCTACGAAGACGGCGACACGATCGTCGTGGTCGCCGTTGGCCATCGCCGCAACATCTACGACTGAGAGGCCCCCATGAAAGTCCGCTTCGAAACGACCCCGGACGGCGACGTGGCGATCATGCGACGATCCGAATACGAGCGCCTTGTCGCGCTCGCGGCGGAAGCCGAAGAGAATGCCGGCACAGCGCGTTTGGTGGCTCAAGGACGGAAGGACATAGCGGAGGGCGCTCCGCTGTTGCCGCTGGCGGTGGCTGACGCTATCGCCAATGGCGATAACGCGATCCGCGCGCTGCGCGCGTTCCGCGATCTTACGCAGATGGAACTGGCAGGCATGATCGGCATCACCCAGGGCTATCTTTCGGACCTTGAAAGCGGGAAGCGGAAAGGCACACTGGAACTGCATCAGAAGACCGCGCGTGCGCTCGGCGTGCCCCTCGACCTGCTCGCGCCGGTCACTTCCGCAGGAAAAAAGGCCAAGCCGACGCGCTTCGCGAAAAATAGGGAGCAGGTCGCCGACGAGCGCCGGCGACGAGGGTTTCGCTGAATCGATCCTCTTTCCATCGGCTTGCGTAATCGCCTTCGCCAACCCCTACTCCGCCGGTTGCAGCGCCGATTTCGCCCTTGCCTTCGCCGGCCGCGGCGCGCCGATGCGCAAGCGGCGGTCGGACAGGGAGAGCGCGCCGCCGATCGCCATGACCAGCGCGCCGAGCCAGATCAGCAGCACCAGCGGCTTGTAATAGGCCCGCACCGCGACCGCGCCGTCGGCGCTGATATCGCCGAGCGAAAGATAGAGCTGGCTCAAGCCGCGCGTCTTCAGCGCGGCCTCGGTGGTCGACATTTCACGATGCGCGAAGGTCCGTTTCGCCGGCTCCATCACGCCGACGACCTTGCCGTCGCGCCGCACCGTAAAGGTCGCGACGAGCTCGCGGTAGTTTTCGCCTGCGCGCTGGGCCACGCCATCGAAGCTCAGTTCGTAGCCGCTGAGCGCAAGCTTGTCGCCGACCTTGACCGCGATGATTTTCTCGCTGTTCCATTGCGACTCGCCGATGACGCCGATTAGCGTCAGACCGATCCCCATATGGGCGAGGGCGGCGCCCCAGGCCGCACGCGGGAGCCCGGCGGCGCGGCGCAGGGCGGCCGCCGGCGCGCGGAACAAGCCGATGCGCTCGGCGACGTCGGTCAGGGCGCCGGCGATGACGAACACCGCAAGTCCAATGCCGAACGGGGCGAGCACCGGTTTGCCTTGCACGAGGAAGGTGACCACGAGGGCGATCACCGCGATCACCGCCGCGCCGATCAGCCGCTGCGAGACCGCGGCGAGGTCGCCGCGCTTCCAGGCGAGCAGCGGCCCGAACGGCATGGCGAGCAGCACAGGCACGATGAGCGGGCCGAAGGTCAGGTTGAAGAACGGCGCGCCGACCGAAATCTTCGCCCCGGTGAACGCTTCCAGCGCGAGCGGGTAGAGCGTCCCCACCAGCACCGTGGCGCAGGCGGTGGTGAGGAAGAGATTATTGAAGACGAGCGCCCCTTCGCGCGAGATCGGCGCGAACAATCCGCCCTGCTTGAGCATCGGCGCGCGCCAGGCGAACAGCGCAAGGCTGCCGCCGATGAAGAAGATCAGGATGGCGAGAATGAACACGCCGCGCGTGGGATCGGTCGCAAATGCGTGCACCGAGGTCAGCACGCCCGAGCGCACGAGGAAGGTGCCGATCAAGGAGAGCGAAAAGGCAAGGATCGCGAGCAGGATGGTCCATACCTTCAGCGCTTCGCGCTTCTCCATCACGAGCGCCGAATGCAGGAACGCCGTTCCCGCGAGCCAGGGCATCAAGGAGGCGTTCTCCACCGGGTCCCAGAACCACCAGCCGCCCCAGCCGAGCTCGTAATAGGCCCAGTAGGAGCCCATGGCGATGCCCAGCGTGAGGAACATCCAGGCGGCCAGCGTCCACGGTCGCACCCAGCGCGCCCAGGCGGCGTCGATGCGGCCGATCAGCAGCGCCGCCACGGCGAACGAGAAGCAAATCGAGAATCCGACATAGCCGAGATAGAGCAGCGGCGGGTGGATCGCGAGGCCGAGGTCCTGCAGGATCGGATTGAGGTCGCGGCCCTCGATCGGCGGCTGCGCCAGGCGCGCGAACGGGTTCGAGGTGAGCAGGATGAACAGATAGAACGCGATCGCGATCAACGACTGCACGGCGAGCACGCTCGCCTGCAAGGCGGCCGGGATGTTCCGGCCGAACACAGCGAGCAGCGCGCCGAAGAAGGCGAGGATGAGAACCCAGAGGAGCATCGAGCCCTCGTGGTTTCCCCAGACGCTCGTGATCTTGTAGACGAGCGGCATTGCGGAATGCGAGTTCTGCGCGACGTTCTCGACGCTGAAGTCGGAGGTCACGTAAGCCGCGGTCAGGGCCGCGAACGAGGCCGCGACGCAGGCGAACTGCGCCACCGCCGTCGATCTCGCGACATCCATCAGAGCGCCGTCGCCCGTGCGTACGCCGATCAGCGGCACGCTCGCCTGGGCGAGCGCAATCGCCAGCGCGAGGACGAGGGCGTAGTGGCCTAGTTCGGGAATCACTGCGCTGCTCCCGCGGCCGCGCCCGCCGCCCCCGCCGCGCTGGGCGATTGCGGCTTGTCGGCGTAGTCGCTCTGCCAGTGCCCCTGTTTCTTCAGCGCATCGGCGACCTCGCGCGGCATGTAGTTTTCGTCATGCTTGGCGAGCACGCCGTCGGCCTTGAACAGGCCGGGGCGCTCGATCACGCCCTCGGCGATGACGCCCTGGCCTTCCCGAAACAGATCGGGCAGCACGCCGGTATAGGCGACGGCGATCGCCTTGTTGCCGTCGGTCACCTCGAAGCGGACCGCGAGGTTTTCGCCCTTCACGACCGTCCCCGGCGCAACCAGGCCGCCGATGCGAAGGCGGGTGCCGGGCTGAATGCTCTTTTCGGCGAGCTCGGTCGGGGAATGGAAGAAGACGATCGAGTCGTTGAGGGCGTAGAGCACGAGCCCGACCGCCGCGGCGAGCACCGCGAGCGAGCCGGCGATCAGGGCGAAACGGCGCTGCTTACGGGTCATACGTCGCACTCTCGGTCGCCATCGTCATCCCTCGACCCCCAGCGCCTTCACGCCAGCGTCGAGGCGCTGCAGCTTGTCGGCGTCGTCGGCGAGCGCGCGCCTTGCGTCGGTCGCCGCCGCCCGCGCCTTGTCGCGCTCCCCAAGCACCAGATAGGAGCGCACCAGCCGCAGCCAAGACTCGACGTCGGAGCCGTTCTCGGCGAGGCGGGCGGCCAGCCGCTCGACCATGCCGCGCGCCATGTCGCGCTGCTCGGCGGTCAAGTCGGGGGATGCATTGTCCGCATCCCCTTTGTCGGCGGACTCTTTGCGGGCGGGCGGGGAGGGGGCCGTGCCGGCGACGGCCGGCTCGCCGAGCGCGACGATCGCTTCGCGCACGAATGAGATCCAAGGCGCGCCCTCGGGCGCCCGCGCGATCATGGCTTCCCAGATGCGGCGGGCTTCCTCGGTCTGGCCCGCCTGCTTGGCGGCAAGGCCGATATAGAGCGTCGCGGTGAGGTTGCCGCGTTCGAGTTCGAGCGCGCGCTCGAACTCCGTCTTGGCCGCGGGTGTGACGACGCCGCCGCCCACCGCCACCAGCGCCTCGCCGAGCGCGGAGACCCGCTCGGCGGTCGCGCCGAGCACGCGGATCGCGTTGCTGCGCGCCTTGACCGCTTCGTCGTAGCGCTCCAACCGCATATAGGCGGGGCCGAGCACCTCCCAACCGCGCCCGTCATCCGGATTGCGCTCGAGATGCGCCTCGACCTGCAGGATCAAAGCCGCCAGCGTCGTGACGTCGTTGGCCGCGACGGGCGCGCCCCCGCGGGCGAGGCGGGCCGCGAGCGGCTGCCCCGGCAGCTCCGGGGAGCCGAGCGCGAGATATGCTGCGATGGCGCCGAGCGGCGCCGCGATCAGCGCTGCAACGGACGCAACCCGCCACGGGCGCACGGCCGCGCGGGCCTCCGGCTTGGCGGGGTGCGCCGCCGTCGCCGTATCGGCGCGCTCCGCCGCCGCGAGCAGCCGGCGCGATATCTCGATGCGGGCCGCCTCGGCTTCCTTTGGGGCGATCGCGCCCCGCGCGAGATCGCGATCAATCTCCGCAAGCTGGTCGCGATAGACGGCGATGTCGCCTGCGGCGGCAGGTGGGGGACCACGCCTGAACAGCGGGCTGACGACGATGAGCATCGCCGCAGCGGTCATCAGCCCCAAAGCCAACCAAAACGTCATTAGGCGAATCTCGGCCTGCGCAGCGCCCTTGGCCCACGGACACACACCATGGCCAGCCCCGTTCTGGCTTTAACAAATATCAAAAACCGAACAGCGTCGCGCGTTCAGTTTCGCAAACGCCATGCCCGGCGCGAGGCCGGGCATGCAACGAGGATCAGTCACGCGCCGCCTCCCGGCGACCAGGAGCAGCGGATCAACGCGTCTGCTGAATGGCCGAGAGCAGCCAGGCGCCGTTGTGGGCGCGGCGGAAAGTCCACACCTCAGTGACCGTCTCCGGTTCGTCGCTTCCGCCGACCAGGCGGCCGCTGGAGCGATCGACGGTGCGGTCGACCAGCGAATAGCGCATGGCCACCGTGGCGTATTCCGCATCGCCCTCGCGCCAGGCCTCGGCAAGGTCGCCCTGCTCGAGCTTGACGTCGGACACTTTGTTCACCTCGCCGCGGCTCGCATTTTGCGCGAGCTCCTCGGAGAAATAGGACAGCATTTCCGGCGTCACCCGTGCGCGCAGCGCGTTCACGTCCTCGGCGCTGTACGCCTCCTGGATTTCACCGAGCAGCCGCTCGAAGGCCTGATAATCCGCAGGCCCGATCTCGACCTGCTGCAAGCCGCCCGCGGACGCGGCAGACGCCGCCGGCCCGGCGGAGGCCGCGCCGCCGCCGCCGAGCGAGCCGAGGCCGGATCGGTTCAGGCCGAAATCGCGCAGCGCGGGGCCACCCGCCAGAGCGGGCTGGCGCCGCCTGCCCTGCCACATCCGGAACAGCAGCACGCCGACGAGGGCGACCAGGCCGACCTGCAGAAGGAGGCCGAGAATCGAGGCGAAGCCGCCAAGACCGCCGAACAGACCATGACCAAACAGAAGGCCGAGCAGGCCCGCGCCAAGGAAGCCTGCCGCCAGTCCGCCGAGCAGCCCGCCGCCGAACAGGCCGGGACGGTTGAACGTGCCGCCCATTCCCGGTGCGGGACGCGTCTGAGCGCCAGGCTGGATGACGGAGCGCTCCATCGGCGCGGTCGCGCCGGGCGTGGTCCGTGTGGCGGGCGGCGCGCTGAAGGTGCGCGAGCCGCGGCTGCCGAAGCTCGATCCGCCGCCGACCCGGGCATCGGCGTAATCGGCCGCGCCGAGCGCCAGTCCCGACATCAGGGCAAGCGCCGCGAGCAGCGGACGCAGACGAAAATTAAACATGGTGAACCTCCCACACCCGAAACAGGGCGAACGTCTCGCCCCCTTATATCGGGTGGCCTGCGGCGAATGAAAACGCGTTGGAATGCCGCAACCGGGCCGTGCCGGCCGCCGCGGCGGCGGATCAGTTTTCCCTTTGCACCGAGCGGCTTACGCCGCCTATGCTCGGCGCCCTCCCGGACCGATCGCCTGCTTTGCTGCGCGCCAATCCACCTCGGCGGCTGCAACTTCCGGTGCGTCCTCGACGTCGTGATCCGATCGTTGGTCGAGCGCCTGATCCCGGCCCTGGGCTCTTTCGCCGACTTTTCTTGACTTCGCCTCCGCGGCGCCGGGCTCCGCCGGCTCCGGCTTGGCGAGCCGTGAGCGCGCGCGGCGCTGCGCCCGCGTGGCCTCGATCTCCTCGCCCCAATTGCGGAAGAAGAAATGCGCCTGGGCGAATACGCGGCCGAGCCGCCCGCCCGCCCATACGAGATCATAGGGCAGGAACTGGCGCCAGTTATCGTCGTTTTCCGCGATCGCCCGGGCGATCAGGTTGCCGGCAATGGCGCTCGTATTGATGCCGTGGCCGGCAAATGCGCTCGCAACCCACAGGCCGGGCGAAACTTCCCCGATCTGTGGCATCCGGTGTACGGCAAAGCCCATCGTGCCCGACCATGCAGAGGCGATCGTGACCGCGCCGAGCTGCGGATAAGTGCGCGTAATGGCGGCCTTGAACGTCTCGCCGACGCGGCGGGGATCGTGCGCGAAGGGACCGCCTCCGCCCGCCCACATCAGGCGGTCGTTATCCACGATGCGATAGTGATAATTGGCAAAGCGCGAGTCGCTGACCGCCCCGGTATAGGCGATCGCTTCCGAGAGGCGCTCGCCGAGCGGTTCGGTCACCGCAACATAGCTCGTGACCGGAAGGAGCGTCTCGGCGAGCCGCGGCATCACGCCCCCGATATGCGTATTGCCGGCGAGCACGACGTGGCTCGCGCGCACCAGCGCCGACGGGGTCAGCACGCGCTTGCGCACGCCGGCCGGATCGATCTCCATCGCCTGCGTGCGCTCGAAAATCCGCACGCCGGCCTCCTCGGCGGCGCGGGCGAGCCCGAGCGCGTAGTTGAGCGGATGTATGTGGAAGGCGTGCGGATAGTGGATGGCGTGGAAATAGCGCTCGCTGCGCAAGACGTCGCGCACGCGCTCGGTCGGCCAGCCCTCCACGGAAGCGCCGAATTCCTGCCCGAGCAGGCCGACCAGCGCGATCATCTCGTCGCCGGTGTCGACCTTGGATACGTCGAGCCAGCCGCGGCGCAACTGCACGTCGGGCATGGCGCATTCGTCGATGGTCGTGCGGACATATTCCAGTCCGGCTTCCGCCAGCGCCCAAAGCGTCTTCGCCTGATCGAGCCCGACCCGTTCGACGATCTTATGGATGTCGGCGGCAAAGCCGGGGAGAACGAAGCCGCAATTGCGTCCGGAGGCGTTCCAGGCGACGCGCTTCCCCTCGAGCACCACCACCGACCAGCCGAGCCGGGCGATTTCACGGGCCGCGGTCAGGCCGGCAAGCCCGCCGCCGATCACGCAGACATCGACGTCGAGATCGGCCGCAAGCGGCGGCCGCTCAGGCGCGGCGGCCGTCGTCGCGGCGTACCAGCTCCGCCCATAGTCTTCCGCCGGTCCGTCCTGCATCCGACCTCGCTCAATCGATCCGAGTGTTGCTCGCTACTAACGCCTAATTGGCGCTTTTTTCCAGCCGAGCGATCCGGCGGCTAGCCTTCGCCCGCTCCGTGGGAGGCGGAAAGGTCCGGCCGCTGCTCGAACTCCGCGGCGCGCACCTGGTGAGCGATCTGGTCGAGCACGGCGTTCACCATGCCGGTTTCGTCGCGATCGACGAAGGCGCTTGCGACATCAACATATTCCGAGATCACCACGCGGGCGGGGATGTCGTGGCGCTTGTCGAGTTCGTAAGCGCCCGCGCGCAGCACCGAGCGCAGAATCGCCTCGACCCGTTTCAGGGGCCAGCCGGCGGCGAGCACATGGTCGACAAGCGGATCGAGCCGCCGCTGTTCGGCGACGACCCCGGTCACGATCTCGCGAAAAAAGCCGGCTTCCGCCGGCAGATACTGCTCGCCTTCGATCTCGTGGCCGATCCAGTGGCGCTCGAAATCGGCCAGGATGTCCTGCAGCGACGTGCCGGCGATATCCATCTGGTACAGCGCCTGCACCGCCGCAAGCCGCGCCGCGCCGCGCCGATTTGCTTTGCGCGGCGACTGGGCGGGACCGGTCACGGCTCGCCCCGGGGATTCTGCAAATGGCGCTTCACGTGGACGAGCGCGAGCGCGGCGGTCGCGGCGACGCCGCCCTTGTCTCCCTCGTCGGGATCGGCGCGCACTTTCGCCTGCGCCGGCGTGTCGACGGTGAGAATGCCATTGCCGATCGGCACCCGACGCCGCACGGCGAGATCCATCAAAGCGCGCGCGGACTCCCCGGCCACGATCTCGTAATGGCTGGTCTCGCCGCGAATGACGCAGCCGAGCGCGACGATCGCGTCATAGGGCAGACGCCGCGCATGGATCGGCGCGTCGAACGCCATGGCGACGGCTTGCGCGACTTCCAGCGCGCCCGGCACCGTGACGATGTCCCATTCGACTTGGGCCGCGTCGAGCACGCGCCGTGCGCCTTCGAGCAGCGCATCGGCGATGTTGCCGTAATAGCGTCCCTCGACGACGAGAACGCGCGCGCCCGGCAGCGGCTCGAGCTTGACGTGAAACGAGGTGCGTGGTCCGGCCATGTGTTTCCCTGCGCGCCGCCGTGAGTGGTTCTACCGGGCCTCGATCAGGCGAGCGGCGTACCGCGCCATGAGATCGACTTCAAGATTGACGCGACCGCCGCGCGCCAGCGCGCCGAATGTCGTTACAGCAAGCGTATGCGGAATGATCAGCACCGTGAACGCGTCGCCGGCGACCTCGTTCACGGTCAGCGAGACGCCATCGAGCGCGACCGAGCCTTTGGCGGCGACGAAACGGGACAGCTGCGCCGGCGCCCGGAACGTAAATCGCGCGGTCTCGGTGTAATCCTCGCGCTCCGCCACCTCGGCGAGCCCGTCGATATGCCCGGTGACGAGATGGCCGCCGAGCTCGTCGCCGATCTTGAGCGAGCGTTCGAGATTGATGCGGTCGCCCTTCTCCCAGCTCCCGACGGTCGTCACGCGCAGCGTTTCCGGCGCGGCGTCGACCGCAAACCAAGCGCGCCCGCCGGCTTCGCCCGTATCCACGACGGTCAGGCAGACCCCGCTGCAGGCGATCGACGCGCCGGTTGCGATCGAGGCGCGGTCGTAGCGGCAGGCGATCGTCAGCCGACGCAGCTCCGCCGCCCGCGGCGAAACCGCGATCACCTCGCCCATATCG
>CAYGZV010000041.1:17130-20491 GCA_964354425.1 uncultured Rhodoplanes sp. | reverse complement strand
TATTTCACCTATCTCGACGGATTGAGATTCGATCGCGTGCACAACGCAACGCCGGCCTGCGCCAGCGAATCCGTCTCGAAAGTCTCCAGTCAGGTCGAACTCCCGAGCGTCGACGAGGTGGTCCGCTGGCTGAACAAGAACGCAGCGCCGTCCTCGCAGCCGTTCAACGCCTTCGTCCAGGCCTTCGACAAGGCCGGCGGAAGCACGACGGAGCTGCGGGTCGCACGCAAAAGCGCGGATCTCTGCCGCCACATCATGACCTGGCTGCCGGGGATCGAGGCCGGTTTCCTCTGCGCCTCGGGATCCGCCGCTCAGTCAGCGCCCGATTTTGTCTTGGCTCCGGTCCGAGCGGCCTTCCAGTCAGTCATCAGCGGAACCGCCGATCTCGTCGCCACGGCATTCGAGTCGCTCTTGTGGGCGGTCGCCGATCACGGCTTTCGCCCGGGCAAGGTGGTCGGACCGATCGTGACCGTCCTCGTCTTCTTCTGGCTGCTGTTCTGGTTCGGGCTCAGAATTGTTGGTTTCGATCCGCAGACAGGCGAGCGACCTCCACCCGGCGAAAAGGAGCCCTGGCCGATCGGATTCATGTTCCTGTTCGACCGGCTGATTCCGCAATATAGGATCCGCGATGAACACTACGCGATCGCCCGCTACTATCGGCGCGCAACGCGCGCGGAGAAGGATGCGGACCGCGCGAACGGCGAGGCGCCCTGCCCCGTGAATTATTTCGGGTTCAAAATCCCGGTCCGTCCGCTCGATGAAAACGGCGCGTATCGAGCCGAAACCTGGCTCGTGGTGCTGCGCGTCATCGGGGTCGGGCTGGCGGTCTTCGTGTTTGCCGCCATCGCCGCGCTCACGCGGTGACCTTGCACGGTCGGTGATGCGGGTTTCGTGATCCTATGCCGCCCGCGCTATTCGAACCTGAGAAAGTGATAGCGCCAGGGGTCGAGCTCGACGAACAGCCCCGCGGTAGCGAGCTCATCGCCGTCGCGGACATAGCACTCCCAGGCCAGCGTCTCGATGAGACGCCAGGTGCGGCCACGCAGGTCGTCCCACGGCAGCTGCACCATCGCCTGCGAGGGCTTTTCGGCGAGGTTCACGACGATCAGCGTCCGCTCGACCCCCAGCCGCCAGGTCCAGGCGACGATGTTGTGAAAGCTCGCATTGTCGGGCCAGCCGTGGCGGTCGCACAGACGCCATTCGCCCAGGTGGAAGAGGTCGGCGTGGATCGTGCTCAGCAGGCTGCGGTAAAACTCAGCGAGCGCCTCGTCGCACGGTTCCGCCGGCCGGCGCGCCAGGAACACCGGGAGCTTGACTTTGCGACCCTCGATCTGCCCGTCATAAATGAGCGTCGCGCCGGGCGACGTCGCGACGACGATGGCCGCGGCGTGCTCCTTGGGTGCGGAAAACGTCGCGGCGGCGCGCGGCTCGTCGTGGTTCTCGATAAAGCGCACGAGCTTGTCCTGGTAATCGAGCGAAGCCGTCAGATGGGCGCGCACGCTTTCGGCGTTGTCGTGCACCAGGCGATCATACAGGCGCTTGTCGTAGCAATAGTCGAAGCCCTTCTGCATCAGCGCATATTCGAGATCCCAATAGGCCTCGGCGATGAACAGCACGTCGGGATGCTTGGCTTTCACCGCCGGAATCAGGTCCTCCCAGTACTCCGTCGCGGGCCTCCGTCCGGCGCGCGCGGCCCAGGTCCGCTCGAAAATCTCGGTGAGCATCAGCATCGCCATGTCGCAGCGCATGGCGTCGCATTGCGCGGCGATAGAGGTCACCGTGTCGATCGCCGCCGCGCGCGAACCGGCGTTGAACGTGTTGACCTGAATGACGTCGCGCCAGGGCGGAAAATACGGGTCGCGTCCATGCGCGTAGACCTGCCCCTTCACATCGGCGAAGTCGTTCGGAGCGCGCGCCAGGTCCTCATAGCTGCCGCGAATGAAATACTCGGGATGCTGCAACGCCCAGGGATGATCCATCGCCACATGGTTGGGGACGAAATCGAGCACGAGGCGCAGCCCCCGCGCATTGAGTTCGGCGCGCGCCTTGGCCAGGGCGTCCGGACCGCCGAGATGGGCGGCGACGACGTAATCGCGCACGCAATAGGCGGAGCCGACATTGTCTTCCGGGCGGTAATCCGGCAGCACGTGGCGGAACTCGGCCTGCAGGTCGCGGCTTGCGTTCGCGACGGCGACGCCGGCCGGGCTGCGCTCCCAGACGCCCATCAGCCACACCGCGTCGACGTCGAGCTCCGCCAGCGCGTCCCATTCCTGCGCGGGGACCGTCGCCAAGGTCAAAGGCTGAAGGTAACGCGCACGCAATTCATCGAGCCACACCCAGGTGGCGATCTCGTAGATGACGGGTCGCTTGCGCCAAGTCATGGTCCCCTCGCCTCTCCTCTCCCCGTGCGGGAGAGCGGAAGATGCCCAGCCGATCCCGCTGGGAACAATCGGCTCACACCGCAACCGCGGCCTTGATATGCGGGTGCGGGTCGTAACCCTCGAGCGCGAAATCCTCGTAGCGGAACGCGAACAGGTCGGTCGTTGCCGGGTTGAGCCGCATGGTTGGAAGCGGGCGCGGCGCACGGGAGAGCTGCAGCCGCGCCTGCTCCAGATGATTGAGATAGAGGTGGGCGTCGCCGAACGTGTGGATGAACGCACCCGGCCGCAGCCCCGCCACTTGCGCCACCATCAAGGTCAGCAGCGCATAGGAGGCGATGTTGAACGGCACGCCGAGAAACACGTCGGCGGAGCGCTGATAGAGCTGGCAGGAGAGCCGGCCCTCGGCGACGTAGAACTGGAACAGGCAGTGACAGGGCGGCAGCGCCATCTGGTCGATGTCGGCCGGGTTCCAGGCGGTGACGATGAGGCGGCGCGAATCCGGGCTGCGGCGGATCATCTCCACGACATTGGCGATCTGATCGATCGCGCCGCCGTCGCGCGCGGGCCAGGAGCGCCACTGCGCGCCGTAGATCGGCCCGAGATCGCCGCGTGCGTCCGCCCACTCATCCCAGATCGTGACGCCGTGCTGGTTGAGGAACTTCACGTTCGTGTCGCCCGACAAGAACCACAGGAGCTCGTAGATGATCGATCTGACATGCAGCTTCTTGGTGGTGACGAGCGGAAAGCCCTCGGCGAGCTCGAAGCGCATCTGGTGGCCGAACACGGAGAGCGTGCCCGTCCCGGTGCGATCGCGCTTCTCCACCCCGTCGGCGAGGATGCGATCCATCAATTCGTGATACTGGCGCATGCGCAGCGTCGTCTGACATCGGATCGCCGCAGCCGGGTTCGGCCGCGAGTCGGAGCCAAATATAACACGCCCGTTCCGCCGGGACGGAACGGGCGTGTTGACAGCGATTGCC
>CAYGZV010000041.1:12291-17030 GCA_964354425.1 uncultured Rhodoplanes sp. | reverse complement strand
TCGCTCTTGACGAGATCGCCCATCGCCTTCTGGCCCCGGCGCGGCGCGTCGGGAATGTCGCTGCCGAGATCGAGCAGCCGCTTGCGCGTAGCCTCGTCATTGAGCGCCTTGTCGAGCGCGTCGGTGAGCTTGTCGACGATCGGTTGCGGCGTTCCCTTGGGCGCGAATAGCGCATTCCAGGCCGACACTTCGTACTCGGCGAGGCCGCCTTCCTTGGTGGTCGGTATGTTGGGCAGCACCGGATTGCGGTTGGGCGTGGCGATCGCCACCGCCTTGATCGAGCCGCCCTCGATCTGCGAGACGAGGTTGACGATCTGGTCGCACATATAGTCGACCTGGCCGCCGAGCAGCGCGTTCAAGGCGGGACCGGTGCCGTTGAAGGGCACGGCGGTCGGCTTCACCTTCATGATCGAATTCAGCAGCGTGCAGGTCGTATAGGAGACCGAGCCGACCCCGGCATGCGCCGCATTGATCTTGCTTTCATTCGCCTTCACGTAATCGACGAATTCCTTGAGGTCCTTGGCCGGAAAGTCTTTCCGCGCGACGATCAGGATCGGGGTGCCCGCCACCAGCCCGATCGGCTCGAAATCGGTTTCCGGATTATAGGCGAGGTTCGGATAGAGCGCGGGCGCGGCGGCATGCGTGCCCATATGCCCCATGATGATCGTGTAGCCATCGGGCGCGGCGCGCTTGGCGCGCGTGGTGCCCGTCGTCCCGCCGGCGCCCACCACGTTTTCAATGACGAGCGTCTGGCCGAGCGTCTTGGACATGTGATCGCCGACGATGCGCGCGATCACGTCGGTGGGTCCGCCGGCGGCGAACGGCACGATCAGCGTGATCGGGCGGTTCGGGTAGTCCTGGGCGGCGGCCGGCAGCGCACCCCAAGTCAAACCGAGCGCTGCGAGTATTGCGACAAAAGTCCTTCGCGTTGGCATACTCATCCCTTCTCTTTCCCTCTGTCCTGGCTTCACGTTTCCAACCGTGCAGCGGCGTCGCCCCGCTGGTCACGACAACAGACCGAACCCCAAGTTTCGCCGGAAAAAGCGCGCGCAATCGGCTCTGATGGAATCCGGTAAGTAGTCGATGGAGCGGCAGTATCGTCGTTCACCGAAGCGATGTCCCCTGACCATCATGTGACAGGCTGTCGCATCGTGCACCCGGGCCGCTTGCGGCCTGGGCGCGCCGGCCTCTCGTCGCAGGTCGGCCCGCCGATCCGCTCACTCCTCCACGAACACCTGCTCCCGCCGCTGGCGGATCATCGGCAGCAGGGCGACGACGAGCAGCAGGATCGCCACGGCGAGCAGGCCGCCCGAGATCGGCCGCGTGAAGAACGTCAACGGATCGCCGCGCGCGATCAGGATCGCACGGCGGAGGTTCTCCTCCATCAACGGACCGAGCACGAAGCCAAGGAGCATCGGCGCCGGCTCGAAATCGTGTTTCACCAGCCAATAGCCCACCAGACCGAAGGCCGCCGTCATGATGACGTCGGTCGGCGAGTTGTTGATCGAATACACGCCGATGCAGCAGAAAATCAGGATGGCCGGAAACAGCATCCGGTAGGGAACGCGCAGAAGGCGAACCCAGAACCCGATGAGCGGCAGGTTGATGACGATCAGCATCAGATTGCCGATCCACATCGAGGCGATCATGCCCCAGAACAGCTCCGGCTGCTTGAGCATGACCTGCGGGCCCGGCACGATGCCGTGAATGGTCATGGCGCCGACCATCAAGGCCATCACCGCGTTGGGCGGGATGCCGAGCGTGAGCAGCGGAATGAACGAAGTCTGCGCCGCGGCGTTGTTCGCGCTTTCGGGCGCGGCTACCCCTTCGATCGCGCCGCGGCCGAAGCGCGACGGATCCTTGGACATCTTCTTCTCGAACGTATAGGCGGCGAAGGCGGCGATCACGGCGCCGCCGCCCGGCAGAATGCCGAGGATCGAGCCGAGCACGGTGCCGCGCCCGATCGGTCCGGCGCAGGCCTTCAGATCCGGCCAGGTCGGCATCAGCCCGGTCAGCTTCGCCTTGACGACGTCGCGCGACGCCTGGCTTTCCAGATTGCGCATGATTTCGCCGAAACCGAACACGCCCATCGCGACCACGACGAAGCCGATCCCGTCGGCGAGCTCCGGGATGTCGAACCCCATGCGCGATTGCCCGGTTTCGATGTCGGAACCGATCATCGACAGCAGCAGCCCGAGCATGATCATCGTGATCGCCTTGAGGATGGAGCCCTTGGCGAGCACGACGGCGAAGACAAGGCCGAGCACCATCAGCGAGAAATACTCGGCCGGCCCGAACATCAGCGCGATCGAGGTGAGCGGCGCGCCGAGCGCCGCCACCAGCACGGTCGCGACGCAGCCGGCGAAGAAGGAGCCGAGCGCGGCGATCGCAAGGGCCGGCCCCGCCCGGCCCTGACGGGCCATCTGGTGCCCGTCAAGCGTCGTGACCACCGAGGATGCTTCGCCCGGTATGTTCACCAGGATCGACGTGGTCGAGCCGCCATATTGCGCCCCGTAATAGATGCCGGCCAACATGATGAGCGCGCCGACCGGCGGCAGGCCGAAGGTGATCGGCAGCAGCATGGCGATGGTGGCGAGCGGGCCGACGCCGGGCAGCACGCCGATCAGCGTCCCGACCAGGGCGCCGAGCATGCACAGGCCGATATTCATCGGCGAAAACGCGACGCCGAAGCCGAGGGCGAGATTTTGCAGGAGTTCGGTCATGGATGACTTACCGGGCGGTCGCAGATCGACCTAGAGGAACTGGAACATGGTTTTGAAGTTCAGGTTCGTCGGCCACAGCTGCAGCGGCAGATTGAGCGCCCAGGGGAACAGGAGGGTGCAGAACAGCGTCAACACCGCCGCCCAGATCAGCGTTTCGAACCAGCGCACCTCGTTCGTTCCGAAACCGGCAATCACGATGCTGCAATAGCTCGCGAAAACGAGGCCGAACTGCCGGATGGTCAGGGCGAAAAACAGGATGCCCGCCACGATGAACAGCGGACCGCGCACATACTGATTGTCGGAGCGCAGCATGCCCATCACGGCGATCAGGATGGCGAGGGCGGCGGCGACGGCCGCGACCACCTTCATCGCCGTGCCCTGCCCGAAACCGAGGAAGAAAACGGCGGCGACGAGCAGCACCGGCGCGCGGATGTCGTAGCGCTCGAGGCCAGGACCCTCCATCAACAGGCCGACGAGCATGACGGCGATGCCCAAGCCGCCGAGCACGCTCGCGAACAGGCGCGGCGCGGTGCCCGGACCGAAGGCGAAGCCGCGCGTGCCCGGCAGGTCGCTTGCGGCCCAGATGGCGAACAACGCAACCGCGAGGAGGGCAAGGCCGCCGTAATAATCGCGCGGATTGCGAACGACCAGTCGCAGAACGAGAACGGCGCCGCCCAGCGCAAGGAGTCCAAGCCCGCAAATCAGCAGCGTTTCGCCGGAATGCGATCCCGAAGCCGTTCGCCAATATGCGGCCAGGGCGACGAGCCCGATCACGGCCGGAACGAGAAATGCGGAAATGCGATGGGATCCCTCGACGGCTGGTGCGCCTGAGGTCTGAACCCCCTCCGACATACACTTCCTCCTTGTCCGCCCACGGCTTTGAAATGCAAGCCTTAGGACTTCCCTAGCACAAGGTCAGCGTCATCAGGAAGCAAAGCGTGACGGATTAATGAACAAACGGGATCAACAACGCACGATCCCCTCAGAGAAGTCCGGCGAGCCCGAGAGCCGCAGCCGCGCCGAGGGCGATCAGCGGGTTCTTGCGCGTCCAATAGGTGACGGCGAAAGCGGCGGCGGTAACGGCGACTGCGACCCAGCTCCGATCGGCGGCGCGCGCGATGATCAAGGCCGCCGCCGCGAACAGGCCGATCGTGACCGGCACCAGCCCCGCCTCGACGACGGCGCGCCAGCGCGCCTCGCGGTAGCGGTCGAAGAGCTTGGCCACCACGCAGGCGAACACGGCGGTCGGTCCGCACATGGCCGCCATCGCCAGGATTGCCCCGAGCGGCCCGCCGACCGATTGGCCGATAAGCGCCACGACCATCACGTTCGGCCCCGGCGCGGCCTGCGATATCGCGTACAGCTCTCCGAACCGTTCGTCGGTCATCCAATGATGCAGGTCGACAACCTGACGATGCATTTCCGGAATGACGGCGTTGATCCCCCCGATCGCGAGCAGCGAGAGCAGCGCGAACTGCAGCACGAGCGTCAGCAGGACGCCGCCGTCGGCCTTCATCGCCGCACCCACCAGGCGAGCGCGATGCTGGCCGGCGCCAACACGGCGAGCACCGGCAGGAGCGGCAGCCGAAGGACCCCGATCGCGACGAAGGCCGCAACCGCGATCAGCGCTTCGTGGCCGAAGCGGCTCCGGACCAGCGGCTCGGCCATCCGCGCCGCGGTCGCGATCATCAGGCCCGCAACGCCCGCCGCCAGCCCGGCGAGCGCCCCGCTGATGCCGGGCGCGCCCCCATAGCGCGCGTACAGCATGCCGACGGCGATCATCAGCGCGACGGGAGGGGCGGTCAGCGCCAGCACCGCGGCGACCGAGCCGGTCACGCCGTGCAATCGCAGGCCGTACACGGCGGCCATGTTGACCACATTGGGCCCCGGCAGGAACTGGCACACCGCAAAGAGCTTGTTGAACTCCTCAGCGGTCATCCAGCCCTTGTCCTCCACCAGCAGCCGCCGCCACCAGGGCAGAATGCCGCCGAACCCGGCGAGCGACACCTTGGCGAA
>CAYGZV010000041.1:1554-12191 GCA_964354425.1 uncultured Rhodoplanes sp. | reverse complement strand
GCCGCCGCCACCAGGGCAGAATGCCGCCGAACCCGGCGAGCGACACCTTGGCGAAGGCGAGCGACAGCTCGATGATCGACGGGCGCACCGACGCTGCGGTCACGCCGGCGCCATCGCCTGGAGGCGGCGCGCCTTGTTGGGGGTCCCCGGCAGGGTCGCGTGCGGACATGCGCGCAGGCTTAGCCCGGCTCGATCGACCATTCCAGCGGGTATCCCCACACGCGTGACCGGTGCGCAACGAGCGCCGGCACGTCGGTCGCGACGGGGCGCTATCTGGCGAAACCGGCCGGCTCTGCTTACCTCAAGGGATGACCCTGGGCGCGTTTGCTTCGGCAGACGGCGGCAGGCCCCACAAGGTCGCATTTCCGCAGCGACCCGTTGCGCATCGGCCGGATTCTCGATCACGGATACCCCGTTGGCTTCTTCACGCGGCAAGTCTGGGCCCCTCCTTCCGTCGAAAGACGACGTGCTCGCCTTCATCGCGGCGCAGGACGGCCGGGTCGGCGCGCGCGAGCTGGCGCGCGCCTTCGGCCTGAAAAACGCTGACCGCGCGAGCCTGAACGCCATGCTCCGGGAGCTCGCCGACGAAGGCCGGATCGAACGCCAGCGCAAGAAGCTGCACCCGGCCGGCGCGCTCCCTTCGGTGGTGCTTGCCGATGTGACCGGCCGCGACGCCGACGGCGAACTGATCGCGGTGCCGACGGAATGGGACGTGGAGGCGAACGGCCCCGCGCCGAAAATCCGCCTCCATGTGCCACGCCGGGCGCGCCCCGGCGACGTGCCCGGCGTGGGCGACCGCGCGCTCCTGCGGACCGAGGAAACCGCCGAGGCGGACGGCGGCATTCGCCATAGCGGACGCCCCATCAAGGTGATCGACCGGGCGAAGCATCGCTCGCTCGGCGTTTTCCGCAGCCTCCCCGGCGGCGGCGGGCGGCTGGTTCCGGTCGAGAAGCGCAGCCTCGGACGCGAGCTTGTGATCCGCCCGGGCGATACGCTCGACGCCGAAGAAGGCGATCTCGTCGCGGTCGAGGTGAGCCGGCATGGGCGGCTCGGGCAGCCCGTCGCGAAAGTGCGCGAGCGGCTGGGTTCGCTCGCAAGCGAGCGGGCGGTCAGCCTGATCGCCATCCACGCGCACGGCATCCCGCACGTGTTCTCGCGCGAGGTCCTGCACGAAGCGGAGACGGCAGGGCAGGCGAGCCTGGACGGGCGCGAGGACTGGCGCGAGGTCCCCTTCGTCACCATCGATCCGATCGATGCGAAAGATCACGACGACGCGGTGTTCGCCCGGCCTGACACGGACCCGGCCAATCCGGGCGGCTTCGTCGTCAATGTCGCGATCGCCGATGTCGCCGCTTACGTCCGCCCCGGCTCGGCGCTCGATCGCGAGGCGCTCGCGCGCGGCAATTCGGTCTACTTTCCCGACCGCGTCGTGCCGATGCTGCCCGAACGCATCTCCAACGATCTGTGCTCGCTCAAGCCCGACGAAGACCGCCCGGCGCTGGTCGCGCGCATCACGATCGACGCGCACGGCCGCAAGCGCAGCCACGCCTTCCACCGCGTGCTGATGCGCTCGATTGCGCGCCTGCATTACGCGCAGGCCCAGGCCGCGATCCAGGATGCGCCCGACGAGACCACCGGACCGCTGCTGCCGCTCGTGCTCGCGCCGCTCTATGCCGCCTACGAGGCCTTGAAGCGGGCGCGCGACGACCGCGGGCCGCTCGACCTCGACCTGCCCGAACGCAAGATCCTGCTCAAGCCGGACTTTACCGTGGATCGGGTCATCTCCCCGCAGCGGCTCGATTCGCACCGCCTGATCGAGGAATTCATGATCCTCGCCAATGTCGCGGCGGCCGAAGCGATCGAGCGCGCGCACACGCCGCTCGTCTATCGCGTGCATGACGAGCCGACCCTCGACAAGCTCAATGCACTGCGCGAGTTTCTCGCCACATTGGGCATCTCGCTGCCGAAGGCCGGAGCGCTGCGGCCGGACCGGTTCAACGACATCCTCGCTCGGGTCAAAGGCCGCGATGTCGAGAACCTCGTCAACGAGGTGGTGCTGCGCAGCCAGGCGCAGGCCGAATACGCGGCGGAAAACTACGGGCATTTCGGCCTGAACCTGCGCCGCTATGCGCATTTCACCTCGCCGATCCGGCGCTACGCCGATCTCCTCGTGCACCGCGCCCTGATCCGGGCGCTGCGGCTCGGCCGCGACGGACTGCCCGAGCAGGAGGACGTGAAGTCGCTCGGCGAGATCGCGGCGCGCATCTCCGCCTGCGAGCGCCGCGCGATGGCGGCCGAGCGGGAAACCGTGGATCGGCTGATCGCCCACCACCTCGCCGACCGGGTGGGCGCGACCTTCGAGGGGCATATCAGCGGGGTCACGCGCGCAGGCTTGTTCGTGAAGCTCGACGATACGGGCGCGGACGGCTTCATTCCCGCCGCGACGCTCGGCCGGGAGTGGTTCCGCTACCACGAGGCGCAGCATGCGCTTATCGGCGACGCGAGCGGCGAGGCCTACCGCCTGGGCGACCGCGTGACGGTCCGGTTGGTCGAGGCGGCGCCCGTCGCGGGCGCGCTGCGGTTCGAGGTCTTGTCCGAGGGCCGGGTCGACGGGGCCGCGCGCCCGTCCGGCCGCCCGCATGCGCGCGAACGCCGCGGCTCCGGCCGCCGCGGCCGGTGATTCCTCCCTTCGCCCGGTGTGCCGGCGAAGAAATCGCCGCAGGCGCGCGATCTGCTGCGCGGCGGCGATGGTGATTCAACCGCGCAGGAAATTGCTGTAAGGGGACGGCATGCCGAACGATCCCGCCGCCAACGATTCCGCCGCCGCCGAGTCTCCCGACGAATCTGCGATCGAGCACGCTCCGGTGGACGAACTCGCCCGCCGTCTCACCGACGTGCTCAACCGGGCCGACCGCGACATGTCGTTTCCGAACTCGGAGCCGCGCGACGCCGCGACGCTGATCGTGATCGATCGTTCCGGCGGCGCTCCGAAGGTGCTGCTCGGCCGTCGGCACGAGCGGCACAAATTCATGCCGGGCAAATTCGTGTTCCCGGGCGGACGCGTCGAGGTCGCCGACCGCGCCGCGAACGCCGCGACCGAGCTCGCGCCGCAGGTTGCCGCGCGGCTGATGATGCGCATGCGGCGTCCGAGCATCGCCAAGTCGCGGGCGTTCGCGATTGCCGCCATTCGCGAAACCTTCGAGGAGACCGGCCTGATCTTTGGAAAGACGATCGGCGCGCTCCCGGCCGCAACCGACGGGCGCCCGCCGCCCTCTGCGGCCACACGGCTGCTCCCCGATCTCGCCGCGATGCATTTCATCGCGCGCGCCATCACGCCGCCGCGCCGGCCGCGCCGTTTCGACACGCGCTTCTTCACGCTCGACGCACAGACGATCTCCGGACGGGTCGAGGATGTCGTCGGGCCGGACGCCGAACTGATCGAGCTGGTCTGGCTGCCGCTGACCGAGGCGGAGCGGCTCGATATGCCGCCGATCACCAAGACCGTGCTCGCCGAGCTCGAGCACCGCATAGCGAACGGCTTCACCCCCGATCTGCCGGTGCCGTTCTATCGCTGGATCGGCCGCGGCTTCACGCGCTCGCTGCTGTGACGGCGGACCGCGGGAAAACGCTTGCCGCACCGCCGCTTTCTTGACTTTTGGCCGCCGCTTATTAGGTTGCCGGCTACTCCACAGACGATCGATCCGAAGGACAGCGCGCCATGGCGAAGTCAACCACCATCAAGGTCAAGCTCGTGTCGAGCGCGGACACGGGCTATTTCTACGTGACGAAGAAGAACACGCGAACCAAGACCGAGAAGCTGGTCAAGAACAAGTACGATCCGGTCGCGAAGAAGCACGTCGAATTCCGCGAAGGGAAGATCAAGTAGCGCGCCACGCGGCGCCGTCTCGGCTTCGACGCAGCGTCGTCGCGGTTGAGCCGGCTTGACCGGCGCTTCGGATCGGAATCACGATCGAGAATCACGGACCGAGCAAGCCGCGGATCACCGCTGACCGCGCGGTCCGCGCAGCATTGCATGTCCTTGAGAAAGATGCCGTCGGCCGGATGGCCGGCCGGGAGCGGTGTTACGAGGAGGCCACTCTCACCGCTCCCGTGCCGGCCGAACCCCACGGACCCAGGAGATGCGGCGGACCTGAGCATTCCGAGGGGTTAACCACCGTCTAGACCATAGAGGCGATCTGGATCGGTCCTTCCAGCGAGAAACCTCGAACGGAAAAAATTTACCGCAAACGCCCAGGAAATCAACAGGGTTGGACCGGGTGTAAAGGTTCCGACAGATCAACCCAGGATATCAGGATGGGCGGGCCGGGCGCCGCCGAGCGGCCACTGGCGCATGTTTTGCTGGTTTTTGGCCCATCGCGATCGGCTATGGCGCGGCATCAAGCCGCGTCCGAAACCACCCGATTGCGCCCTTCGCGCTGGGCGCGATAAAGCGCCTCGTCCGCCCGCTTGAGAACCTTGGCGGGGGTGTCGTCGCCGGCCGACAGCCCGGAGATTCCCACCGAGACGGTCACCTCGACCGGAAGCCCGGCCGCCTGGACCTGGAATGGCTCGGACGCGATGCGCCGGCGCAGGGTTTCGGCCAGTTTCGCCGCGACCGCCCGGTTGGTGTCGGGCATGACCACGACGAACTCCTCGCCGCCGGACCGGCAGGCGAGATCGATCCCGCGAATCGAATGACGCAGCCGCCCCGCGAATTCGCGCAGGACATCGTCGCCGGCGTCGCGGCCGTAACTCTCGTTGATCGCCTTGAAGAAGTCGATGTCGAGCATCAGGACCGCCAGCGGCTTGCCGCGGGCGGCGGCCTGATCGACGAGGGTCGCGAGATGGCGCTCCATGTAGCGCCGGTTGTGCAGCGTCGTCAGCGGATCGGTGATCGCCCCTTCCGTCGAATGCCGCGCATTGTCGCGCAGGCGCTCGGCGTAGCGCCGCTTGCGCACCTGCATGCGCGCGCGCGCCATCAACTCGTTGTCGTCGACCGGGCGGACGATGAAGTCGTTGACGCCGATCTCGAGGGCGCGGGCGAGCCGCAGCGGACTTTCTTCGGCCTCGGCGAGCGCCACGATCGGGACCGTTCGTGTGCGTTCGAGCGAGCGAAGCTGCGTGCAGATCCTGAGCCCGTCATAGGCATCGAGCGCAAGCGACGCGACGATCAGATCGTAGTCCGCTTCGGCGGCATGAAACAAAGCTTCGTTCGGATCGGCCTCGATGTCGACCCTATGCTCGCCCGCAAGCAGCGCGGCCATGTGCTTGGAGAACGCCCTGCTATCGTCGATCAAGAGGATTCGGCCGTTGCGGCCGGCGTCGGCGGTCGCCTCGGCTACGGGGTTCGCGATCCCGATCTCCTTCGACGTGAGAGCGCGCATGCGCAACTCGTCGGTCAGCATCCTCAGGCGCACGAGCGAGCGCACGCGCGCGACAAGAACGGCGTCGGGGATCGGCTTGACGAGAAAATCATCGGCGCCGGCCGCAAGCCCGCGGACGCGGTCAGACGCCTGATCGAGCGCGGTCACCATCGCGACCGGAATGTGATGCGTCGCCGGATTCGCCTTCAGCCGGCGGCACAGCTCGAAGCTGTCCATGTCGGGCATCGTCGTTTCGAGCAGGACGATGTCGCATTGCATGGCTTCGCAGATCGCGAGCGCCTCGGCTCCCGACAAGGCGGTGTGAACGTCGAAATACTCTGTCGACAGCCGCGTCGCGAGCGTCTTGGCGTTGGCGCGCGGGTCGACGGCGAGAAGGATGCGATCGGTCATGCGGCTTTCACCTCATGGCTGTCCGAGAAACTGGCGGATCGTCTCGATGAACTTGCCGACCGAGATAGGCTTGGAGAGGTAGGCTTCACAGCCGCCCTCGCGAATTCGCTCTTCGTCGCCCTTCATCGCGAAGGCGGTGACCGCGACGACGGGAATCGACTTCAGTTGCGCGTCGTCTTTCAGCCATTTGGTGACCTCGAGGCCGGAAACCTCCGGCAATTGGATGTCCATCAAAATCAGATCCGGACGGTGCTGGCGCGCGAGATCGAGCGCCTCGATGCCGTTGCGCGTGCCCACGGTGCGATAGCCATGCGCCTCCAACAGGTCGTGGAACAGCTTCATGTTCAGCTCGTTGTCTTCCACGATCAGCACAGTCTTGGCCATCCGACATCCCCATGCGGCCGTGGACCCCGCCACGCTGCACAGCACCGATCTTGCAGGTTAGAGGTTATTCCTCTCGGAAACGCAAACCGCGTCAGTTCAAAAACCGTTTCCTACGGTTAACGAACCGGACCTGCCGGCGGCCGGATCGATGCAAGAGTCGGGCCGCTGGGTTGCTCCCGAAAACACGCAAAGACGCGCTGCAACGCGCGTGTTCCACCCGTCGCGTCACGGGCAGGGCCGGCTCGGATTCATTTCGAGCTGCGACATCTCGCCGGACACGGCGAAATCTCCGTAGTCGAGCGTGAGCGCGCGCGAAACGCCGTTCTCATACATCTGAAAGCTGATCGCGTAGATCGGCGTCTGCTCGCCGCCCGTGGTGGCGCGGTCGAAATAGCTGATGGTGACCGGCCACCGCTTCATGCCCGCGAGCGCGGCCTGGCCCACGGTCGCGTCCGCCGGCGGCGCTTCGTTTGCGCCGATCTCGCGTCCGATCACGGTGAGCGTGTTGTAGACCCGCTCGCCGTTCTCCGAGCCGTCATACACGGGAAACTCGAGCATGGACTGACCCGCGCGCGCCGCCTCGATGACGCGCCGCATGTGTTCGGTCGGAAACACGATGGCCGATTCGAGATCAAACGACGCGGCCTTCGGCTTGCTCAGCCCGACCACGACCTTGTCGCCGCGCCGTTCCGCGCGGCCGTCGACGACATTGGCCATCTTGTCGTTGACGTAATTCTGCGAACTGAAGCGGAAGTCCTTGGCGTCGGCCTCTTCCCAGGTCGAAGCGCGCAGGTCGCTCAGCGCCACCTTGCCCTCGCCGGTGTCGAGTTCCGACACCTGGCGGAACTGCAGCACATAGCCTTCGCATGCGCTGCCGGAGAAGTCGTAGAGGATGCGCCCGCGCACCGATTGCAGCCCGCGTTTGCCGTTGGCGCGCAGAAGCTTGAGATCGTAGACGGCGCGATGGGAGGCGAGCGTCGTGGCGGCGCCCGCCGCAGCGGCCGTCGGCGCAGCCGCGGCAGACAGCGAGGCCGCGACGAGCATCACAGCGCCGGCCGCCCCGACCAATCCTGCCGCCCTGCCCTGCATCGATTGTCTCCTGCCCCGAGAGCGCGAATCTTTCAGCATTAGCCCGGTCAAAGATAGGCGGAGCATGGTGCTCCCGCAACCCGCACCGCTGCGCCCCATTGCACGCGGAGGCCCGATCGGCCAAGACTCGATCACAGCGTTAACCGAGATCGAGGAGGGCGTCATGGCCGGAATGGTGGAGAAGAAGCTTGCCGAACTCGGCATCAAGCTGCCGACGCCGGCCGCCCCGATTGCGACCTATGTCGGGTTCGTGCGGACGGGGTCGCTCCTGTTCGTGTCCGGCCAACTATGCCTCGCCGATGGCCAGCTGGTCGCCACCGGCCAGCTCGGTGTCGCGGTCTCGATCGAGGACGGCCAGGCCGCGGCGCGCGCCTGCGCCATCAATCTCGTCGCGCAGGTCAAGGCCGCGCTGGGCGATCTCGATCGCGTCGTGCGCGTCGTGCGGCTCAACGGCTTCATCAATTCGGCCTCGAGCTTCGTCGACGGACCCAAGGTGATGAACGGCGCGTCCGATCTCATCGTGGAGGTGTTCGGCGACAAGGGGCGCCACACCCGCACCACGGTCGGCGTCGCCGTGCTGCCGAACGACGCGGCGGTGGAGGTCGACGGCGTTTTCGAGGTGGCGTGAAACTGGCGCGCTCCTCCCCCGCGCTGCGCGGGAGGATGAGCAGAATGAGCGAAACGCCTTACGTAACCGGCATGGATTGGCTCACCGCGCGGCCGATCGCGCATCGCGGCCTGCATGACGCGGGGCGTGGCGTCGTCGAGAACACGTCGTCCGCCGCCGCGGCCGCGCTGCAGGCGGGCTACGCCATCGAGGTCGACCTGCAGCCGAGCGCTGACGGCGAGGCGATGGTCCACCACGACCAGACGATCGACCGCCTGACGGAATCCGCCGGCGAGGTGCGGGACTTGACCGCAGCCGCGCTCAGGCGCGTCGCCTTCAAGAGCACGGCCGATCGCATGATGACGCTCGGCGAGCTTGTCGATCTCGTCGGCGGCCGCACGCCGCTCGTGCTCGAACTCAAGAGCCGTTTCGACGGCGATATCGGGCTTGCACTGCGCACCGCCGCGGTGCTGCGGGGCTATGCCGGGCCGGTCGCGGCCATGTCGTTTGATCCGGAGATCGTCGCGGCGCTCGTTCCGCGCGCTCCCGGCCTCGTGCGCGGGCTCGTCGCCCAGCGCCAGGGAACCGGAAGCGTCGCGCCCGGGAGAGCAGGCGCGGCACAAAGGCGCAGGACGGCGGTTATCCTCCAAGCCGCCCGCGCCCGCCCCCATTTTGTGGCCTACCGCTTGCAAGACCTCGCTACGGCGCCCCCGTTGATCGCGCGTTATCTCTTCCGGCTGCCGCTCCTGGCCTGGACGGCGCGGTCGGAACGAGAGCGGATCGGGGCGCTCCGCCACGCGGACCAGGTGATCTTCGAAGGGTTCAGGCCGGCGATGACCAGCGCGCGAACGAACATGCAGGGGCAATGAGTTCGAACGACTTCCGCATCCGCGTTGCGCCGGCGATCACCGAGATTGCGCCGCAGACCTGGGACGCCTGCGCCAATCCCGCCGGAGCGGCTCACGCTCCGTCTGAAGCTGTGCCGTTCAATCCTTTCGTGAGCCACGCTTTTCTATCGGCGCTCGAGCTGTCGCGTTCGGCCACGGCGAAGACCGGCTGGCAGCCCCAGCACCTGGTGCTCGAACGCGCGGACGGCGGGGTCGCAGGCGTCGCGCCCTGCTATCTGAAGTCCCATTCGCGCGGCGAGTATGTGTTCGACTATGGCTGGGCGGAGGCCTATGAGCGCGCGGGCGGCCGCTACTATCCCAAACTGCAGGTGTCGGTCCCGTTCACTCCGGTGACCGGACGGCGGCTGCTGACGCTCCCCGGACCGGACGCGGCGGGCGCTCAGGCGGCGCTGACGCAAGGGCTCATCGAACTCACCCGGCTGCGCGACGCCTCCTCCGCCCATATGACCTTCCCGACCGAGGCGGAATGGCGGCTTGCCGCCGCGCATGGATACCTGCAGCGCACCGACCAGCAGTTCCATTGGGATAATAACGGTTACGCGACCTTCGATGATTTCCTTGCGGCGCTTTCCGCGCGCAAGCGCAAGACGATCCGGCGCGAACGGCGGGAGGCGGTCGAGCCCGGCATCGACATTGCGTGGCTCTCCGGGTCCGACCTCACCGAAAGCGTGTGGGACGCCTTCTTCGCCTTCTACATCGAGACCGGCACGCGAAAATGGGGACGGCCCTATCTCACCCGCGATTTCTTCTCGCAGGTCGGACAAAGCATGGCCGACAACATCGTGCTGGTGCTCGCCAAACGCGGCGGACGCGCCATCGCCGGCGCGCTCAATTTCAAGGGCTCCGACACGCTCTATGGCCGGCATTGGGGCGCGATCGAGCATCATGCCTGCCTGCATTTCGAGCTCTGCTATTACCAGGCCATCGAATACGCGATCGCGCACAAGCTGCCGCGGGTGGAAGCGGGCGCGCAGGGCGAACACAAGCTCGCCCGCGGCTATCTGCCGACCACCACCTACTCGGCGCATTACATCGCCGATCGGGGGCTGCGCCGGGCGGTCGCCGATTATCTTGCGCATGAGCGCGCCTATGTGGAGGCGGCCGGCCGGGAACTGGCCGAGGCAAGCCCGTTCAGGAAAGCCGTGGAGGTCGAGTAGCGCCCGCGCGCCTTGACGGGCCGCCTTGCCGCCTGCGACAGATGCCTTCTTCTATGCTGGACGGAGAGGCGGCCATGGCGAGCTACGACCCAAACAACGTGTTCGCGAAGATTCTGCGCGGCGAGCTTCCCTGCCACAAAGTCTACGAGGACGACAAAGCCTTCGCCTTCCTCGACATCATGCCGCGGTCGCTCGGCCACACGCTGGTGATTCCCAAGGCGCCGGCGCGCACCATCTTCGATCTTGCGCCCGAAGACCTCGCGCATGTTCACAAAGTGGCGCAGCGGATCGCCAAGGCGGCGGTCAAGGTCTTCGACGCCGACGGGATCACCATCCATCAGTTCAATGAGCCGGCGGGCGGCCAGGTGGTGTTCCACCTGCATGTGCATATCCTGCCCCGCCACACGGGCGAGCCGCTCAAGCCCGCGGCGACCTTCCCCGAGGAACCCGCCCTGCTCGCCGAGCAGGCCGAAAAGCTCGCCGCCGCGCTGGCCAAGGGGTGAGCCCCTCGACGTGAGCAAAGCGGCAGAGCCCGTCATGCTCCGCGCAAGCGGAGCATCCCGTATGCGACGGACTCTGCACCGGGCGCACCGAGGGCCGGGGTTACTGGATCATCCGCTTGCGCGGATGATGACAGAAACCTTCGTCATTGAGTTGTCCACTCGAGCAGGAGTTCAGCTGCCGGCGCGCAGCGCCTCGGCGATGGCGCGGGTGTTGT
>CAYGZV010000041.1:0-1454 GCA_964354425.1 uncultured Rhodoplanes sp. | reverse complement strand
CGAGCAGGAGTTCAGCTGCCGGCGCGCAGCGCCTCGGCGATGGCGCGGGTGTTGTAGCGCATCATGTCGACATAGGTGGCGCCCGGCCCGCCCGGCGCGGACAGCGCGTCGGAATAAAGCGTGCCGCCGACCTTGGCGCCGGTCTCCTTGGCGATGCGGTCGAGGAGGCGCGCGCCTGAAACATTCTCGAAGAAGATCGCGGTGATCTTCTCCTTCTTGATCTGCTGGATCAGCCGGGCGATGTCGCGCGCGCTCGGCTCGGCGTCGCCGCTCACCCCTTGCGCGGCGAGGAACTCCACGTCGTAGGCGTCGCCGTAATAATCGAACGCCTCATGCGTGGTGATCACCCGCCGGCGTTCTTTCGGGATGTCAGCGAGGGACGCGCGGATGTCGCGGTCGAGCGCGTCGAGGCGACCGAGATAATCGTCCGCGTTCTGTTGATACGCCGCCTTGTTGGCGGGATCGGCCCCGATCAGCGCATCGCGGATATTGGTCACGTAGATTTTGACATTGCGCACGTCCTGCCAGGCGTGCGGATCGTAGCGCCCGTGACCGCCCTCGCCATGGCCGTGCTCATGCCCGGCAAGCGCCTTCACTCCCTTGGAGGCGACGAGCCGAGCGCCGCGATAGCCCGCGGCTTTCACCAAGCGGTCGGCCCAGCCCTCGAGGCCGAGCCCATTGATGACCACGAGCTTCGCCCCGGAGAGCTTGCGCGAATCCGCGGGCGAGGGCTGGAAGCTGTGCATGTCGGTATTCGGCCCAACCAGCAGGTCGACATCGACATGCTCGCCGCCGACCTGCCGGACGAGATCGCCGAGGATGGAGAAGCTCGCCAGCACCTTCATCTTCTCCGCGGTCTGCGCCGCGGCGAGCGTCGCGGTGACCATCAAGGCGACGGCGAGCGTCGCCATCGTCATGGCAAGCTTTAGTTTCGTTCGCATGGCCACTCCCTTCCCGTTGCCGCGCCTGCGCTCAGAAATGCGCCACGAGCCGCAGCTTTGCGTGGTATCGCGTGAAGTTATCGAGATCGAGCGAGCCCGGCTCGCCGGGGGTTCTGCCCCACACCTGCGCCTCGAACGCCGCGGTGAACAGAAATTCGCGCCAGATGACGAAGAGGTTCGGGCCGACGAAGAGCCCCTCGCCGGCCAAGGCGTTCAGGGCGGCCCCTTCGTACTTGCGCAGATAGCGCGCGTCGCCGCCAAGGAAGAGAGAAGGCGACAGACGCAGCATGGCGGCTGTGGCCAAACCCACTGTCGATTCGCGCTCGTACTCCCCGGTGTCGAGCAGCTTGAGCCACTCCGGTTCGTACATGGCGTTGAACGCGACGAACAACGTGTCGCGCACGATGTCCTTGTCGGCCGCGAGCAGGAACCCGACGGCGTGCTTGTGCACGGGAGCCCCGCTCACCTCTTCGACGCGCGCCCAATGCGGCTCGACGACGAAGGTCAAGCCGA
>CAYGZV010000040.1:0-21839 GCA_964354425.1 uncultured Rhodoplanes sp. | reverse complement strand
GCGGCGCGGCCGATGCCGCTGCCCGCGCCGGTGACGACGGCGATGCGCGGCGATGTTTCTTCTTTCATGACTCCGGTTCTCAGCTCAGCGCTCTTCGAGCGTGCGCGCTTACTTCTCCATGCCGTAGGGAGGGCGGGGAATATTGGCGTGGGCGGCGCGTAGCGCCGCCGACCAGCGCTGGCGGAGGTCGGTGAAATAGGGCTCGTCCGGCTCGATCCGGTAGGCGAGCTCCGCTTCGCAGGAGTCGCGCCGCGCCACCAAAGTGTCGATCGGCATTCCGACGCTGAGATTGGAGCGCATGGTCGAGTCGACCGAGACGAGGGCGACCTTGAGCGCGTCGTACAGATCGATGTCGTAGGTGACCGCGCGGTCGAGCACGGGCTTGCCGTATTTGTGCTCGCCGATCTGCAGGTAGGGCGTGTCGCGCGTGCACTCGATGAAGTTCCCCGCCTTGTACATCTGGAAGAGGCGCAGACGTCCGCGCTTGATCTGTCCGCCGAGCAGGAACGACAGGTCGAAACTAACGTCGGCGGCCTCCAGCGCTTCGCCTTCCAAGTGACGCAGCGTCCGGATCGCGCGCCCGAGCCGCTGCGCCGCCTGGAACATCGTGGGCGCATCGAGCAGGGTCTCGCGCTCCCCGGTCTCGGGGTTCTCCAGGCCTTCGTTGAGCATGCTGAGGACGGACTGGGTGAGCGACAGGTTTCCTGCCGACGCGACCGCGATGATCCGTTCGCCCGGGACCGCGAATATGTGCAGCTTGCGGAAGACCGAGATGTTATCGAGACCGGCATTGGTGCGCGTGTCGGCGATCATGACGAGGCCGTCGCGCACGAGTATTCCGCAGCAATAGGTCATGGATTCACGCGACTCCGACGTCCGGTGGCGGCGCATTTTGCGCAGCAATGCGCAAAACGGCAACCGGGTCGATGAGCCTTTCCTGTGTGAAGCGGCTAGCTTTGGGTCTGACGGAGCGCCTGATCGACATGCACGGCGACGGTGAGCGTCTCGCCGGCGCCGCCCAGGCGCGCGCCGCGCACCGGGGCGGCGCCGAGATAGTCGAGCCCGATCGCAACCCGCAAATGGGCTTCTGTCGTGCAGACCGAATGGGTCGGATCGAACCCGACCCAGCCGAGATCGGGGATGAACGATTCGACCCAGGCATGACTCGCGCCCTCGGTCGTGACGCCATCGTTGCGGCGGAAATACCCGCTGACATAGCGCGACGGGAACCCCAGGCTGCGCGCCGCCGCGGCGAAGATATGGGCGAGGTCCTGGCATACGCCGCGCCGCATCGCAAAGGCTTCCGCCGCGGTGGTCGTGACACGCGTCGGGTCGGGGTCGTATTTGACTTCTTCGTGCAGTTCGCGAAGCAGGGCGTGCAGCATGTCCAGCCCGTGCCTGCTGTCGCTCCCGTGAAGATTGCGCGCGAAGTCCTGGATGGCGGCGTCGGGATGGGTGAGGGCGGTCTCGCGCAGGTACAGGCTGGGGGGGAAGCGCTCGACCGCGCCGTGCACGATCCCGTGCGTATCCTGGGTCTCGATCTCGCCCGCCACCACGATGCTCATCTCGGTCAGCGGACCGGTGGCGGAGAAGGTGTGCATGATGTTGCCGAACGCGTCCTCTTTCGCGTCGAGCCGGCAGTCCTCGGAGACCTCGATCCGCCAATCGATGATGTGCTGGCCGTCGTGCGCGCGCGGGGTCACCCGCAATGCCTGGATGACCCGCGTCACCGGCATGTCGTAGCGATAGGCGGTTTCATGAGAAACGTGGATGCGCATCGCGGGCGTGCTTCGGTGGCGGTGGTGGCGAGGTCACACGGGCGCCTCACATCAGGTATTGCCGGCTGATGGCGGCGCCGAGCTGGTTGTTGTCCGCTATGAACTCTTCGATGAACTCATGCAAGCCGCTCTGGAAAATCTCCTCCATGCGGCTGTTCTGCAGCCGCGTTCTGATCGCCCGGGCCTGGCGCTGCGCCGGGCCCTGCCGGCCATAGGCGGTGGCGATGGAATCGCAGTAGCGGACGAGGTTGTCATAGCAGCTTGCGAGCGACCGCGGCATTTGCGGGTTGAGAATGAGCAGGTCGGCGATCAGCCAGGGTTTCAGCCCCTCCCGATACACCCAGTGATAGGAGGTGAGCGCGGAGACCGAGCGCAGGATTGCGGCCCATTGGTAGTAGTCGAGCGGTCCTCCGACGGGCGCGTCGGCCGGCAGGAGCAGATGATACTTCTTGTCGAGAATGCGCGCGGTGTTGTCCGCCCGCTCCATATTGAGGCCGAGACGGGAGAACCAGAACATGTCGTTGCGCAGCATTGTGCGGAACGCCGAGCCGTCGAAGCGCAGCGAGATCTCCTGCACCCAGCGCAGGAAGCGCATGAACTCCTCGCGCGAGCCGGGCGAGTTGCCGAAGCGCTTGAGCTCCAGCCAGGCGCCGTTGATGACGTCCCACATTTCGCTCGTGATGGCGGTGCGCACCGCGCGCGCATTGGTGCGGGCGAGTTCGATGCAATTGCAGATCGAGGATGGGTTCTGCGGCGCGAAGGCCAGGAACTCCATCACGCTCGCCTCGTTCGCCTCGGGGTAGCTCGCGGCGAAGGTCTTGCTGCAGCCGGCGGTCGCCACGGCCGACTCCCACTCGTTGCGGGAGCCGACATAGGCGATCGGCAGCGCGGTCAGCCGCATCGTCACTTCGAGGATGCGGGCAAGGTACTCGGCGCGCTCGACATAGCGCGACACCCAATAGAGATTGTCAGCGGTCCGCGACAGCATCAGCGGTCCAGCACCCAAGTGTCCTTGGTGCCGCCTCCCTGGCTGGAATTGACGACGAGCGAGCCGTTCTGCAGGGCGACCCGCGTGAGGCCGCCGGGAACGATCCTGATCTTGTCGCGCCCGGTCAGCACGAAGGGCCGCAGATCGATATGCCGCGGCGCCACGCCCTTGTCGACGAAGGTCGGGCAGGTCGAGAGCGCCAGGGTCGGCTGCGCGATGTAGTTGTTAGGATTGGCTTCGATCCGCGCGCGGAAGCTCGCGAGCTCCGCCTTGCTCGCGGCCGGACCGACCAGCATGCCGTAGCCGCCCGAGCCGTGCACGATTTTCACCACCAGTTCGTCCAGATGATCGAGCACGTAGGACAAGTGCGCCGGCTCGCGGCAGCGCCAGGTCGGCACATTGTTGAGGATCGGCTCCTCCGAAAGATAGAATTTCACGATCTCCGGCATGTAGCTGTAGACCGCCTTGTCGTCGGCCACTCCGGTGCCGACCGCATTGGCGAGCGTCACCTGTCCGGCCAGATAGGCCGACATCAGCCCGGGAACGCCGAGCTCGCTGTCCGGGCGGAAGGCGAGCGAATCGAGATAGTCGTCGTCGACCCGCCGATAGATCACGTCGACCCGTTTCGGCCCCTCGGTCGTGCGCATATACACGATCCCGTTCTTGACCAAGAGGTCGCGGCCTTCGACCAGTTCGATGCCGAGCTTGTCGGCAAGGAACGAGTGCTCGAAATAGGCGGAGTTGTACATGCCGGGGGTGAGCAGCACGACGGTCGGATCCGACGAGGCGGTGGTCGGCGCCACCGATTTCAGCGTCGCCAGCAGCTCGTCGGGATAGTTTTCCACGGGCGCGACGCGATAGCGCGAGAACAGGTCGGGGAACAGCCGCAGCATGATCTCGCGGTTCTCCAGCATGTAGGAGACCCCCGAAGGCGTGCGGGCATTGTCCTCGAGCACGTAGAACGTCTTCTCGTCGACGCGCACGATGTCGATGCCGGCGATGTGCACATAGACATTGTGCGGCACCTTCTGCCCGTTCATCTCCGGGCGGAACTGCGGGTTCTGGAAGACGAGGTCTTCCGGAATGATGCCTGCTTTGAGGATCGCGCGCGCGCTGTAGATGTCGTTCAAGTAAAGATTGATCGCGCGCACCCGCTGCTCGAGGCCGCGCTTCAAGACGTCCCACTCCGCCGAGGAAATGATGCGGGGTATGACGTCGAAGGGGATCAGCCGCTCGGTCGATTCGGCCTCGCCATAAACGGCGAAGGTTATGCCGATCCGCCGGAACAGCAGCTCGGCCTCATTGCAACGCTGTTCGAGCAGCTCGGGCGACTGGCTCTTCAGCCAGTCGTCGAGCATCGAATAGGCCGTCCGAACCTCGACGTCATGCCCGTTCATCTCATCGAAAGCGACCGGCATCACTTCCTCCAAGAGCCTGCGAATTCATATCCGGCTTCCGCCGAACAGCCCAAGCTGCAAGCATCAGGCCAGATTTTCCTCAAAGGTAACAACGCCGGGGGCCGTCTTGGGCTCCCGCGTCTGCCCAAGCTTTAGGCTGTTCCTGACCAGGACTGCGGCGCTGCGTCCGACGGCTAGTGGGCGTCGTGCTTGAGCCGGCCCGGCCGCCGGGGTACAGCGAACCTAGCATGAGGCCGGCCCAATGACCGAAGAAAACCGGAAAAGCCTCGCCGCCCGGCCCGAACCCCCGGCGCCGTCGCCCGCGCCAGCGTCGGGGGACGAGCGGCAAGCCCCGTCCGTTGCCGAGATCGTCACCGCCGCGCTGCTCGTGATCGGCAATGAAATCCTGTCAGGACGCACCAAGGACCGGAATATCGGGCATATCGCCGAGGTCCTGACCGAGATCGGCATCGATCTGAAGGAGGTGCGGGTGGTCGCGGACGAGGAGCCGGCGATCGTCGCGGCGCTGAACGAGCTGCGCGCCCGCTATGACTATCTTTTCACCACCGGCGGCATCGGGCCGACCCACGACGACATCACCGCCGACAGCGTCGCGGCCGCCTTCGGCGTGCCGCTCGACCATCATCCGCGCGCGGTCGCGCTGCTGCGCGAGCGGCTGGGCGGCGGCGCTCTCAATCCGGCGCGCATGCGCATGGCCCGCATCCCGCACGGCGGCGCGCTGATCGAGAACAAGGTGTCCGCCGCGCCCGGCTTCTGGATCGGCAATGTGATCGTCATGGCGGGCGTTCCGGCGATCATGCAGGCGATGCTCGACGAGGTGAGGCCCAAACTGCGCACCGGCGCGAAGCTGATCGCCGAAACGGTCCGCGCCGATCTGCGCGAGGGCGATATCGGCAGCGAGCTCGCCGCCGTCGCCGCGGCCTGTCCCGACGTGATGATCGGGAGCTATCCTTTCATGGACGATGTGCGCGGCCCCAACACGAATGTGGTGCTGCGCGCGCGCGACCGGGAGAAGCTTGCGGCCGCGAAGGCGGCGGTGGAGGGGATGATCGTGCGGGTGCGGGCGGCTTTCGCAGAGCAGGCGGGCGAGGGCGCGCCGGCGGCGCGCCGGCCCGGCGGTTCGCCCTGAGCGGAGGAGCAGCGGCGGTGGCCGACCCCGACAAGTCGCTTCCCGTGTCCTGGGAGATGTTCCATCGCGACTCCCGCGCGCTCGCCCGGCGGCTCGCCGAGGCGCGGCCGTTCTCGGCCATCGTCGCGGTGGCGCGCGGCGGCCTCGTGCCGGCGGCGATCGTCGCGCGCGAGCTCGGCATCCGGGTGGTCGAGACGGTGTGCGCCGCGAGTTATGAACACATGACGCGCAGCGACGTGAAGCTCCTGAAGGGCCCGGCCCGGGAGATCGTGGCGCTCGGCGGCGGGGAGGGGAGCGCGGTGCTGATCGTCGACGACGTCGTCGACACCGGGCAGACCGCGCGCGTGCTGCGCGATCTCTTGCCGCGGGCGCATTTCGCGGCCGTTTACGTCAAGCCCCTGGGGCGTCCGCTCGTCGACACGTTCGTCACCGAAGTGTCCCAGGACACCTGGATTTTCTTTCCCTGGGATACCGGGCTCGCGTTCCAA
Organism: uncultured Rhodoplanes sp.; assembly: GCA_964354425.1. GTDB lineage: Bacteria > Pseudomonadota > Alphaproteobacteria > Rhizobiales > Xanthobacteraceae > Rhodoplanes. Next base: position 16,038 of record CAYGZV010000040.1, on the reverse strand, counting down.
AAACCGATCCGGGGCGACGAGCGCTAAGCTGAATTGCGTGGCTTCGCCAACGGATGCTCTTGCTCCCACAGCCGCAACGCGCCGAAAGCTGGCGACCGACCAACGACGCGATGCGCCAAAAGCAGCTGTTGACGCTTCGGCGAAAGACCGGGTTCATCCGGTCAGGATCGGCTTGAGGGAATCGACTTCTTCGACGATAAAATCGAAGAAGGCCGAAACGCGTCGGCTGCGACGCTGATCGGGATGGGCCAGCAGTCGCCACGCGCGCGTTAGCTCGGGGATCGGGCCAAGCACGCGGACGAGATCGGGCTCAGCATCGCCGAGCGCGATTGGCAGCGGGGCAATCCCAACCCCAGACTTCGCCGCGGAGACTAGTCCGAGCACGCTGTTGTTGCGAGCGACGAACTCGGCGTCCGGGGCGATCTCGTGCAGCCATGTCGCGATGCGATGGCGGTTCAAGCTTTCGTCGAATCCGATCAGCGGCCGGGTGCGAAGCTCTGCGATCGAGCCGGGCGCCCCATGGCGCGCGACATAGGCGCGGCTCGCATAGATCGCCCAGATCGAGTCCGCCACCTTGCGCCCGACCAGGATGCCGTCATCCGTGTCGCCGGACCGCAGCGCCACGTCCGCCTCGCCCTTCGCGAGGTCCACATAGCGGTCGCTCAGGACGAACTCGACCCTGAGGTTCGGGTGGCGGGCGTGGAAACGGTCGAGCAGGCCGGATTGGGTGAGGCGGAAGGCGATTGGCTCCGGGCAGGTCAGCCGGACGATTCCAACCTGTGCGCGGCCGGCGTCCTTGAGGTGCTGCTCGAAGGCGTTCGCGGCCGAGGCGACGCTTTCGGCGAATGGGAGCATCGCCTCTCCGATGTCGGTGAGGCGGTAGCCGCTCGGCTGCCTCTCGACCAGGCGCTGTCCAAGTTGGCGTTCCAGTTCGGACAGCCGGCGCTGCACAGTCGACTGGTTGACGCCGAGGTTTCGGGCCGCGGCGAGGGTGCTGCCATGCCGCGCGACCGCCACCAGATACTTCAGGTCATTCCAGTCGAACATCTCCAGCAGTCCAGCTGATGAACGCCCATTATGCAAATCTGCGGCCCCGTTCCGCAATCCCGCGGCTTCTGCCGCGAGGCACGCGGATGTAGCGTTTTTTCCGTCGGCCCAAGACCCCGACATACCCTGGAAACCCGAGCCGCAGACCGGCAGCCCGTCTGGGCGCGCAACCCGCGCGCTCGCGAGGCACGAGGATTGTCATGTCGACCCTTGCCGACGATCAACCGTCATTCGTTCGGGCCAACCCAGCCATCCTTTCCTTCGAACACATGGAAAAGGGAGTGTTGACCATGGGACGCCTCATAGCCTCGATCGCCCTTACCGTTTTCGCTTCCGCCGCATATGCGGACGACCCAGTTCAAACGGACGGCGACATGTACAAAGTCAAACTCGAGAACAACCGAGTCCGCGTTCTCGAATACCGTGATCGGCCCGGTGAGAAGACGCGCCAACACAGCCACCCGGCTTTTGCGCTATACGCGCTTGCGCCGTTCAAGCGTCGCATCACGCTGCCGGACGGCAAGGTGATCATGCGAGAGTTCAAGGCCGGGGATGTGCTCTGGTCGGAAGGCCAGACCCACATCGGCGAGAACGTGGGGGACACGCCTACACATGCGATCATGATCGAGGTGAAGTGACAGAGCAAGGTTGGGCGCCGCTCAGGTTGACCACGCGACGGAGCAGTCACGTCCGCCTTGGGTCATTTGTCGCCAGTTTAGTTTCATAGGGACTAACGCGCCGCAGCAAAGCATCTTCGCTCGATCGCCTCGGTCGGCGCGGACGAGCAGCTCAGAGGCACGTTGAAACCGAGGCCCTTGGCCGTTCGTGGGATTGATCACCACGCCGCGAACCCGAGCGGGACCAGCTCGGAAGGCGACAAGGTGCTGTCAAGTTCCGGGAGCGGGAGTATATTTGGCTGATGACTGTCAGTTCGCCCGATCTGAAGGCGTTCTTGGTCGCGACACCTTTCTTCGGCGGCCTCACAGAGGCGAGTCTCGATCTTCTGATCTCAATGCTGGTCGAGCGCCGCTTCGACGTCGGCGCCACTGTCGTGGCGGAAGGAGAACCGGGACGCTCAATGTATATTGTCCACTCCGGCGAGCTCGTGGTGAGCAAGCTTGGGGAGTCGGGGCGCGCGATTCGCATGACGGGTCTCGGGCCTGGCGATTTTTTCGGCGAAATGACGCTCATCGAAGTGCAGAATCGATCAGCGACCGTCATCGCCGACAGCCCAACCGTGCTGTACGAGCTCACGGCCCGAAACCTCTACACTTACTACAAGGCCGACATCCACGCGTATGCGATGGTCATGCAGAACATCAACCGCGAGCTCTGTCGGCGGCTCCGCCGCGCCGACAATCGCATTGCCGAGCTGGCGGATGCTTCACGCGAGCCAACGCAGAATCGGGTGCGTCCTGTGGGTTGAGAAGAACCGGCGACCAGCGAAATGGGGTGCAATGGTTTCACCCGTCTGCGGCGAACACTTTGTACCGGTTGGGAGCGAGGCCGAGGCGCTGGCCGGGCGCGAGCTCGAGGGTGCGCGGAACGTCGAGCTCGATCGTTTCGCTGCTCGCCGCCAGCGCCACTTCGACCCGGCGCGCGGGGCCGATCCCGTGCACGCGGCGCACGGTGCCTTGCAGCGGCGCATGGTCGGGCGGCGCCAGGGTCATGTCGTAGGGGCGCACGAACAGGCGAGCCGCGCCGCTCGCCACGCCCTGCGCGTCGAGGTCGGTCCTCACGCCGGCGTAATGTATATCTCCATTCTCGACCGAGATCGGCACGATGATCGATTCGCCGATGAACTCGTGCACGAAGGCGGTGGCCGGGCGTTCATACACCTCGTGCGGCGTTCCAATCTGCTCGATCCGGCCTTTGTCCATCACCACCACGCGGTCGGCGACTTCCAGCGCCTCCTCCTGATCGTGGGTGACGAACACCGAAGTCACGTTGATATCGTCGTGCAGATTGCGCAGCCAGCGCCGCAGCTCCTTGCGCACCTTGGCGTCGAGCGCGCCGAACGGCTCGTCGAGGAGCAGCACGCGCGGCTCGATCGCCAGCGCCCGCGCAAGCGCGATGCGCTGGCGCTGGCCGCCGGAGAGCTGGCTCGGATAGCGGTCGGCGAGCCACTTCAGCTGAACGAGATCGAGCAGCCGCTCGACCCGGGCGCGAATGTCCCGCTCGCTCAGCCGGGTGGCGCGCGCGCGCACCCGCAGCCCGAAGGCGACGTTCTCGAATACGCTCATGTGCCGGAACAGCGCATAATGCTGGAACACGAAGCCGACATTGCGCTCGCCCACGCTGCGCTCGAGCGCGTCTTCGCCGTTGAACAGAATCCGCCCTTCTTCCGGCCATTCGAGCCCGGCGATGATGCGCAAGAGCGTGGTCTTGCCGGAGCCGGACGGTCCGAGCAGCGCGACGAGCTCCCCGCTCTTCACTTCGAGGTCGACGCCGGCGAGCGCCGCGAAGGCGCCGAACCGCTTGGTGACGTTGTGAACGTCGATCCGCATGGATTACTCCGCAGCAGCGTTGCGTTCGAGCAGAGCCTTGGCGATCAGCGTCACCAGCGCGAGCAGCGCGAGCAGGGAGGCGACCGCGAAGGCGGCCATGAACTGGTACTCGTTGTAGAGAATCTCGACATAGAGCGGCATCGTATTGGTCTCGCCGCGGATATGGCCGGAGACCACCGACACCGCGCCGAACTCGCCCATCGCGCGCGCATTGCAGAGGAGAACGCCATAGAGCAGCGCCCATTTCACGTTCGGCAGCGTCACCCGGAAGAAGGTCTGCAGGCCGGACGCGCCGAGCGAGATCGCCGCCTCCTCTTCCTGCGTGCCCTGTTCCTGCATCAGCGGGATCAGCTCGCGGGCGACGAAGGGGAAGGTGACGAGGAGGGTCGCGAGCACGAGGCCGGGCAGCGCGAAAATGATCTGGATGTCGTGCGCCTGGAGATAGGCCCCGAAGAATCCCTGCGCCCCGAACAGGAGGATGAAGACGAGGCCGGAGATCACCGGGCTCACCGAGAATGGCAGGTCGATCAAGGTGATCAGCACGCTCTTGCCGGAGAACTCGAACTTCGCGATCGCCCAGGCGGCGATGAGGCCGAAGGCGAGGTTGAGCGAGACCGAGATCGCGGCGACCACCAGCGTGAGCCGGATGGCCGACAGCGCATCGGGCTCGGCGAGCGCATTCAGGAAAGGCCCGATTCCGCGCACGAGCGCCTGCTGGAACACGGTGATCAGCGGCAGCACGAGGAAGACCGAGAGGAAGACGACGGCGGCCGCGATGATAGCCCAGCGGATCGCGGCGGGCTCCTGGCGAACCCTGCTCCCCGCGCTGGAGGTCGCGGCCGGCCGGCGACTGTGCAGAGTGCCGATGACGACCGTCATGTCGGCCTCACAATCGGCCGGTCCGCAGCTCGGACCAGCGCTGCAGCCTGTTGATGACGAGCAGGATCAGGAACGAAGCGGTCAGCATGACCACCGCGATCGCGGTCGCATCCGCATATTTGAACTCTTCGAGCCGGATCACGATCAGCAAGGGCGCGATCTCCGAGACATTCGGCAGATTTCCCGCGATGAAGATCACCGATCCGTATTCGCCGACCGCGCGCGCGAAGGCAAGCGCAAAGCCCGTCAGCAAAGCCGGGAAGATCGCCGGCAGGATCACGCGGGCAAAGGTCTGCCGGCGGCTCGCGCCGAGCGTGGCCGCCGCTTCCTCGAGTTCGGAATCGAGGTCGAGCAGCACCGGCTGCACCGTGCGCACCACGAAAGGCAGGCCGATGAAGATCAGGGCCATCAATATGCCGAGCGGGGTGAACGCAACCTTCACGCCGGCGAGCCCAAGCAGCCCGCCGAGCCAGCCATTCTCGGCGAACAGGGTCGTGAGCGCAATGCCCGCGACCGCCGTCGGCAGCGCAAACGGAATATCCACGATCGCATCGAACAGCCGCCGTCCCGGAAACTCGTAGCGCACCAGCGCCCAGGCCACGATCGCGCCGAAGACGAGATTGATCGTCGCTGCCGCGAGGGAAAGGCCAAAGCTCAGTTTCAGAGCATTCAGGGCGCGGCGGCTCGTCACGATCGCCCAGAACTCCGCGAAACTCAGTGTCGCAGTCTTGAGAAAAAGCCCGCTGAGCGGAATGAGAACGATGAGCGCGAGCCACGTCAAAGTCAGCCCGAGCGTGATCCCGAATCCGGGGATGACGCTCGGATGACGTTTGAAGGGTCGGCGAACCGCCGCTGTCGCCCCGTGACGCCGCATGCCGGCGTCGATGCTATCGAGGACGGCGGTCACTGGCTATAGATCTCGTCGAACACACCCTTGTCGGCGAAATGCTTGGTCTGCGCCGCGCGCCACCCGCCGAAGACCTCGTCGATGGTGAAGAGCTGGACCTTGCTGAACACGTCCGCGTGCTTCTTCGCAACCTCCGGATCACGCGGGCGATAATAGTTCTTCGCCGCGAGCTCCTGGCCCTCCTTGGTGTAGAGGAATTTCAGATAGGCCTCCGCCGCCGCGCGCGTCTCCTTCTTGTCGACATTCTTGTCGACAACCGCGACCGGCGGCTCGGCAAGGATGGAAACCGACGGCACGACGATCTCGAACTTGTCCTTGCCGAGTTCGTTGACCGCGAGGAACGCCTCGTTCTCCCATGACAGGAACACGTCGCCCACGCCGCGTTCGACGAAGGTGATGAGCGACCCGCGCGCCCCGGTGTCCAGCACCGGCACATTGGCGTAGATCGCCTTCACGAATTCCTTCGCCTTTTCCTCGCTACCGCCCGGCTTCTTCAGCGCGTAGCCCCAGGCGGCAAGATAGTTCCAGCGGGCGCCGCCCGACGTCTTCGGGTTGGGCGTGATGATCTTGACCCCCGGCTTGACCAGGTCATCCCAATCCTTGATGCCCTTGGGATTGCCCTTGCGCACCAGGAACACGATGGTCGAGGTGTAGGGCGCGGCGTTGTCCGGCAGCCGCTTCTGCCAGTCGGCCGCGATCAGCCCGCGGTCGGCGATCTCGTCGATGTCGTAGGCAAGCGCGAGCGTCACCACGTCGGCCTGCAGCCCGTCGATCACCGAGCGCGCCTGCCGGCCGGAGCCGCCATGCGACTGCTTGATCTCGATGGTCTTGCCGGTATCGGCCTGGTACTTGGCGGCGAACGCCTTGTTGACCTCGGCGTAGAGCTCGCGCGTCGGATCATACGACACGTTGAGGAGCGTGACGTCGGCGGCTAATGCCGCCCCGGAAAGCGACAGCGCAAGCGCCGCGCCTGTCAGCATTCGTCTCATGGCAGCCTCCATAACATCATCGTTCCGAGGAAGGTAACGCGCTCGCCCTGGGAAACGCTCCGGGGCGTAGCGAGACCCACTCACCCGACCGAATTCGCTTTGGCCGGTGCGTGCGCGGGAACGGCGTCCCGGTCGCATCGCCGGTCCTGCCGAGCCGCTCCTTGGTCTTCGCCCGCATCCCCAATTGCCGAAGGTACGTGAATGCCGCATTCGGTCTTGTCGTGTCCGCGCCAGCGTCCCGCGCGCGGGCCTTCTCCCGGCTGCGTCCGCTTGGTGCATGGCATGCAGCCGATGGATGTGAACCCGTGCGCTTCGAGCGGATGCCGCGGCAATGTGTGGCCGGCGAAGATGCCCTCCACCTCCTGTTTCGAGGCGCGCGCCAGCGGATTGAATTTCAGGCGGCGCCCGTCCCGCTCGACCAGCGGCAGGGCGCCGCGCTCATGTCCATGATAGCGCTTGCGGCCATTGATCCACGCGTCGAAGGGTCGCAACGCCTCGGCGAAAGGCAGGACCTTGCGAATCCCGCAGCACGCATCCGGATCGACCGACCACAGGTCTCGCCCCGGATCGCGTTCCGAGAGCGCGTTCACCGAGGGCGCAAACACGCGGATGTCGGTCAGCCCGAAATGCGACGCCAAAGTGTCGCGATAGGCGAGCGTTTCGGGGAACAGCCAGCCGGTGTCCAGGAACAGGACCGGCAGGGAAGGATCGACATCGGCGACGAGCTTGAGCAGCGCGGCGGTCTCGGCGCCGAACGAGGAGACGACCGCGAGCCGCCCTGGCGCGACCGACCGGGCGGCCTCGGCGATGATCTCGGAGGGGGTGGCGTCCGCGAGCAGGCGCTCGAGCGCAGCCGCGGCGGCCTCGACATGATCCTCGGTCACGATACCGTCTCCGGCGCGGCGTTGTCGCCGAGCTGATGCCGTTCGTTCAGGCGACGCCGGAAGGCGGAAGCGCGCCGGTCGGCGGCGGGCTGGTACACCACGCTGTAGCGGGCGAGCGCGGCGGCGAACGCGGCGGCGTCCGATTCCTTCTTCACCTCGAACGCGTCGAACCCGGCGCGGGCGAGGAACAGGAACTGGTCGCGCAGCACGTCGCCGGTCGCGCGCAGTTCGCCGCGGAAGCCGTAGCGCTCGCGCAGGACGCGCGCCTGGCTGTAGGCGCGGCCGTCACGGAAGGTGGGGAACACGAGCGCGATCAGCGCAAGCTGGTCGAGATGCGGCGCGAGCTCGGCGACGCTTCGATTGTTCGGCCAGATCACGCCGGTGGGAGCGCCGCGCCGCGCGAAGTCCGCACTGTCGGCGAGAAAGCGCGCGGCAGGCACGAGAACCGGCCCTTGCTCGGGAACGGGCTCTTCGTCGCGCGGGCGCAGGAAGCGGTCTTCGGCGATGCGACCCGCCTTAATGAACGGCATAGACGCGCTCCTTGAACGGCTCGACCCCCACCCGGGCGACCGTGTCGATGAACAATTCGTCCGGCCGGTCGCGCAGTTCGAGATAGGCGGCGACGATGTCCTCGATCACGTCGGCGACTTGCGCATAGGGCACGGCGGGGCCGAGCAGCGCGCCCAGTTGCGCCGCCTCGTCGGCCCGCCCGCCGAGCGTGATCTGGAAAAACTCCTCGCCGTTCTTCTCGACCCCGAGGATGCCGATATGGCCGACATGGTGGTGGCCGCAGGCATTGATGCAGCCGGAAATGTTGATGTGAAGCCGGCCGAGATCGCGCGCGAGGTCAAGATCGCGGAACCTGCGCGTCAGCTCCTGCGCGACCGGGATCGAGCGGGTGTTCGCGAGGCTGCAATAGTCGAGCCCCGGACACGCGATGATGTCGGAGACGAGCCCCACATTCGGCGTCGCGAGGCCGTGCGCATCGAGCGCGCGCCACAGCTCCGGCAGATCGCGCTGGGCGACATGCGGGAGCACGAGATTCTGCTCATGTCCGACCCGGATTTCTCCGAACGAGTAGCGGTCGGCGAGGTCGGCGACCGCATCCATTTGTTCGGCGGTGGCGTCGCCCGGCGGGCCGCCCTCCGGCTTGAGCGAGAGCGTCACGATCGCGCGGCCTGCGACCTTGTGATTAGCGACGGAATTGGCGAGCCAGGCGGCGAGGCGCGGGTCCGATTTGCGCGCGGCGGCCAATCGGGGCGGATCGTCCGCGAGCGCCTCGTAATCCGGATAGCGGAAGCGCGCGGCGATATCGGCGACCGTCGCCGGGTCGAGCGCGAGCGCGCCGTCCTTCATCGCCACCCATTCCGCCTCGACTTCCCTGGCGAAGGCCTCGGCGCCGAGCTCATGCACGAGAATCTTGATGCGCGCTTTGTAGATATTGTCGCGCCGCCCATACTGATTATAGACGCGCAGGATCGCCTCGATATAGCTGAGGAAATCGCGTTTCGGCAGGAACGGCTTGATCGCCTTGCCGATGAACGGCGTGCGCCCGAGCCCGCCGCCCACGCTCACCTCGAAGCCGGTTTCGCCCGCGCCGTTGCGGTGCAGCCGCAGGCCGATATCGTGCACCTTGATCGCGGCGCGGTCATGCGCGGACGCGGTGATCGCGATCTTGAACTTGCGCGGCAGGAACGAAAATTCCGGATGCAGCGTGGAATGCTGGCGCAGGATCTCGGCCCAGACGCGCGGGTCTTCGACTTCGTCCGGCGCGACCCCGGCCCACTGGTCGCTCGTGATGTTGCGCACGCAATTGCCGCTCGTCTGCATCGCGTGCAGCTCGGCGCGCGCGAGATCGGCGAGCACGTCGGGCATCTCGGCGAGCTTGATCCAGTTGAACTGGATGTTCTGCCGCGTGGTGAAGTGGCCGTAGCCCCGGTCGTAGCGGCGCGCGACATGCGCGAGCATGCGCATCTGCCCGGACGACAGCGTGCCGTAGGGAATGGCGATGCGCAGCATATAGGCGTGCAGCTGCAGATAGACGCCGTTCATCAGCCGCAGCGGCTTGAACTCGTCCTCGGTGAGTTCGCCCGCGAGCCGTCGCGCGACCTGGTCGCGGAACTCGGCCACGCGTTCATCGACCAGCGTGCGATCGAGCGTGTCGTAGACATACATCGATTAAACTCCGGACGTGACCGGCAGGTCGAAGGTCGGCCCGTCGACGCGGATGCGCTCGCGCAGATTGCCCGGCCGAGCATGCCCGTTCGCGTCGAGGCCCACCGGCGCTACATAGGGGCCGACCACGAGGGCGTCTTCGGCGACCGCCGCGGCAAGAAGTTCGCTCGCCGCAGGCGCGGTGGTGGCGACCGCCGCCTCGCCGATCCTGGTCGTCCAGGCGCCGTCCGCCGTGCGATAGACCACGACGCCGTCGGCCAGCCGGTTCGCGGTGATGGCGACCGGGCCGGTGATCTTGAGCTTCTGCTGGAGCGGCGAGGTCATGCGGCGATCTCCGCCATGCTCGCCAACCCGGCATATCCGGCGTGCCATCCGTCCGCGCGCGCCACGACTTCGCCGATGACGAGCAGGGCAGGGCCGTCTCCCACCTGGGCGGCGAGCGCTCCGAGGTCGCGCAATTCGCCGTAAACCGCGGCGGCGTCAGGAAGCGTGCCGCGCGCGAGCACGGCGACCGGCGTCGCCGCGCTGCGGCCTGCCGCGATCAGCCCGTCGCGCACGCTCGCCGCAACGGCGAGACCCATATAGACGACCACGGTCGTTTGCGGGTCGGCCAGTCCCGACCAATCCGTCGCGACGGCGTCGCCGGCGCGCTGCGCGGTGACGAGGCACAGTCGCGTCGCTTCGTTCCGGAAGGTCAGCGGCAGCCCGGCCTCCGCGGCGCAGCCGAGCGCCGCGGTCACGCCCGGAACGACGATCGCCGGCACGCCCGCGTCCCGCAGATAGTCGAGTTCCTCGCCGCCCCGGCCGAAGACGAACGGGTCGCCGCCTTTCAGCCGCACCACGGTGAGGCCGCGGCGCGCGTGCTCGACGAGCAGGCGATTGACCGTGGCCTGGCCGACGCCCGGGCGGCCGCGTTGCTTGCCCACGAACACGCGTTCGGCGTCGCGGCGGGCGCGATCGAGCACCGCGGGGGAGACCAGTTCGTCGTAAAGGATCACGTCGGCGCTCTGCAGCGCATGCAACGCGCGCAAAGTGAGCAGATCGGGATCGCCGGGGCCCGCGCCGACGAGATACGCCAGTCCAGAGGCTTCTTCCGGCTTGGCGGATTCCTCGACCGCCTGGGCGAGCGCCGATTCCGCTTCATGCCAGCGTCCGGCCAGCGCCGCGGAACCGATCGGGCCATCCACCACGCGCTCCCAGAACCGGCGCAGCGACCGCGTGTCATGACGGCGCCCGGCGAAGCGTTCGCGGAAGCGGCCCATCAAGGCGGCGAGATCGCCGATGCGCGCCGGAAGCAGCGCCTCGATCCGCTCGCGCAGCCGGCGCGCCAGGACAGGCGAGGCGCCGCCGGTGCCGACCGCGACCACGACGTCGCCGCGGTCGATGACGGCGGGAAACACGAAAGTCGACAGGTCGGGCCGGTCGACCACGTTGACGGGGATGCTGGCCGCACGCGCGCGCGCGGCGACGGCTTCGTCGATCGCGCCTCCGGCCGCGCTCACGACGGCGATGACCCCGGACAGATCCGCCGCGGCGGGATCGGACGCGATAATGTCGAGCTGAGACTCGCACGCGTCGGCGCGGGTCGCGGTCTCGGCCGCCGCGACCGCACAACGGTCCGCGCCGACGTACCAGCGGATGCGGGCGCCGGCCGCGCGCAGGAGCCGCAGCTTGTTGTGCGCCGCCGCTCCGGTTCCGATCAGGGCGACCGTTCCGGCAGAGACGTCGAGAAACACGGGAAGGAAACGCATGCGAACAAAGTCCTGTTGACGAGAACGATTTTCTATATAGAACTCTCATCGTCAGTGTAAACAGAAAAATATTCTACTATCTGAGGTCATGGCTTGAGACAGATCGCCCCCGAAACCGCCGCGGCGGAGAGCTTTGTTGCACTGCCCGCGCGCGAGCGCCGCGCACCCGAACCTCGTCCGCTGGTCCGGGAGGTCCTTTCGCCGCATCTGCGCCGGCTCGAAGCGGAGGCGATCTTCATCATGCGGGAGGTCGTGGCCGAGTTCGCGCGACCGGTCATGCTGTACTCGGTCGGCAAGGATTCCAGCGTGATGCTGCACATCGCGCGCAAGGCCTTCTTTCCGTCGCGGCCTCCTTTCCCGCTGCTGCACATCGCCTCCGGATGGGACTTCCGCGCCGTGCTGGAGCATCGCGACCGCACCGCGCGATCCTACGGGCTCGATCTCATCGTCCACACCAACGAAGCGGCGGCGGCCGCCGGCGTGAACCCGTTCGACACGCCGATCGGCGAATACTCGCGCCTGATGCTCACGGACGCGCTGAAGACGGCGCTCGACATGCACGGTTTCGACGCCGCGTTCGGCGGCGCCCGCCGCGACGAGGAGAAGTCGCGCGCCAAGGAGCGCATCTTCTCGCACCGGTCCGCCGACCATGTCTGGGATCCGCGCAACCAGCGGCCGGAACTGTGGCGGCTGTTCAACACCCGCATCGCGCGCGGCGAGTCGATGCGCGTGTTTCCGCTCTCCAACTGGACCGAGTTCGACGTGTGGGACTATCTGCGCGCCGAGCGCATCCCCATCGTGCCGCTCTATCTCTCCGCCGAGCGCCCGGTCGTCGAACGCGACGGCGCGCTCGTCATGGTGGACGACGCCGCGCGCATGCGCTTCCTGCCGGGCGAACGGGAGCAGCGGCGGCGCGTCCGCTTCCGCACGCTCGGATGCTGGCCGCTCACTGGCGCGGCGGAGTCGGATGCGGAATCGATCGATGACATCGTGCTCGAACTGCGCGCCTCGCGCCTGACGGAACGCCAGGGCCGGCTGGTCGACGCCGCCGATCACGCCTCGATGGAACAAAAAAAGCGCGAGGGATATTTCTGATGCCGTTCTCCGCCGTGGCCCATGCCCCCGTCATGCCCGCCAATCCCGACCAGGATGCGGCCGCGCGCGCCGGAACGCTACGCGTGCTGACCTGCGGCTCGGTCGACGACGGCAAGTCGACGCTGATCGGCCGTCTTCTGCACGATACGCGCTTCGTTCGCGAGGACGAGGCGGCGACGCTCGTGCGCGACAGCCGGCGGTGGGGCACGACCGAGGGCGAGCTCGATCTTGCGCTGCTGGTCGATGGCCTCGAAGCGGAGCGCGAGCAGGGCATCACCATCGACGTCGCCTATCGGTTCTTTGCGACGCCGCGGCGCGCCTTCGTGCTGGTCGATGCGCCGGGCCACGAGCAGTATACCCGTAACATGGCGACCGGCGCCTCGAACGCCGATCTCGCCGTGCTGCTGGTCGACGCGCGCAAGGGCCTGCTCGATCAGACGCGGCGGCATGCGGCGATCGTTGCGCTGCTCGGCATCCGCCACGTCGTGCTCGCGGTCAACAAGATCGATCTCGTCGCCTTCGAAGCGGAACGGTTCAACGCGATCACGGCGGACTTTCGCGCCGTGGCGGGGCCGCTCGGCTTCGCCTCCGTCACCGCGGTCCCGATTTCCGCGCGCTTCGGGGACAATGTCACGGCAAAAAGCGCGCGCACGCCCTGGTATGCCGGCCCGCCGCTGTTGCGCTGCCTCGAAACGCTCGACACCGGGGAGGCGGAGCGGGCGGCGCAGCCGTTCCGCTTTCCGGTGCAGTGGGTCAACCGGCCGAACCTCGATTTTCGCGGTGTTTCCGGCACGGTTGCGAGCGGGCGCATCGCGGTCGGCGACCCGGTGGTGGTCGCCGCTTCCGGGCTCATGACGCGGGTCGAGCGCATCGTGACGTTCGACGGCGACCGCTCCGCTGCGGTCGCGGGCGACGCCGTGACGCTCACTTTCGACGAGCCGATCGACGTCGCGCGCGGCGATCTTCTGGCCGACCCCAAGCAGCGGCCGGCGGTGACGCGGCGCTTTGCGGCCAATCTCGTGTGGATGGCGGATGCGGCGCTGAAAGCGGGCCGGCGCGTCCTGATCAAGACGGGCAGCGCCGTGGCGACGGCGAGCGCGGCGCGCATCGTGCATCGGCTCGATATCGCGACGCTTACGTCGCAACCGGCGGACCGGCTCGCGCTCAACGATGTGGGCCGCATCGAGGTCGAAACGCCCGCACCGCTTGCGCTCGATCCCTATGTCGAAAACCGCGAGACCGGCAGCTTCATCCTGATCGATCCGGCGACGCACGCAACGCTCGCGGCCGGCATGGTGATCGAAGCGCTTGATGGAGCGCGCGACGTGCACCGTCCCCCGGCGCTGATCAACGCCGCCGCGCGCGCTCGGGCGAAGAGCCAGGTTCCGCTCGTCGCCTGGCTCACCGGGCTGCCCGGCTCCGGAAAATCGACCATCGCAAACCTCGCCGAGGCGCGGCTGCACGCGCTCGGCCATCATTGCGCGGTCCTCGACGGCGACGCGCTGCGCCAGGGCCTCAACGCCGATCTAGGCTTCGAGCCCGCCGCGCGCAGCGAGAATGTGCGCCGGGTGGGCGAGGTGGCGAGGCTGATGACGGAGGCCGGGCTGATCGTGATCGTGGCGCTCGTGTCGCCGTTCCGCGCCGACCGCGAGCGCGTGGCCGAGCTGTTTCCCGAGGGGCGCTTTCTCGAAGTCTTCGTCGATGCGCCGGTCGAGACCTGCCGCGCGCGCGATCCGAAGGGCCTGTACGCCAAAGCCGACAGCGGCAGAATCCTGGGCTTCACCGGGCGCGACGCGCCTTACGAAGCGCCGCGCGCGCCGGCGCTTGTTCTCGACACGACGCGGGAGATCGCCGAGCGCTCGGCCGACCGGCTCGCGGCCCTGATCCATGCGCGCGCAACGTCGACATCCGCCAGTTCGCTCGACAGCGCCGATCTTTGAGGCTGAACACGGCCGAGCGGCGCCGGGGGTCGAGCCCACCTTGCGCATTGGCGCAGAGGCGCGATAATCCGCGCGAGGGCGGTTAGCTCAGCTGGTAGAGCATCTCGTTTACACCGAGAGGGTCGGCGGTTCGAGTCCGTCACCGCCCACCACCGGGTGCATAACGTATTCTAACTTTTAGCTTTTTTCAGGTGGGGCAATTCGGTGGGGCAATCTATGTTCGCGGTATGGTCGCTCGCAATCAGTCGCGCGGCCTCCGCGGCGAGCCGTTTGCGGTCGGCCGATGCCGTGTAAGTCGTTGCCTGCCGCGAACTCTCCCAGCCGAACATCGCCATAAGCTGGCGATCAGTGGCACCGCGCTCCGCCGCGATCGTAGCGCCAGCCTTGCGAAGTCCGTGGGCGCTGCAGTGAGGCAACTCGGCTTCGTCACATTGATCGCGAAACCATCCGCCGAATCCGTTTGCCGTGAATGGCTTGCCCCATTCTGTCGTCAGGAATGTTAGATCACCCGTGGGGCTCGCCTCGATGATTGCCGCCAGTTCCGGCACGATCGGGATCTCGATCGCATGCATCTTCTTGCGCCGGGTCTTGAGCGGCACAAACCGAATCACACCATCGCGGACATTCTGGCGGCCGAGCGTCACGACATCGCCTCGGCGCACGCCGAGGTACAGCATGAGCGCCAGCGCCAGCCGCGCCTTGGTACCAATCTTGTGGCGCGCTTCGAACTGCGTGACTTCCTCGCGCGTCCATGCGTGAAACCCGCTAGTCTCATAGCGGAGCGGCTTCACATCACGTGCCGGATTGGCACGGATAAGGTTGTGCTCGACAGCCCATGACAGCATCGAGCCTATATACTTCAAGCGGTTGTTAGCTGCTCCTGGCTTGTCGGCCCTGCGGTCGCGAAGCATGCGGATATGGGCCGCGGACAGAAGAGGTAGTGGACACAAGCCCAACTTGTTCGGCGAACTTGGCTTTATCGGCTCACGCAGGCATGCCTCAATGATTCCGCGGCGTGTTGCCTGCGATACGGTCGGCAGGCTGGTGAATTCGACCGCAGTGAAATAGGATGCTGCCAACCACCCCAAAGTACCTGCCGGTGCGCGGCCGCGCGGCGTCTGCCGTGGAGACGCGCCGCTCTCCAACGCTTCCAGAGCGGCGCTGTAGTCTCTGGGAAAAGCCGCCGTGCCGGGCAGTGCGCGAATGCGGATTTTGCGTCCAAAGCGTCGAACGAACAGCCGTTCGTTGCCGTGCCTGTCGATGTCGGCCATCAAGTAGGGAAGGTCCAGCCGCATGCTCTAAGCCTCTACGTCCAGCCATTTCGAGTTTTCGTGATTCTGACTGGAAGCCGGCGGCGCGACAACCCTATGGTAAACGGTCACGGTGCCATCTGACGCATCGCTAACCGCGTTCACCTCAAGCCCAGCTTTGCGCACGGCCGTAATGATGCGTCGGATGCTGGCCTCGGTGAAGGGCAGGGACTTGGTCATGGGTCCGCTCAGAACGGACGGACGACCGTCGTTGCATCTATCTGGCACCGATTCATTGCCGCGCCTCTCGGGGCATTACTGGCCTGCTGTCACGGCGCTATCTAGCAGAGTCTCTTAGGCGGCCACGAATTGACGGTATCTCGAAGATGCGCCACGGCCCGAGTGTGGCACATCCTCAGGGGTGAACAGAATGGCCGAAATTCGCGCAGCGCTACCCGATCATGCGACTTATCAGGCCGCCCTTTTCTGGGACGCGTTCAATACGTTGCACAGCGAAAGCGCAGAGAACGGTGGCGATCGGTAGGCACGCTCAGGGAAACAGACTTCGAATCTGGGGGTCGGGGGTTCGAATCCCTCCGAGCGCTCCAGCTAAG
>CAYGZV010000039.1:13719-21937 GCA_964354425.1 uncultured Rhodoplanes sp. | reverse complement strand
CGGCCGTGTCCGCTACGGCCTTTTCCGCTGGAGCCGTCTCGCCTGGGACCTTCTCTGCCGCTTGCTCCGCCGGCATCGCGTCGTCGCCGGCCGGCAGCGGGGCCGCGGCGCTCGGCCGCTCCGCGACCTGCGCGGACGTGGAGAGATCGCCGTCGAAGACCAAAGCGCGCTGATGGCCGCGGCCATTGCCGTCGGCGCTTGCCGACCAGATATAGCCCGCGCCGCTGCTCAGTCGATAAACAGGCAAACCGAGCCGGGCGGAGCGCTGGAAATTCCCGATGAAATCAGCCAGCAACCCCTTGCGCGGACTTCCGCCGGAAGCGAGCGTCGCGATGCTGTCGGCATCCAGCGGATCGAGCTGTATCGTCCCCCACACGGCGATGATCGCGTCGGGCAATCCCTCCTTGTCCGGGATTCGCAGCACGCGCGCGGGTTTTCCGTGTCGCGCCGAGAGGCGGTCGAACTCGTTCTGGAAACCGCCCGCGCCGAAAACGACCGGCTCGCTTACCCGGTTGACATAGGCCGCCCGCCCGTCCGGATGGTGCAGGATGGATGTCGAGGTCGATCGTTCGCGCGCACCGGCCCTTTCCCGCTGGACGCGCTGGCACCAGGTGAGGCCGGCGAACACCTCGCTCGGGCCGCATTGAAACTCCGAATAGCTCGGATGTTCGGTCGGCGCGCGGCTGCCGAGAGCGAGGCCGTCCACGACGAAGCCGGATGACGACTGCGCGGGGGCGGGTTGCGCCGCCTGGCTCAGTTGCTTGCGGCATTCGGAACGAAGCTTTGCGACGCGCTCATCGGTCGGCGCGACCCCGCGCTGCCTGAGCGCCCTGGCGCTCGTGCCTTCCTTGCGGAGTCCCTGATCGATGCAGTCGAGTTCGTTCGCCGGAATCCTGGCCCACTCCGACGGCCGGCTCGGCTGCGTGGCCGCAGGCTGCGTGCCCCGGAAATAGTCAAGGATGCTGCGCGCGCCCTGCGCCGACGCGCTTTCCGTCAGCGCGAGCCCGCTCGCGACGAACACAAATAAGAGTCTTCTGATCATCCGAGTGCGCCTATCTATGATCAGAGCTATCGATACGCTTCACCCCTGCCCCGCTGTGGCGGCGTGTCCAGTCGGCAGAGGTTCGATTCTGTGTCTGAGACCGGCCGGGCATCCGCCCGCCGCCTCGACGTCTCTCCTCGCCAATATTCGCGTGTACCGCGACGAAGCTTCGCAATTCAGCCGTCACGCCACTGAGGAGCTTTGCAGTGGTATCACATCGCGGCGGCGGCTCAAGCGAACGATCACATGAGCGAACGGGCTCCACCTTAGCATTCATGGGCGCCGGCGTGGTTCGCATTATATACCCCGGAATGCCTCCGCATGCGATTCCAGCCTCCGAGCCCAGCCATCGTAGCCGGCCATTTCTATTGGCGGCAAAAAGCGCTAATAACGAGCCAATCTGCCAAGGCCTGCCCGACCATGAGAATTTATCAATGAATGTAATCGGTTGGCAAGGCTGTCGTGGGCTTGAACGGCCCTGATCGACAGATATATGCGAAGTGGTATGACCGAACCGCGCAAGCTCTACGTCAAGTCCTATGGTTGCCAGATGAACGTCTACGATTCGCATCGTATGGCGGATACGCTGGCGCGCGAGGGTTTTGTCGAGACGACGGCGGCGGAAGAGGCCGACCTTCTGATTCTCAACACCTGCCATATCCGCGAGAAGGCCGCGGAGAAGGTCTATTCCGAACTCGGCCGCATCCGCGGGCTGAAAGCACAGGCCGCGCGCGAAGGTCGGCAAGTCCTCGTCGCGGTCGCCGGCTGTGTCGCCCAGGCCGAGGGAGAAGAAATCATCCGCCGCGCGCCGGTGGTCGATCTCGTGTTCGGCCCGCAGAGCTATCATCGGCTGCCGGACCTCGTCGCGCGCGCCGGGCGCGAGGGCAAGGTGGTCGACACCGAGTTCCCCTTAGAGGACAAATTCGACCATCTCGCGCCCGCGAGCGAGGCCGCGACCCGCGCGCGCGGGGTGACCGCCTTCGTCACCGTGCAGGAGGGCTGCGACAAGTTCTGCACCTTCTGCGTCGTGCCCTATACGCGCGGCGCGGAGATGTCGCGGCCGGTTGCGAAAGTCGTGGCGGAGGTCGAACGCCTCGCCCATGCCGGCGTGCGCGAGGTGCGGCTGATCGGGCAGAACGTCAACGCCTATCACGGCGAGGGGCCGGATGGCCGGACCTGGTCGCTCGCCCGGCTATTGTTCCGCCTCGCCGAGATTCCCGGCGTGGCGCGGCTGCGCTACACGACGAGCCATCCCTGCGACATGGACGACGAGCTGATCGCGGCGCATCGCGATCTTGCGCCGCTGATGCCGCAGCTCCATCTCCCCGTGCAGTCGGGCGCCGACCGCATTCTCGCGGCGATGAACAGACGGCACACGCGCGCGGACTATCTCGCAGTCGTCGCGCGGCTGCGGACGGCGCGGCCGGACATGGCGCTCACCTCCGATTTTATCGTCGGATTTCCGGGCGAGACGGAGGACGATTTCCGCGCCACGCTCGCGATCGTCGACGAAGTGGGATATGCCGGCGCCTTCTCCTTCAAGTACTCGCCGCGGCCGGGCACGCCCGCCGCCGCGCGCGCGGACCAGGTCGCGGAAGAAGACAAGGTCGAGCGGCTCGCGCGGCTGCAACAGGCGATCGATCGCAACGCGCATGCGTTCAACGAGAGCCTGCTCGGCCGCAGCTTCGACGTGCTGTTCGAAAAAGAGGGCCGGCGGCCCGGACAGTTGATCGGCCGCTCGCCCTATCTGCAGCCGGTGCAGGTCATGGCGCCGACATCATTCGCAGGCGAGATGGCGGGCGTACGAATCACTGCTCTCGGAACCAACAGCCTGTTTGGAACTCTGGCGCTCTCGCCGCATATTCATGACAACAACCCGACGACCGCCAGCGCAGGACCGTAACGCCTTGCCCCGCCGCGCGCCTGACAATCCAGCCCTGATGTCGCCTCCCGGCGAAGCAGCGGCGCATCTCGTGCTCGCCTTCGACGACAATCGGCTCGTCTCGGCCCTGTTCGGACAATACGGGCAGAACCTTGCGCTGATCGAGCGTCGGCTCGGCGTGGTCGCGGATTCGCGCGGCAATCACGTCACGATCGAAGGTTCGCGCGACGCCTGCGAAAAGGCGCGTCACGTTCTCGAAGGCCTGTACGAACAGCTCAAGCAAGGCCACGATCTGAGCCAGGGCGACGTCGAAGGCGCAATCCGCCTCGCGATCGCGCAGGGCTCGCTGTTCGACTACGACCCCTCGGCGGCGCGCCCGAGCTTCGAGGAGATCAATCTGCGCAAGCGGCTGGTGCGCGCGCGCACGCCGGCGCAGGACGCCTATATCCGCGCGCTGCGGCGGCACGCGCTCGTGTTCGGCGCGGGACCGGCCGGCACCGGCAAGACCTGGCTCGCGGTCGCCCACGCGGTCGCGCTGTTCGAACGCAAGGACGTCGATCGCATCATATTGTCCCGCCCCGCCGTGGAAGCGGGCGAACGGCTCGGCTTCCTGCCCGGCGACATGCGCGAGAAGGTCGATCCCTATCTGCGGCCGATCTACGACGCGCTGTTCGACCTCATGGACCCGCGCATCGTCGAGCGCGCCTTGCAGACCGGCGAGATCGAGATCGCGCCGCTCGCCTTCATGCGCGGGCGTACGCTCGCCAATGCGGTGATCATACTTGACGAGGCGCAGAACACGACCTCGATGCAGATGAAGATGTTCTTGACCCGTCTCGGCGAGAACGCGCGCATGATCGTCACCGGCGATCCGAGCCAGGTCGACCTGCCGCCCGGCCAGACTTCGGGGCTGACGGAAGCGGTGCGCCTGCTCGCGGGCGTGGAGGGCGTCGGCCATGTCGTCTTCACCGAGGCGGACGTCATCCGCCACGAGCTGGTGGGACGCATCGTCGCCGCCTATGACCGCGCCTCCGCCGCACGCAAGCGCGAGCCCGGCGCATGACGCAGTCCGAGCAGTCCGCGCCGCCCTGCACGATCGACATCGTGGTCGAGTCGCCGCTTTGGGACGCCGTCGCCGACGTTGAAGCGCGCGTGCATCGCGCGGCCGCGGCGGCCCTGCCGCCGGAGCAGGCGGATTGCGAACTCGCCGTCGTGCTGACCGATGACGAGACGATGCGCGCGCTTAACGCCCGTTTCCGCGGCCAGGACGCGGCGACCAATGTGCTATCCTTCCCCGTGCCCGCGTTTTCCCAGCGCACGGCGGGAAGGCGCGGCGAGCCGGTCTTTCTCGGCGACATCGTGATCGCTTTCGACACCGCGAAGGCGGAAGCCGACGCCGAAGGAAAGGAATTTGGTCATCACTTCGCGCATCTCCTCGTCCATGGCGTTTTGCACCTGTTGGGATATGATCACCACTCCGACGCGGAGGCCGAAGCGATGGAAGCGCGCGAGCGGGCGATCCTTGAGCGGCTCGACATGCCCGATCCCTACGAAGAGCGCGACCGCGTGCTGTCCGCACGGCACAGCCGCGCCTGATCACGATCATCATGCCTGAAGACGCGCCAAGTCGACCCGACCCGGTCGAGCTTCCCGAACACCGCAATCTGCCGGTCCCCCTGCCGCGCCCTGATATCGAGCACCGCGAGAACGGCGAAGGCTGGCTGCACCGGCTCGTGCGCACGCTGTTCGGCCGGGCGGCGGGCTCGACCCGCTCCGACATCGAGCTGCTGCTGCAGGGCCGCATGCTCGACGACACCGGCTTTTCGCCCGAGCAGCGGGCGATGCTCAAGAACATACTCGGCCTGAGCGAACGCCGCGTCGAGGACATCATGGTTCCGCGCGCCGACATTGTCGCCGTGCATCAGGACATTCCGCTCGGCGAGTTGATGAAGGTGTTCGAGAACGCCGGGCATTCGCGCCTCGTCGTCTATGACGACACGCTCGACGATCCCATCGGCCTTGTGCATATCCGCGACATGATCGGGTTCATGACGGCGCAGGCGACCGTCGCTCCGCAAGGCAAGCCCAAACGCAAGAAGCCGTTTCCCGCCGACCTCGACCTCGGCGCGATTGATCTTGCCATGCCGTTGTCCCAGGCGAAGTTCGTCCGCACCATTCTGTTCGTGCCGCCCTCGATGCCGACGCTCGACCTTCTCGCCAAGATGCAGGCGACGCGCATTCACCTCGCCCTCGTGATCGATGAATATGGCGGCACCGACGGGCTGGTCTCGATCGAGGATCTGGTCGAGCAGATCGTCGGCGACATCGAGGACGAGCACGACGAGCACGTCGCCCATACGGTGGTGCGCCAGCCGGACGGATCATTCCTCGCCGACGCGCGCGCGACGCTGGAAGACGTGGTCGGGACGATCGGCGCGGAGTTCGACGTCGGCGACGCCGCCGAGGAGGTCGACACCGTCGGAGGCTATCTCGTCACCCGCATCGGGCGCGTTCCCGTGCGCGGCGAAATCGTGCCCGGTCCCGAGCCGTTCGAGATCGAAGTGCTCGACGCCGATCCGCGCCGGGTGAAGAAGGTCAAGATCTCCCGCAGCAAGCAATTGCTGCTCGGACGGGAGCCGCGGCGGGAGCCGGAGGAAGACGGCGGGCGCCCGCATCAGCGTGACGCCGGCCCGCCCGAACCGCCTGCGTCCGGAGAGGCGGCCGCATCGCCGCCGGCCGCCCTGCCCGCCCCGACGCGCCAGCCGTGATCGCCGCGCGCATCGCGCAGCCGATCGTGCTCGCATGGGGACTGCAGCGCGCGCTGATCGCGTTCCTGGCGGGCGCTGCGTCCACGCTCGCGATGCCGCCGCTCGAGATTTGGCCGGCGCTTTTTCTGACCTTCCCGGTAATGGTGTGGCTGATCGACGGGGCGGCCGGCCGCGGGAACGGCGTCCTCGCCGCCGCCGCGGCGGGCTATTGCTTCGGCTTCGGCTATTTCCTCTCCGGCCTGTACTGGGTCGGATCGGCCTTTCTCGTCGACGCCGATGTTTTCGGCTGGCTGATGCCGTTCGCCGTCATCGCGCTGCCGGCCGGGCTTGCGCTGTTCACCGCGTTCGGCTTCGCACTCGCGCGTCTGTTGTGGACACGCGGGGCGTTCCGCATCCTGACGCTCGCCGCCGCGCTCACGCTGGCTGAATGGCTGCGCGGCCACGTTCTCACGGGCTTCCCCTGGAACGCCTTCGGCTACAGCCTGGCCGGCTCCCTTGCGCTCGCCCAGGCGGCCGCGCTGATCGGCCTGTGGGGGCTCACGTTCATCGCCATCGCGGTGTTCGCCAGTCCGGCGGCGCTCGCCGACGATCGGGCCGATGCGCGCCGGCCGTGGCTCGCGCCGGCCGCGGCGCTCACGGTTCTCCTCGGCCTCGCCGTCTACGGCGCGGTGCGGCTCGCCACGACGCCGACGGCGTTCGTCCCGGGCGTGCAGCTGCGGATCATGCAGCCCAACATCCCGCAGGACCAGCGCTTCAACTACAGGGCGAAGTCGGAGGTGATCCGCCGCTATATCGCTCTGTCGAGCCGCGCCAAGAGCCCGCGGGCGAACGGGATCGCCGGCGTGACGCACCTGATCTGGCCGGAATCAGCCTTTCCGTTCTTCCTCACGCGCGAGCCGGACGCGCTCGCCGAGATCGGCGAACTGCTGCCCCCCGGAACCGTGCTGATCACCGGCGCGGCGCGCTTGGCGGAGGCGGCCTCCGGACCCGGACGAATCCGCGCCTATAACTCGGTCTATGTGATCGACCACGAAGGCGCCGCGCTGCCCGTCTACGACAAGCTCCACTTGGTGCCGTTCGGCGAGTTCCTGCCGCTGCGCCGTCTGCTCGAACGGTGGGGACTGGAGCAGCTGGTCCGCGTCCCCGGCGGGTTCCTCGCCGGCGAGCGGCGGGAGACGATCGCGACGCCCGGCGCGCCGGCCTTCGCGCCGCTCGTCTGCTACGAGGTCATCTTCCCGCACGCCGTGGTCCCGGGCGGCGAGCGCCCCGGATGGCTGCTCAACGTGACCAATGACGCCTGGTTCGGAGCGACGGCGGGCCCCTACCAACACCTCGCGCAGGCGCGTCTGCGGGCAATCGAGGAAGGGCTTCCGCTCGTTCGCGCCGCCAATTCGGGCATTTCCGCCGTGATCGACCCGCTCGGACGGGTGGTCGCGGCGTTGCCGCTCGGTCACGAAGGCGTGGTCGATTCGGGATTACCACAGCGCATAGCTGACCCGCTTTATTCACGCAGCGGTGACCTCGCGGTCGGCGCGATTATAGGTATTGTGTTGTTATCGAGTCTCCTGCTGCGCCGCCGCGATCGTGGCGGCCGTGAGGATGTGCGCGCGCGGTCATGATGCCGTTGCATAGGTCTGCCGCTCGAATAGGCAACAATTTCTCAAAAAATGAAATTGCCAAAGCGAGTATATCCGGAGTGTTACTGGATTTCGGGTAATGAAACTCTCACGAAACCTGCCGGATTGTTACGTCTAATCCGAGAAAATTGCGTTTGCTTTTGACGGTAACTTTGAATCCGCTCAAAATGCTGGTTGCGCAGTCCGGGCTAGTCGCCGTATTAGGGGGTCGACATAGGAGAGCGTAATGACCAAGAAGGCTCCGAACCCCATCGACAAGCATGTGGGGAGCCGCGTCCGGATGCGGCGCATGATGCTTAGCATGAGCCAGGAGAAACTGGGCGACGCGCTCGGCCTCACCTTTCAGCAGGTGCAGAAATACGAAAAAGGCACGAACCGGATCGGCGCGAGCCGGCTGCAGCAGATCGCCCACATTCTCCAGGTCTCGGTGTCCTTCTTTTTCGAGGGCGCGCCCGATGTCGAGGGCCTGACCTCCGCCAACGGCATGACCGAAGCGCCCTCGCCGACCTATGTCTCTGATTTTCTCGCCACCTCGGACGGCCTGGCGCTCACGAAAGCCTTCATGCGCATCAACGACGCCAAGCTGCGGCGCCGCATCGTCGATCTGGTCGAGCACATCGCCGGAAAGCCGGCCGACGCCGCCGAGACTCCCGCCGCCTGATCGACGTTTACGTTCGCTTTGCTCCGATCGAATTGTGCTGCGCGAACTCGCCGCGATCCGCCAGCGGGCCCGAAGGCGTGCGAAGCGCCTTCGATGCGGCGGAGCAGGGCTCCATCGGTGCGTCTCCGACCGGCGCGCGGCCGCCCGGCCTCGCCGCTCCCGCCCGGCCCTGCACTTGACCCCGCGACGCGACACTGCAAGAAACGCCGGTCAAACGAACGATCACGG
>CAYGZV010000039.1:0-13619 GCA_964354425.1 uncultured Rhodoplanes sp. | reverse complement strand
ACTTGACCCCGCGACGCGACACTGCAAGAAACGCCGGTCAAACGAACGATCACGGAACGATCACGGGGCGTTCTCGGTCACTCGGGGGAGTAACAACGTGTCGCGCACGAGCTTTCTCTTCACCAGCGAATCGGTATCGGAAGGCCATCCGGACAAGGTGTGCGATCGCATCTCCGATGAGATCGTCGACGCGTTCTTCGACCAGGCCCCCCGGTTCGGGTGGGACGCGCGCCGCGTGCGCGTCGCCTGCGAGACGCTCGCGACCACCAATCGCGTCGTCATCGCCGGCGAGACGCGCGGGCCGTCGGCCCTCACGCGCGACTATATCGCCCATGTCGCGCGGCTCGCGATCAAGGATATCGGCTACGAACAGGCCGGCTTCCATTGGGAGAAGGCGAGCATCGAGGTCCACCTGCACGGCCAGTCGGCCGACATCGCGCAAGGGGTGGACCCCGCCGGCAACAAGGACGAAGGCGCGGGCGACCAGGGCATCATGTTCGGTTACGCCTGCCGCGAGACGCCCGAATTCATGCCGGCCCCGATCTACTACGCCCACAGCATTCTCAAGCTCATGTCCGAAGCGCGCCGGTCCGGCGAGACGCAGGCGCTCGGGCCCGACGCCAAGAGCCAGGTCACGGTCCGCTATGAAGGCGGCAAGCCGGTCGAGGTGACGCAGATCGTCGTCTCGACCCAGCATCTCGACGAAAACCTGTCCTCGCACGACATCAAGGCGATCATCGAACCCTATGTGATCCAGGCGCTGCCCTCCGGCTGGATCACCAAGAATACGAGCTGGCACGTGAACCCGACCGGCAAATTCGTGATCGGCGGTCCGGACGGCGATTGCGGGCTGACCGGGCGCAAGATCATCGTCGACACCTATGGCGGCGCAGCGCCGCATGGCGGCGGCGCCTTCTCCGGCAAGGACCCGAGCAAGGTCGACCGATCGGCCGCCTATGCGGCGCGTTACCTCGCCAAGAACGTGATCGCCGCCGGGCTCGCCGATCGCTGCACGATCCAGCTCTCCTACGCGATCGGCGTATCGCGTCCGCTCTCGCTCTATGTCGACCTGCACGGAACCGGACAGGTGCCGGAGGCGCGGCTCGAAAAGGCGCTCGGCGAGGTGATGGACCTCTCCCCGCGCGGAATTCGCGAGCACCTCAGTCTCAGCCGCCCGATCTATGCGCGCACCGCCGCTTACGGCCATTTCGGACGGCCGCCGGACGCCGACGGCGGCTTCTCCTGGGAAAAGACCGACCTTGCGGACTCGATCCGCTCCGCGGTGTCCTGAAACCGGGCCGCCGCCCTCGCCCGCTCTCCGCGGCGGCGGCGACTTTTTGCCTACAGATGCGAAGGCGGAGCTATCGTTGAGCGACGCCGCCGGCCATCCCCGGGCGCTGCACGGCCGGCGCAAGGGACGTCCCTTGCGGCGGCAACGCGCCGGCCTCGTCGAGACGTTGCTGCCGCGCCTCGCCCTGCCGTTGCGCCCACCGGCCCCGAACCCGCTGACCGCCTTGTTCACGCCCCCGGTGCGGGCGGTGCGCCTGGAAATCGGCTTTGGCGGGGGCGAGCACTTGACGGGCGCCGCCGAGCGGCTGCCGGACACCGGCTTCATCGGCTGCGAGCCGTTTCTCAACGGCATGGCGCGCGCGCTGAGCCTGATCGAGACGAAGCGGCTCGCCAATATTCGCCTGCATTGCGGCGACGCCGCCGAGGTGATCGCCTGGCTTCCCGACGCTTCGCTCGCACGCATCGATCTCCTTTATCCCGACCCATGGCCGAAGCGCCGCCATTGGAAGCGGCGCTTCATCCAGGACGAAAGCGTCGCCGCCCTCGCCCGCGTGCTTGCGGCGGGCGGCGAGCTGCGCTTTGCGACCGACTGGCCGGATTACGCCGCCTGGACGCTCGAGCGCCTGCTGCGCTCGCCGCATTTCGTCTGGACCGCCGAGCGCGCCGACGACTGGCGTCTGCCGTGGCCCGGCCACACGCGCACCCGCTACGAGGAGAAGGCGATCCGCGCCGGGCGGCGGCCCTGCTATCTCGCCTTCCGGCGCACCGCCTAGAGCGAATTCCGTTCCAGCGGAATCGGAATTCGCTCCAGCTATCGTTGCGCGATCGCATTTTCTACGGCGAACCGGTTCCCACTTCGCCGGAAAATGCTCTAGCGTTCCCGCGTCGAGGCCGCGGCGCCCTGCGCCCAGGCGAGCGCCGTCTCCAGCCGGTCATTGCCCCAGAAAACCTCGCCGTCGGCGGTGACGAAGCTCGGCGCGCCGAACAGGCCGAGGCGTTGCGCCTCCTCGCTCTGCTCCCGCAGCCTCTGTTTTATCTCGGGACTTTGCGCAGCGGCCAATATGGCGGCGGGATCGACGCCCAAGCCGGCGAGCAGATCGGCGAGCACATCGGGATCATCGATCCGCCGGCCCGCTCCGAATTCGGCGCGATAGAGGGCGCGGCAGAACTCCTCTCCCCAGTCATCCGCAAGACCGACAAGCGCGACCCGCGCCGCCTGCAGGCTCATCTGCGGGAAGGGGTCCGGCCGGCGGAACGGCAGATCGAGCGCGGCGCAGATGCGCTCAAGATCGCGCCACATGTAACGGCCCTTCGCGGGAAAAAGATTGAAGGGCGAGGTGTCCCACCCCTGCGCCTTGAAAACCGGCCCGAGCAGGAACGGCCGGAACCGCACCTCGACCGAGGCTGCGCGCGCGAGCGGGACGATCCGCATCGCCGCCGGATAGGAATAGGTGGAAGCGAATTCAAACCAGAAATCGAGACGTCCACGCACGTCGGCGGTCCTCGCGCAACCTTGGCCGGGCTCCCTTTTGGCCTTGCGCCGCAGCCGTTTATCACTATATTGCGGCCTGTCCATGTAGGATATCTCATAACGGTCGGATGCGCCGAACGGCTGGTGAGAGTGGGCCCCGCCCGGGACCCGCTCTTTTTTGTTACTTGCGCGCGCCGCGACGGATCGGAGGCATGACGGAAACGACCGAGACAAACGCGTTGGACGAGCCGCGGCTGATCACCGACAGCGGTGTGGCGGCGCGCGTCGCCCATATCGTCGAGCCGGTGCTGGCCGATCTCGGCTATCGGCTCGTGCGCGTGCGCGTCTCCGGTCTCAGCGGCTGCACGGTGCAGATCATGGCGGAGCGGCCGGACGGCGCGATGCCGATCGAGGATTGCGAGGCCGCCTCGCGTGCGCTATCGCCGGTGCTCGACGTTGCCGATCCGCTCGATCGCAGCTATCGGCTGGAAATCTCCTCGCCCGGAATCGACCGGCCGCTCGTGCGGCGGTCCGATTTCGAACGTCACATCGGCCAGGAGATCAAGCTGGAGATGGCGGTCGCGGTCGACGGGCGGCGGCGGTTCCGCGGGCGCCTGACCGGAGTGGACGGCCATTCCGCCCGCCTCCATATTGAGGGCGCCGCGGGCGAGCAGCAGGAGGCGTCGCTGCCGATCGAGCAGATGCTCGATGCCAAGCTCGTTCTCACCGACGACCTGATCGCCGAATCGCTGCGGCGTGGCAAGGCCGAGGAACGCGAAGCGCGCCAGTTGCGGGCCGCGCGCCGCAAGGATCGGACGTCGTCCCGCAAGCCTGTTCATGCTGGGCAGACGCCGATGCACAAGCCGGGTCTTTCCGGCCACGATGGAGATTGATTCATGGCCGTCGTCAGCGCCAACAAGCTCGAGCTCCTGCAGATCGCCGACGCGGTCGCGCGGGAAAAGTCGATCGACCGCAGCATCGTCATTCATGCGATGGAGGACGCGATCGCCAAGGCCGCGCGTTCGCGCTACGGCAGCGAGACCGACGTGCACGCCGAGATCGATCCGAAGAAGGGCGAACTGCGGCTCTCCCGCCACATGCTGGTGGTCGAGGAGGTCGAGAACCCGGCCAACCAGATCAGCCTGGAGGCGGCGCGCCACTTCAATCCGGCGGCGCAGATCGGCGACACCATCGCCGACACCCTGCCCCCGCTCGAATATGGGCGCATCGCCGCCCAGTCGGCGAAGCAGGTGATCGTGCAGAAGGTGCGCGAGGCCGAGCGCGACCGCCAATACCAGGAATTCAAGGATCGCATCGGCGACATCGTCAACGGCATCGTCAAGCGGGTCGAGTACGGTAATGTGGTCGTCGATCTCGGCCGCGGCGAGGCGATCGTGCGGCGCGACGAATTGCTGCCGCGCGAAGTGTTCCGCAACGGCGACCGCATCCGCGCCTATATCTACGACGTGCGGCGGGAGCCGCGCGGCCCGCAGATCTTCCTCTCCCGCACCCACCCGCAATTCATGGCGAAGCTGTTCACCCAGGAGGTGCCGGAAATCTACGACGGCATTGTCGAGGTGAAGGCGGTGGCGCGCGATCCCGGCTCGCGCGCCAAGATCGCGGTGATATCGCGCGATTCCTCGGTCGATCCGGTCGGCGCCTGCGTCGGCATGCGCGGCTCGCGCGTGCAGGCCGTGGTGAACGAGCTGCAGGGCGAGAAGATCGACATCATTCCGTGGTCGCCCGACATCGCCACATTCGTGGTGAATGCGCTCGCCCCCGCGGAGGTCGCCAAAGTCGTGCTCGACGAAGAGCGCGAGCGCATCGCCGTGGTCGTGCCCGACCAGCAGCTCTCGCTCGCGATCGGCCGGCGCGGCCAGAATGTGCGGCTTGCCTCCCAGCTCACGGGGTGGGACATCGACATCCTCACCGAGCAGGAGGAATCCGAGCGCCGCCAGGCCGATTTCGAGAAGCGCAGCCGCATGTTCATGGACACGCTCAATGTCGACGAAGTGGTCGGCCAGCTGCTCGCCTCGGAAGGCTTTGGCTCGGTCGAGGAACTCTCGATGGTCGACCAGAAGGAGATCGCAGTGATCGAAGGCTTCGACGAGGACACGGCGGCGGAGTTGCAGGCGCGCGCGACCGATTATCTTGCGCGGATCGATGCGGAATACGACGAGCAGCGCAAGCAGCTCGGCGTCGCCGACGAACTGAACGACATTCCCGGCGTCACGCCGCGCATCCTGGTCGCCTTCGGCGAAAACGCGATCAAGACGGTGGAGGACCTCGCCGGCTGCGCCACCGATGACCTCAGCGGTTGGAGCGAGCGCAAGGACGGCGAGACCACGCACACGGCCGGCATTCTCGACGAGTTCGAGCTGACGCGGGAGGAGTGCGAGGAGATGATCATGCGCGCGCGCGTGAAGGCGGGCTGGATCGACGAGGCGGACCTCGCCCCGCCGCCGCAGGCCGAAGGCGGCGAGAGCGGCGAGGACGCCGCCGCGCCGGAGGCGTGACGGAAAGATGGTCGCTGCGATGCTTGCGCGGATGGATCAGGACCTGCTCGATGCCGGACCGCGGCGCTCCGCGGTGCGCGAGCGGCTCTGCGTCGTCACCCGCACCGTGCGGCCTTTGTCCGAGCTGATCCGCTTCGTCGCCGCGCCGGACGGCCGCGTGGTGGCCGACCTCAAGCGAACGCTGCCCGGGCGCGGCGCCTGGGTGACCGCGCGGCGAGGCGTGCTGGCGCAGGCAGTGCGCCGCGGCGCTCTCCAGCGCGCTCTCCGCGGCGGGACGGCCGACGCCGACCTGCCCGCTGTTACGGAACGGCTGCTGGAGCGCTCCGTGCTTGACGCAATCGCGATCGCCCACAAGGCCGGCCAAGTCGCGGCGGGCCATGCAAAGGTCGCGAACGCCCTGGAGTCCGGCGCGGTGATCGCGCTGATCCATGCGCGCGAGGCGGGCGCCGACGGCGTTCGCAAGATCGCCGGAGCGGCGAAACACCAGGCGGGGGCGGGCCCGGTTACCATCATCGGAACATTTGCCTCGCCGGAATTGGATTTGGCACTGGCACGCCCAAATGTGATACATGCTGCGCTCTTGTCCGGGCACGCAAGCGAGGCGGTCCTGGCGCGCTGGCGCGTCCTTGACCGGTTCCGCAATGACAGCGTCGGCGAAAGGGGCGACGAGGCGGCGAGGACCACAGACCCCGCACTAGGAACGTAATGACAGATACGAAGAACACAGGCGAAAAGACCCTGACGGTCGCGCAACCCAAGACCTTGACGCTCAAGCGAACGGGCGTCGAGCAGGGCATGGTGCGTCAGAGCTTCAGTCACGGCCGCACCAAGGCGGTGGTGGTCGAGAAGGTGAAACGTCGCGCCGTCGGCCCGGGCGAGGCAAAGGCGATGGAGCCGAGCCCGCCAGCGCCGCAGGCGGCCGCACCGGCCGCCCCGCGCCCGCGCGGGCGCGTCACCGCCGGCCCCGCCCCGGCCGCGCCGCAGACGTCGAGTTCAAGGCCCTCCGGAGTCGTGCTGCGCACGCTGACCGAGGAGGAGCGCAGCGCCCGGGCGCACGCGCTCGCCGACGCCAAGGTGCGCGAGGCGGAAGAGCGCAAGATCGCCGAGGAAGAGGCGCGCCGCCGCAACGAGCGCGAATCGTCCGAGCGGGTCGAGCGCGAGGCCGCCGAGGCGCGCAAGCGCGACGAGGAAGAGCGCCGCCGCCACGAGGAGGAAACCAAGCGCAAGGCCGAGCAGGAGGCCAAGAAGCGCTTCGGCGACGACGAGGCCGCCAAGGCGAAAGCCGCGACCATCACCGCGGCCGCCACGGCCACGCCCGCAATCAACACGCGCACCGCGGTGCTGGAGCCGGACGAGGAAGAAGCACCGCGTCTTGTGCGTCGCGGCCCCGGCCCGGCCCGTCCGGCGCCGCCTCCGAAGCCCACCCGCAACACCACCCAAAAAAGCCGCGGCCGCCTCACCGTGGTGACCGCCCTCGACGCCGGCGAGGTGCGCGAGCGTTCGGTGGCTTCGTTTCGCCGGCGCGTTCAGCGCCTCAAGGGACATGCCGCGAACGAGCCGAAGGAGAAGCTCGTGCGCGAGGTCACCATCCCCGAGGCGATCACGATCCAGGAGCTCGCCAACCGCATGGCCGAGCGCGCGGTCGACGTCATCAAGCTCCTGATGAAGCAGGGCCAGATGGCGAAGATCACCGATACGGTCGACGCCGACACGGCCCAGCTCGTCGCTGAAGAACTGGGGCACACCGTGCGCCGCGTTGCCGAGTCGGACGTCGAGGAAGGGCTGTTCGACAAGGCGGACGATCCGGAGGAACTGCGCCCGCGTCCGCCGGTCGTCACCATCATGGGCCATGTCGACCACGGCAAGACCTCCCTGCTCGACGCCATCCGCGCGACCAATGTCGCGGGCGGCGAGGCGGGCGGCATCACCCAGCATATCGGCGCCTATCAGGTCGCCACGCCGTCCGGGAGCAAGATCACCTTCATTGACACGCCCGGCCACGCTGCGTTCACCGCGATGCGGGCGCGCGGCGCCAAAGTGACCGACGTGGTCGTGCTGGTGGTGGCGGCCGACGACGGCGTCATGCCGCAGACGGTGGAGGCCGTTCAGCACGCCAAGGCGGCCAAGGTGCCGCTCATCGTCGCGATCAACAAGATCGACAAGCCGGACGCCAAGCCGGAACGGGTGCGCACCGAGCTGCTTCAGCACGAGGTGCAGGTCGAATCGCTCGGCGGCGACGTGCTCGACGTCGAGGTCTCCGCCAAGCAGAAGACCAATCTCGACCGGTTGCTGGAAACGATCAGCCTGCAGGCCGAAATCCTCGACCTGCGGGCCAATCCGGACCGGCCGGCCGAAGGCACCGTGATCGAGGCGAAGCTCGACCGCGGGCGGGGCCCGGTTGCGACCGTGCTCATCCAGCGCGGCACGCTGAGGGTCGGCGATATCGTCGTCGCGGGAGCGGAATGGGGCCGCGTGCGCGCGCTCGTCTCCGACACCGGCGCTCCGGTCGAACAGGCCGGCCCCTCGACGCCGGTCGAAGTGCTCGGCTTCAACGGCACGCCCGAGGCGGGCGACCGGCTCGCCGTGGTCGACAATGAGGGCCGGGCGCGCGAAGTGACGGCCTATCGGGCGCGGCAGAAGCGCGACAGGCAAGCGGCGCGGGCGACCGGCGCGCGCGGCTCGCTCGAGCAGATGATGACGCAGCTCAAGGCGTCCGGGCGCAAGGACTTCCAGCTCGTCGTCAAGGGCGACGTGCAGGGCTCGGTCGAAGCCATCGTCGGCGCGCTCGACAAGCTCGGGACCGAGGAAGTGGCCGCGCGGGTGATCCTGTCGGGCGTCGGCGGCATCACCGAATCGGACGTGACGCTTGCCGAAGCGTCGGGCGCCGCGATCATCGGCTTCAATGTGCGCGCCCACAAGGAGGCGCGCGAAGCGGCCGAGCGGCTCGGCGTGGAGATTCGTTACTACAACGTGATCTACGATCTGGTCGACGACGTGAAGAAGGCGATGTCCGGCCTGCTCGCGCCGACCATGCGCGAGACGACGCTCGGAAACGCGCAGATCCTGCAGATCTTCATGGTCTCCAAGGTCGGCAAGGTGGCCGGCTGCCGGGTCATGGACGGCGTGGTGCAGCGGGGCGCCAATGTCCGGCTCATCCGCGACAATGTGGTCATCCACGAGGGCAGGCTCTCGCAGCTCAAGCACCTCAAGGACGACGTCCGCGAGGTCACCGCCGGGCACGAATGCGGCATGTCGTTCGAGAGCTACCAGGACATGCGCGAGGGCGACGTGATCGAATGCTACCGCGTCGAGACGGTGCAGCGGAGCCTGTGACGGAGAATCGAATGGCACAGCAACGGCAGGTCTTAGAGACGCAGCACACAGAACAAAGACGATCTCTGCTGCAACGTTTGGCTGACATAGGACTAAACGGACGTAAGCAGAAGCCAGAAAAGCTATTAGACAGCTTGGACGAGCATACCCCAAGAGAGGTCATCGTACGAAAGGCGGCACTGCATTTTCTTCGTGCACGGTCGAGATCAGAAGCGCCGGTGGATCAGGAAGCGTTATCTGAGGCTTTCGATTGGGCAACAGATAAGCTCGCCAGCATCGCAATTGTGGCGCAGGAAAGCGTTGCTAATAAGCGAGCACTGCTGCGGGACATATCCCTGAATGAGCAACGCATCAACAACACGCAAGCGCAGACGGCTCGTACGCTGGAAAAGTTGATTTCGGGCTAGCGGGGATGGCGTCGGAAGAACCGGGCGGCAAGCCGCCCAGCAAGCCACCGCGAGGATCATATCTTCCGACCTGGGGACGCCTCGGAGAGTTCGTCCTCAACATGCTTAAGCTTGAGAGTTCGGTCGATGCGCTTAAGAAAGACAACCAAGAACTCGATCAGCGAATTCGAGAACTCCAGAAACAGGTTTACGAGCAGAGTGGGCAGTTGAAAGTCCTGTCCGACTTCGTAAACAAGGCGCTTGAAGACCAAGTGAGATCAACGGCGGAAGAAGCCGCAGTGCGGGCATTTGGGCGTATTGCATCGCTTGCTGCTTTGTTGCCGGAACTAAACGAAAGCGAAGAGGATAAGTGAAATCGTCATCGGGTCGTCGCGCGCGAGCAAGTGAGTTTTCGGGTCAACCAAATGCCCCCTCGCAGCGCGCCCTGCGCGCCGGCGAACTGGTGCGCCATGCGCTCGCCGAGATTCTCGCGCGCGGGGAGGTGCACGACCCGGTGATCGAGACGCATCTGATCACGGTCGCCGAGGCGCGCCTGAGTCCCGACCTGCGGCTCGCCACCATCTATGTGATGCCGCTCGGCGGCCAAGACGAGAAAGCAGTCCTCGCCGCGCTCGACCGCAATAGGCGCTTCCTGCGGGGCGAAATCGCGCGGCGCGTGAACCTCAAATTCGCGCCCGACATTCGCTTTCGCATCGACGAACGGTTCGACGAGGCGCAGCGCATCGAAGACCTCCTGCGTTCACCGGAGGTGGCGCGCGACCTCGAAAACAAACCCGAAGAGGGCGAATGAGCGCCGGCTCGGAAAAGACAGTCGCCTCCCCCCTTGAGGGAGAGGCCGACCGGCCGCAGGTCGCTCGTGAGGGAGGTGACCTGCAAGCGCCCCCCAAGAATACCCCCCTCCCCGACCCTCCCCCGCAGGCGGGGGTAGGCGCAGAGCACGACGGCCGCACCGGCCGCGCAATCGAAGGAACGCCTCCGAAGAAGCGCCCAAAGCGCGACGTGCATGGCTGGCTGGTGCTCGACAAGCCGGTCGGCATGACCTCGACCCACGCGGTCTCGGTGGTCAAACGCCTGTTTTCCGCCAAGCGCGCCGGACACGCCGGCACGCTCGATCCGCTCGCCTCGGGCTGCCTGCCGATCGCGCTCGGCGAAGCGACCAAGACCGTCATGTATGTGATGGACGGGCGCAAGCACTACCATTTCACCGTGCGCTGGGGCGAGGAGCGCGACACCGACGATGCCGAAGGGCGCGCCGTCGCAACGAGCGAAACGCGCCCCTCGGCCGAGGCGATCCGCGCGCTTCTCCCCGGTTTCACCGGCACGATCGAGCAGGTCCCGCCGCGCTATTCCGCCATCAAGATCGAGGGCGAGCGGGCCTATGACATCGCGCGCGAAGGCGCGGCGGTCGAACTGAAGGCGCGGCCGATCGACATCCATCGGCTGGAGCTCGCCGGCACGCCGGACCCCGACCACGCGGACTTCGCCGCCGAGTGCGGCAAGGGCGCCTATGTGCGCGCGCTCGCCCGCGACCTCGGCCGCGCCCTCGGCTGCTTCGGCCATGTCTGTTCGCTGCGCCGCACGGCCGTCGGGCCGTTCAGCGAGGCGGACATGATTCCGCTAGCCCAACTTGAGGCTTTGTGCGATAGAGCCGCAGTCGGCGAGGCTAGCCTCGCCGACGCGCTCTTGCCCGTCTCGACCGCGCTGGACGACATCCCGGCGCTGGCCGTCAGTCGGGCCGATGCGGCAAAGCTCCAGCGGGGCCACGCCGTTCTGATGCGCGGACGGGACGCTCCCGTCGTCCATGGCACCATTTATGTCACGGTCGCGGGCCAACTCATCGCCCTTGCCG
Source organism: uncultured Rhodoplanes sp. (assembly GCA_964354425.1). Lineage (GTDB taxonomy): Bacteria > Pseudomonadota > Alphaproteobacteria > Rhizobiales > Xanthobacteraceae > Rhodoplanes. The sequence continues at coordinate 2,753 of CAYGZV010000039.1, read as the reverse complement.
AAATGGAGCGTGGCGAAATCGTCCCCAAGCGTGTGTTCAATCTCGCTGGCCTGCATGGAAGAGCCGGCCGACAATAAGGTGCTTGCCGATGTCGATCACGACGAGCCGCAAGGCAGAACTCATCACATCCTACGGTGCGAAAGCCGACGACACTGGATCGCCGGAGGTGCAGGTCGCAATCCTCTCCGAGCGGATCTCCAACCTGACCGAGCACTTCAAGACTCACGTCAAAGACAACCATTCGCGACGCGGCCTTTTGAAGCTCGTCTCGCAACGCCGTCAGTTGCTCGATTATCTGAAACGCGCCGATGAGGCGCGCTACCGCAAACTGATCGAGCGGCTTGGCATTCGCCGCTAGTCGATTGGCGGCCAGGAGGTCTGGGCTGCAATGAAGCCCGACGAACCGAGGCTTAAGAACGCCATGGCAGGATCGCCGGACGCTGCGTGACGCTGCGGCCGCCCGCGGCGTAGCAGCACCCCGCCGTCTTGCTCATGGCTTCGGAAGCGCAACCGAGAACCCATGAAAGAATCTCCTATGTTCGATACTCATCGTGTGGAAATCGACTGGGCTGGGCGCAAGCTCGTCCTGGAGACCGGCCGCATGGCCAGGCAGGCCGACGGCGCCGTCCTCGCCACCTATGGCGAGAGCACCGTCCTTGCGACCGTCGTCGCCGAGAAAAATCCGCGGCCCGGCATCGATTTCCTGCCGCTCACCTGCAACTATCAGGAAAAGACCTATGCGGCCGGGCGCATCCCCGGCGGCTTTTTCAAGCGCGAAGGCCGCCCGAGCGAGCGCGAGACGCTCACCTCGCGGATGATCGACCGCCCCGTCCGCCCGTTGTTCGCCGACGGCTGGCGCTGCGACACCCAGGTGATCGCCACCGTGCTGTCGCACGATCTGGAGAATGATCCCGACATCGTCGCCATGGTCGCCGCGTCGGCCGCGCTGACCCTGTCGGGCGCGCCGTTCATGGGACCGATCGGCGCGGCGCGGGTCGGCTTCATCAACAACGAATATGTCCTCAATCCGCAGATCGACGAGATGCTGGAGAGCCATCTCGATCTCGTCGTCGCGGGCACCCAGGACGCAGTGTTGATGGTCGAATCGGAGGCGCGCGAGCTGCCCGAGGAGGTCATGCTCGGCGCCGTGATGTTCGGCCATCGCCACCTTCAGCCGGTCATCGAGGCCATCATCCGCCTCGCGGAGAAGGCGGCGAAGGAGCCGCGCGATCTCGTGGTCCCGGACAATGCCGCTATCGAGAAGGAGATGCTCGGCCTCGTCGAAGCGGATCTGCGCGCCGCCTATGCGGTCGCGCAGAAGCAGGAGCGCCACAAGGCGGTCGACGCCGCCAAGGCGAAGGTGAAGGCCCACTTCTTCCCGCCCGGAATCGAGCCGGTCCACCAGGAACACCACGTCCTTGGCGTGTTCAAGGACCTGGAAGCCAAGATCGTTCGCTGGAACATCCTCGACACCGGCCGGCGCATCGATGCGCGCGATCTACAGACCGTGCGCCCGATCACGGCCGAGGTCGGCGTGCTGCCGCGCGCGCACGGCTCGGCCCTGTTCACCCGCGGGGAGACGCAGGCCCTGGTGGTCGCCACCCTCGGCACCGGGGAGGACGAGCAGTTCATCGATGCGCTCGAAGGCACCTACAAAGAGACCTTCATGCTGCATTACAATTTCCCGCCGTTCTCGGTCGGCGAGACCGGGCGGCTCGGTTCGCCGGGGCGGCGCGAGATCGGCCACGGCAAGCTTGCCTGGCGGGCGATCCACCCGGTGCTGCCGCTGCATCACGAGTTCCCCTACACGATCCGTGCGGTGTCCGAGATCACCGAATCGAACGGTTCGTCCTCGATGGCGACCGTGTGCGGCACCTCGCTCGCCTTGATGGACGCCGGCGTGCCGCTGCGCTCGCCGACCGCCGGCATCGCGATGGGCCTCATCCTCGAAGGCGATCGCTTCGCCGTGCTGTCCGACATTCTCGGCGACGAGGATCATCTCGGCGACATGGATTTCAAGGTGGCGGGCACCGAGAACGGCGTCACCTCACTGCAGATGGACATCAAGATCGCCGGCATCACCGAGCAGATCATGCGGGTCGCGCTCAATCAGGCCAAGGACGGCCGCCTGCATATTCTCAGCGAGATGTCGAAGGCGCTCAGCCAGCACCGCGCCCAGCTCGGCGAGCACGCGCCCCGCATCGAGGTGTTCTCGATTCCCGTGGACAAGATCCGCGAGGTGATCGGCTCGGGCGGCAAGGTGATCCGCGAGATCGTGGAGAAGACCGGCGCCAAGATCGACATTTCCGACGACGGCACCGTCAAGGTCGCCTCCGCCAAGGCGGAATCGATCCGCGCCGCCATCAACTGGATCAAGTCGATCGCCTCCGAGCCCGAGGTCGGCCAGGTCTATGAAGGCACGGTGGTGAAGGTGATGGATTTCGGCGCCTTCGTGAACTTCTTCGGTTCGCGCGACGGACTCGTGCATATCAGCCAGCTCGCGCCCCGCCGGGTGCAGAAGGTGACCGACGTCGTCAAGGAAGGCGACAAGGTCAAGGTCAAGCTGCTCGGCTTCGACGAGCGCGGCAAAGTGCGGCTCTCGATGAAAGTTGTCGACCAGGAGTCGGGCGAGGATATCGAGGCCAAGCAGAAGGCGGAGGGCGGCGAGCAGCCGCGGGAGGCGGCGCAAGCCGGGGATTAGTCGGCCGCGTTTGCCCAGACCTCTCCCCGCGCGCGGGGAGAGGCGAAGAACC